>JAVVFC010000181.1:0-5887 GCA_032250975.1 Longimicrobiales bacterium | reverse complement strand
CCTGGCCAGGCGGCGGGCCAGCGGCGAGGCCTTCACCCGGCCGCTGCCCGCGGGGCTCTCTGCCTCTGCGGGGGCGTCCCCGTCCTCTCCGGCCTCCGCTCCGGCCTCGCCGGCGCCCTCGTCTCCGGCATCCTCCGACGGGGCGGCATCCGAGGGAGCGGCACGCTCCTCGGACTCCTTCGCCTCCGGGCCCTCCGCCCCGGCGTCCTTCGCCGCCCCATCCGCGGCCCCGGCGTCCTTCACCAGCGCGGAGATGTCCTCCCCCTCGGCCCCGATCACTCCGATCACCTCGCCGACGGGCGCCGTGCCCCCCTCGGGCAGGAGGATGGCGCGCAGGATGCCGTCGCCACGGGCGACCAGTTCCATGGTGGCCTTGTCGGTCTCGATCTCCGCCAGGATGTCGCCGTTGGCGACCGCGTCCCCCTCCTCCTTCAGCCAGCGGACGATCTGCCCCTCCTCCATCGTGGGGGAGAGGGCCTCCATGTGTACCTTCGTGGCCATTTGCGCTCTTCCTCGTGGCGTCCCACCCCGCTCGACGCGGAGTCAGTGGAACAGAATCAGAATTACGATTCCATACGAAATCCCGCCGCGTGCGGGACGTCCCTCACACAGTCCGGTACAGCACCCGCTCGCACGCCTCCACCACCCGCTGGGCGCTGGGCTTGGCCAGCTGCTCGAGATTCTTCGCGTACGGCATGGGCACGTCCGCCTGCGTCACCCGCAGCACGGGCGCGTCCAGGTGGTCGAAGGCCTCCTCCTGGATCAGACTGACGATCTGGGCCCCCACCCCCACGTAGGACCAGCCCTCCTCGAGGTACACCACCCGGTTGGTCTTGCGCACCGAGGCCAGGATCGTGTCCACGTCCAGCGGCCGGAGACTGCGCAGGTCCACGACCTCGGCGTGGATGCCGTCCTTCTCCATCTTCTGCGCGGCCTGCAGCGCCACATGCACCATCTTGCCGTGCGTGAGCACCGTGACGTCCTCGCCCTCCCGCTTCACGTCGGCCACGCCCAGGGGAATGACGAAGTCGTCGTCCTCGGGGACCTCGCCCTTGAAGTTGTACAGCAGCTCGCCCTCCATGAACGCCACCGGGTCGTTGTCCCGGATGGCCGCCTTCAGCAGCCCCTTGGCGTCCGCCGGAGTGGCGGGCGTGACGAGCTTGATGCCGGGCGCGTGCACATAGTAGGTCTCGCACGCCTGCGAGTGCTGGGCCGAGAGCTGCAGCGCGGCGCCGGTCGGCCCGCGAAAGACGATGGGACAGGAGATCTGCCCATCGGACATGTACAGCATCTTCGCGGCGTGGTTGATGACCTGGTCGAGCGCCAGGATGGAGAAGTTGAAGGTCATGAACTCGATGACGGGGCGCAGCCCGGTCATGGCCGCCCCCACACCCAGACCGGCGAAGCCCAGCTCGCTGATCGGGGAATCCACCACCCTCTGCTCGCCGAACTCCGCCAGCAGCCCCTTGGATACCTTGTAGGCGCCGTCGTACTCGGCCACCTCCTCGCCCATCAGGAAGACCGATTCGTCCCGGGCCATCTCCTCCCGGAGGGCCTGGTTGAGGGCCTCGCGATACGTGATCTCTGCCATGGCTCGTCGGGGTCTCCGTCAGCGGGCGAAGTCGGGACGGTCCAGGCCGTCGAAGAAGAGGCGCCCGTCGGGGTTCAGCTCGGAATAGACGTTGCGGTAGAGCGCCTCCGGATCGGGCGCCGGCGAGGCGTCGGCCGCGTCGAAGGCGTCCTGGGCGGCCTCGCGTGCGCGGGCGTCCATCGCCTCCAGCGCCTCCTGCGTCAGATGCCCCGCCTCGCGGAGGCGGTCCGCCAGCACCCGGATCGGATCCGCCGACTCGATCTTGCCCTCCACCTCCTCGCGGCTCCGGTAGGTGCCCGAGACCGGATCCGACATGGAGTGGCCCTTGAAGCGGTACGTCTGCAGGTCCACGAACAGGGGTCCGCCCCCGTCGCGCACCGTCCCGGCCATCTCCTCGAAGGCCGCGTACGTCTCCAGCACGTCCTGCCCGTTCAGCACCCGGGTCGGGATGCCGTAGGCGGCGGCCTTCTCGTCGATCCCGGTGCGGGATACCCGGTGGAAGGCGGTGCCCATGCCATAGGCGTTGTTCTCGACCACGTAGATGACGGGGAGGTCCCAGACCGCGGACATGTTGAGCGCCTCGTGGAACGCGCCCTGGTTGACCGCGGCGTCTCCCATGAAGCACACCACCACCTGGTCTCCGCCGCGGTACCGGATGCTCCACCCCATGCCGGCGGCCAGCGGCACCTGCCCGCCCACGATCCCGTGCCCGCCCATGAAGCGGCGGCCCGCGTCGAAGATGTGCATGGAGCCGCCCTTCCCGCCCGAGGTGCCGTCCGCCCGCCCGAAGAGCTCCGCCATCACCGCACGGGGGGGGACGCCCTTGGCCAGCGCCTGGGTGTGCTCGCGGTAGGCGCTGATCGCGTAGTCGTCCTCCCGCAGGGGGAGGATGCTGCCGGCCGCCGCGGCCTCCTGGCCGATGTGCAGGTGGCAGAAGCCCCCGATCTTGCCGATGGCATAGGCCTCCTCGGCCTTCTCCTCGAAGCGCCGGTAGAGGAGCATGGCGTCCATCAGCTCCAGCGCCCGCTCCGGTCGGATCCCGTGCAGGTCCACGTCGCTCTTCTCCTCGGAGGTGCCCGTCCTCGCTGCCGTATCTGTGCTCACCGCCTCAACCTCCGGCTCCGCCGGCCCGGCCCATCTCGAGCTGGACCAGGTTCAGCGTGGGGAGGAATTCGGCCGGGGCGGGCACGTCGGCCTCCATCACGTCCCGGATCCGTCCCGGCCCCCCGGCCTCCACCTCGCGTGCCTGCTCCTTGGCGTGGTACGACGACCGCACCAGCGGTCCCGACTCCACATGCCGGAAGCCGTACTCCTCCTCGCCGATCCGCTTCCACTCCGCGAACTCGGAGGGCGTGACCCAGCGCGCCACCGGGATGTGCATGGGGGAAGGCCGCAGGTACTGTCCCAGCGTCAGGATGTCCACCGCCGCCTCGCGCAGGTCGGCCATGGCCTGCCGCACCTCGTCCGGCTCCTCCCCCATGCCCAGGATGATCCCCGTCTTGGTGAGGATCTGCGGGGCGAGCTTCTTGGACGCGCCCAGAAAGGAGATCGAGCGCCAGTAGCGCCCCCCGGGGCGGACGTCGGGGTGAAGCCGGTCCACGGTCTCGAGGTTGTGGCCCAGGATGGCCGGCTCGGCCTCCAGCACGGTGGCGAGGGCCGCCTCGTCCCCCTTGAAATCGGGGATCAGCACCTCGACCGAGCACTCCGGCAGCCGTGCGCGGATCTGGCGGATGGTCTCGGCGTAGATGCCGGCGCCCCCGTCCGGGAGTTCATCCCGGTTCACGCTGGTGATGACCACGTGCTCGAGCCCCATGGCCAGGCACGAGTCCGCCACCCGGCGGGGCTCGTCGAGGTCCAGCTCCGTGGGCATGCCGTGGGCCACCCCGCAGTACTTGCAGGCCCGCGTGCAGACGTCGCCCAGGATCATGAAGGTGGCGGTGCCCGCCTCCCAGCACTCCCCGATGTTGGGGCAGCCCGCCTCCTCGCAGACGGTGTGGAGCGACTTGCTCCGCATCATCCGCTTCAGCTGCAGGTAGTTCTCGCCCCCCGGAGAGCGGACCTTGAGCCACTCGGGCTTCCGCTCCCGGATGCCGATGGTCTCGAGCCCTTCGTGGGCCCGGATGCGCGCGGTCCCCTTCGGCTTCACCACACCGGTGTTCTTGCCGGCGGGGGCGTAGCCCCGAGGCGCCTCGGTCCGTGTTTCACTCATACGTCCCTCCTCCGCCGGTCCCGGTGCACCCCGGGGGCGCACGGACCGCTGGACGGGGAAAAAAAGACTGCCCGGCTCCGGCAGTCGAGATTTCAGAACGACCGTTCAGCCAGAACGGCCGGGGTCCCAATCATAGCCCGATTCCGAGGCCCCTTACAAGGAGCGCCAGGCTGACCCCCAGGTAGTTGCCGATGGCGTAACCCAGCAGGCCCACGATGATCCCGGGAAGCACCAGCCCCCGCCACTCCCGCGACACGGCCACCGCCAGCGCGCTCGACGGCCCCCCGACCGACGCCTGCGACGCCACCGTCAGCGTCGCCACGTCCAGCCGCGCCAGGCGGCCCCCGCCGTAGACCACCACGCCGTGCACCGCCACCACCACGAGCGTGAGCCAGAAGACCTCCACGCCCACCAGCAGAATCTCCGAGACGCGGGATAGGATCCCGATGACCACGAAGAAGAAGTGCAGCGCCAGCGTCCCCAGGGGGAATGCGCCCCGGGGCCGGCTCATCCCGCGCAGCTGCCCCACCAGCAACGCCAGCGTCGTGAGCCAGAGGATGGACGGGACCGCCGGGACCAGCGCCCCCAGGAACTCGGCCGCCAGCAGCAGACCCACCCCCACCGCGCCCAGGATCGCCAGGTCGAGCGTGGAGACCGCCTCCTTAAGGAAGAACGGGTGCGGCACCCCCTCCGGGTCGGTGGCGCCCGCAGGACCCATGCCCACGGGCCCGGGGCCGGACCGCTCGTGCGGGGGGGGTGAAGCCGGGTCCGCCGCGCCGGCGTCCCCGACCCTCCCGGCCGGGGTGGACCCCTCCGCGCGGGCGGCCACACCCGCCGGAGGCGCCGGGTAGAAGCGCCCCAGCCACAGGGGAAGCAACAGCGACGCGCCCATCCAGACGCCCGTGATGAGCGCGTCCGCGGCGGTGGTTCCGGCAAAGAGACCCTCCGGCAGCTCCACCGCCCGCCCCACCGCCACGAAGTTCACCGACCCGCCGGTGAAGGTCCCGGTCAGCACCCCGGCCAGGCGCCAGGTGTCGTCCCCGAAAACGCCGGCGAAGAGGAGTGCGGCCGTGAAGGCGCCCACCGCGGTGCCCAGCGCGGCCAGGGCGTACGCCGCCAGCATGCGCCTCCCGGCGCGCCGCACGTCCGCCAGGCTCACCGAGAGCAGCAACCAGGCGATGGCCAGCGAAGTCACCGGGCCCATGATCAGGTCGTAGACCGGCGAGGCGACCGGGACCACTCCGAAATTGGAGAGCAGCGCCCCCAGGACGATGGCGATCAGCGAGGCGCCCAGGCGGCCCAGAGCGGGGAAGCGGTGGTCCAGCCAGAACGCCGCCGCGGTGGCCCCCGCGATCAGGGCGGCCAGAGCCAGCGGATCGCGGATCACGGGCGCGGCAGCCGACCGTTGAGCACCCGGTACCGCTCCACCACATGGCGCACCACCTCCTCCGGATCATCCGTGATGCAGAAGATGCGGAGGTCGTCGGCGGCGATCTTCCGGGCCGGGACCAGCGTCCCCTTCATCCAGTCGATCAGGCCCTTCCAGTACTCCGTACCGAAGAGGACCACCGGGAAGTCGCGAATCTTGCCCGTCTGGATGAGCGTGAGCGCCTCGAAGAGCTCGTCCATGGTGCCGAAGCCGCCCGGAAAGATGACGAAGGCGTCGGCATACTTCACGAACATCGTCTTGCGGACGAAGAAGTACCGGAAGTCCACGGCGATGTCGACGAACTGATTGCTGCCCTGCTCGAAAGGAAGCTCGATGTTGCAGCCGATGGAGGGCACCCCGGCCTCCCGCGCCCCCTGGTTGGCCGCCTCCATGATGCCCGGCCCACCGCCGGTGATGATGCCGAAACCCGCCTCTCCGAGCCGGCGGGCCGTCTCCACGCACGCCAGGTACTCCCGGTCGGTGCCCCAGGTGCGGGCGGACCCGAAGATGGAGACGCACGGTCCCTGGTTGCTCAGGGCCTCGAACCCCTCCACGAATTCGCCCATGATGCGGAACACGCGCCACGCGTCCCGCGCCAGCGCCGAGTCGGGCACGACTCCGCGCGGCGCGGCCGGGTGACTGGAGAGGAAGCGCTCAT
>JAVVFC010000180.1:0-5938 GCA_032250975.1 Longimicrobiales bacterium | reverse complement strand
TGAGTGACTCGGGGAGGGGCAGACGGTGCAGGTGCGGGCGGATGGCGTAGAAGCAGCCGGAGGCCCCGATGATCCCCGCCACCCGGGTCTCCAGGTCCCGGATCCACATCTCGTACCCCACGTACCCCGACTCGCCGGCGTTGGCGGCCTCGTGTCCGGGGTCCACGCTCAGATCCCGCCCCGAGGCGCAGCCGATCCCGGGATCCTGAAAGACCGCCACCAGCGCCTTGAGCGCGTCGGGTCGGATGCGGATCGAGGCGTCGGTGTTCACGATGATCTCATTCCGCAGGTGCCGGGCCGCCTCGTTCTCGGCCCGGTTTTTCCCCCCCCGTTCCGGGATCCGCAGCAGTTCGACGCCCCGGCCGGCGTACTCGCGCACGATATCGTCGGTACCGTCGTCCGAGGCGTCGGACGCCACCAGGATCTGAAGCCGGTCCCGGGGATAGTCGAGGGCCAGCAGGCTGTGTACCAGCTCCCGGATCTGTCCCGCCTCGTTGTAGGCCGGGACGCAGATGGAGACCGACGGCCACACATCGGGTTCGGCGGTCGGCAGGGGGGCGGCACCCCGCGCACGGGCCAGCGCCCAGAGAATGGCTGGATACGCAACGTAGGCGTAGAGGAGCAGCCCCAGGCCGGCGGCGACGATTCCGAGCGGGAGGGCGTTGAGCATCAGGTCTTGGCCGGCTGGATGGTGCAGGGGAGAACGTGCGCACCCATTGCGCATCGGGACTTCATATGATCCCATTCCTCATGCCGAATCTCCAACCCCCCTCTCTGCCCGCCCCGGGGTCGAGTCTTCCGCCGGCATGACGCACCCCGTCTGGCAGGCCTACCGCGACGAGCCCCCGGACTGGGTGGACGATCTGGGGTCCCTGGGTGCCGGACCCTTCCTCACCATCCTCGGTCTGCGCGCGTCCGGTGTGCAAGGGGAGGCGCTCTACCTTCGGTGTCATGCCGCCACCGGAGGGTGTGTCGCCATCGCGCTCGGGATCCACGCCCGGAGGCGATTCCACCTCATGCGGGGTGAGGTCCACTTTCCCAGCGTTCCGGTCTGCGCGCCGGGCGTCTCGCTCCCTTCGCTGATGTCGGCACTGCTCGCCGCGCTCGACCGGGAGCGGCTGCGGCGTGTCCGGATCGAATCCTTCGACGCCGCCGGTGCCTCGCTGGAGGGGATCGGCGACGTCCGTCGCCGCTGGGAGTACCGGGTGCCGGTCCGGGATGCCGACGCCCAGCGGTCCGCGCTCTCCGCCGGTCACCGGCGGAAGGTGGCGCGGGGGGACCGGTCGGGCTGGAGATTCGAGGAGCTGTACGGGGGGGAGGCCATCCGTGCGATGGGCGCCGTCAAGGAGGGTGCAGCGAGCAGAGCCCGGCGGCGCCGGCGGCCTCTCTACGGCTTCGGCCCGGCATGGGATCCGGGGGCGTTGGTGCCGACGGGCGAGGACCGGTTCGGAGGGAGCGTCTGGGCGGTGCTGGATGGCGATGCCCTCCTCTGCGCCGCTACCGTTATCTGGGCGGGGGAGCGGTCGTTCTATGTGGAGGGCGGGTCCACGCCCGCCGGGTATGCGGCGGCGGCTTCTCACTGGATGCACGTTCGCGTCATGGAGGCCCTCGGCCGGGTCGGCGTCCGGATGTACAACATGGGCGGCGCGCCGGCCGGCGCTCGCGAGCCGGAGAATCCGCACTTCGGGCTGCACCGTTTCAAGCTGGGCTTCGGTGCGCACGTGGTCGGGGTGGAAGGCGCCGTAATCAACCTCTGACCGGGCGGGTTCCCGTCCGCGTCCGCAGCAGTGGAGAGTTTTCTGGATGCTGGCTGAGTTCTGGTGGGAGAGGATCGTGCCCCGCACGGAGGCATTCCTCGGACGTGGGCGCCACCACCGGGAGGGATCCGACCAGGAGCACCTGGACGCGGCCCTGGACTGGCTGGTGCGGGCCCACGACGCGAGCCCCGACGATGGCTTCGCCCGGGGCTACTCCCTCCGCTACATCCGTTACCTGGGAACCCGGGGGTGGCAGCCGTCCTATCCGGAGACCACGGGGTACCTCATTCCCACGCTCCTCATGGCCGCGCACCGCGCCGGCCGTGAGCACCTCCGGGAGCGGGCCCTGCGGGCGGCGCGGTGGGAGGTTGAGGTGCAGCTCCCCAGCGGCGCCGTCCAGGGCGGCGTGCTCGGGCAGGGCCGGGAGCCCGCCGTCTTCAACACGGGCCAGGTGCTGTTCGGACTGGTGGCGGCCTGGCGGGAGACGGGCGACGACGTGTTCGCCCACGCCGCCCGGCGCGCCGGGACGTTCCTGGTGGAGCACCTGGACGAGGATGGGCACTGGCGGCGGGGGAACTCGGAGTTCGCCCAGACGACCTCGACCCTCTACAACGCCCGCACGGCGTGGGGGCTCGCGGTGGCCGGCCGGGCCCTGGGAGAGGCGGGCTTTCTGGACGCGGCGCGGACCAGCCTGAAGGCGGTGGCCCGGGCCCAGTTCGCCGACGGGTGGTTCCCCCGCTGCTGTCTGAACGACCCGGAACGGCCGCTGCTCCACACCCTCGCCTACACCATGCGGGGGCTGATCGAAGGGGGATGGGTACTGGACGAGCCGGCGTTGGTGGATGCGGGGGCCCGGGCGGCGTGGGAGGTCGCTCTGAGAGTCCGCGAGGACGGCTTCATCCCGGGGCGCTTCGCCGCGGACTGGGAGCCGGTGGTCTACTGGTCGTGCCTCACCGGGAATGCCCAGATGGTGAACATCTGGCTGAGGCTGCACCGGGAGGCCGGCGATGCGCGCTGGATCCACAGGGTGGACCCGGTCCTGGCGTTCCTCAAGCGCACCCACGACCGGACGTCCGCGGACCCGGGCGTCCGGGGCGGTGTGAAGGGCTCCTGGCCGATGGGCGGCGGCTACGGTCCCTACGAGGTCTTCAACTGGGCCACCAAGTTCTTCGCCGACGCCCTCACCCGCCGCCAGGCGCTGGCGTCCCCGGAGCGCCGGGATCTCGTCCACGACGACCTGGCCTGACCCCCTCCTCGGACTCCCGCCGGTAGAGCCGCTGGTACCGCTCCGTCATGACCCGCGCCTCGTACCGGTGGCGGAAGGCCCGCCGGGCGCGCTGGGCGTAGCGGTCCCGGAGCACCGGATCGGCCAGGAGGCGCCCGAGGGCGCCGGCCATCCCGCGGACGTCCCCCGCCGGAACGAGTTCGCCGTTCCGTCCGTGGTCCAGCGCCGCCGGGATGCCCCCCACCGCGGTGGCCACGGTGGGGCACCCGGCAGCCATGGCTTCCAGAAGGACCATGGGGAGGCCCTCCCGCCGGGAGGACAGGGCGTGGACGTCGTAGATCTTCAGGAGCTCGGGCACATCCATGCGGACCCCCAGGAACCGGGTCCGGTCGGCGATCCCCAGGTCACGGGCAAGGGCCTCGAGGCGGGGGCGTTCGGAGCCGTAGCCGGCGACGACCAGGACGGCCCGCGGCTCCGAGGCGGCCATCTCTGCGAACGCCCGCACCAGCAGGGCGCAGTCCTTCTCCTCCTCCAGGCGGGAGGCGTACCCCACCACCAGCGCGTCGTCGGCCAGGGCCAGCTCCGCCCGCTTGGCCCGGCGGTCCACGGGGGCGTCGTACCGGTCCCCGTCGATGCCGTTGGGGATGGTCACGAGCTTCTCCCGGGGGATCCACTCGTAGCGGGCCAGGGACCGGGTGGCCTCGTCGGAAACCCCCACCACGCGATAGGCATAGCGGGCCAGGGCCCCCTCCGTGAGGCGCCAGCGGAGGGGCGTGGCGGCCCAATCCCGGCCGTGTTCGGTGTGGACCACCGTCCGCACTCCCGCCAGCACCGCGCCCAGGGTCCCGTCGAAGAACGGCTCCGAGTTGTGGGTGTGGATGACGTCCACGGGGTGCTTCCGCAGCAGGCGGGCCACCTTCAGGAACGCCGTCCGGTCCACCACGTCCGGCCGGTCATGGAGGAGGTGGATGGGGATCTCCAGGTCACGGGAGAGCCCCTCGGCCAGGGCTCCCCGGTCCCTGAGGCAGAGGACGGAGACGCGGAAGGCCTCAGTGTCCATGGTGCGGCACAGCGTCTCCACCACCCGGGGGAGGCCGCCAGGGTGGAGGTCGTGGGTGATCTGGAGGACGCGGATGGGCCGCACGGGGTTCCGGGTTCGGGGCGACGGCCGGGACGCCTTGACCCGCCGCCCCGAGCGCCACGAGTATCGGGGAGCCACCCTCGAACCGCCACCCTCCATGACCATCCGTGAGACGCTGAAGCAGGCGGCCCAGGCCGCGCTCGCGCGTCTGGGCCCCGCAGGGCTGGCGGCCCGGCGGGCGGGGGCCCGGGACCTGATCCTCGCCTACCACAACGTGGTCCCGGATCCCTCCCACGCCGGGGCCGACCGGTCCCTCCACATCACCCGCGACCGCTTCGCGGCCCACCTGGACCTCCTGGTGGAGGCGGCGGAGGTGGTTCCGCTGGAGCGGATCCTCTCGGGGGCGAGGGAGCAGCGGCGCCGGCCGCTCCGGGTCGCCCTCACCTTCGACGACGCTTACGCGGGCGCGCTGGAGTACGGCCTGGGGGAGCTGGCCGCCAGGGGGCTTCCCGCCACGGTCTTCGTGGCGCCCGGCAGACTCGGTGGGGAGGGGTTCTGGTGGGACCGGTTTGCAGATCTTTCCGACAATCCCGGGAGGCGGGACGAGGTTCTGACCGGTCAGGCCGGGGTCGAGGCGCGGGTCACGCGGGCGCTCGGGGCGCTGGGGTGGGAGTCCGTGGATCCGCCGGCGCTGGCCAGGAGCGGGACCCTCGCGGCGTTGGATGCGGCCGTGGCGTCGGGGCTGGTCACGCTGGGGGCCCATTCCTGGTCCCACCCGAACCTGGCGGCGCTTTCCGGGGAGAATCTCGCGGGAGAACTGGAGCGACCGCTGGCCTGGCTTCGAGACCGCTACCCCACTCCCTCCCGCTCCTGGGTCGCCTACCCCTACGGCCTCCACTCGCCCGCTGTGGAGGCCGCCGCGGCCCGGAGCGGCTACGAATCAGGTCTGAGAGTCTCGGGCGGATTCGTGGCGACGGGCGGGTCCGCCTATGCGGTGCCCCGGATGAATGTCCCGGCGGGCCTGACGGCGAATGGCCTGCGGCTGCGTCTGAGCGGCCTGGTGTCCCCGGCGGCGTAGCGCGGTACGGCCCTACCGCCGGGCCATGAGACACGCCCGGTAGATCTCGCCATAGCGGTGGGCGAAATCCTCCACCGAGAGGTCCCGCTCCAGGCGCCGGCGGGCCGCCGCGGCCCGTTCCGCCGCGGCGGCGCCGTTGGTCATTACGTCCTCCAGCGCCCGGGCCAGGCCCGACACGTCTCCCGCGGGCACGAGGTGCGCCTCGGCGTCGGACACGACGTCTGGGATGCCGCCCACGGCCGTGGTGACCACGGGAACCTCCGCGGCCATGGCCTCGAGCAGCACCATGGGCGTGCCCTCCGTCCACGAACTGAGGATCAGAACGTCGAAGGCCTTCAGAAGTCGTCCGGCATCCGGTACGACACCGGGGAAGTGGACCCGGTCCCCCGCACCCGACGCGGCCGCTTCCGCCGCGAGCGCCGCGCGCATGCGTCCGTCCCCGACCAGGACCAGGTGCGGTGCCGACGGTCCCACGCGGCCTGCCAGGTCGAGGAACGCCCGCAGCGCCACATCCGGAGCCTTCTCCTCGGTCATCCGGCCCACCCAGCCGACGAGGGGTTGCTGGTCCGTCGCTCCCGCCGGGAGCCCCAGCGCCGCCCGCGCCGCCGCCCTCACGAGTAGGTCCGCCGGGGGACTCCAGGCATTGCGTACCAGGTGGACGTGCGCCGCCGGCACCCCGCCCGCCTCCAACTCGCGGCGAAGCGCCTCCGAGACCGCCACGACCGCATCCATCCGCCGGAACGACCGCCGCTGCAACCACTCGTAGAAGCGGTTGCGGGCGCCACCTCCGGTAAAGC
>JAVVFC010000017.1:0-27608 GCA_032250975.1 Longimicrobiales bacterium | reverse complement strand
TGGTGGTGGTCAATGCCGGGCCGATGGGCGACCCCGACTACTGGGTGGACTTCGACCGTCGAGATGTGGCCGCCGCCGCCGGGGCCGATCTCGACGCCGTGGTTGCGGCCGGCGGCAGGCTTGCGGCCCAGATCGGCGCGGAAGTCACGATTGTTCACGTGGCCGAACCCGACCCGGATTTCGTCGGCTTCGACGTGGGCAACCAGATCGAGAGAGACCGGTTGGCAGCAGAGATCCGCAATGAGCACCGGGGACTGGAGGAGTACGGCGAGCGCCTCGAGGCCGAGTTCGGCGTGAACACAACCGCTCTCCTTGTGCGGGGGGTCTTCGCGGAAAGCATCCTCAAGCAGGCGTCGCGCATAAATGCGGACCTGATCGTCGTGGGCACGAGAGGTCAGGGCCCCGTGGCACGCGTACTCCTCGGCAGCGTTAGCACACGCGTGATCCAGGGCGCCAACCGGCCCGTGCTCGTGGTGCCCACCCAGGGTGAGGCGGAACGGTGAACTTCGTCTCCATCCAGTTCGCGGCCTTCTTCGTTGCGGTCTTGGTCGTCTATTGGTCCCTGCCAAGACGCGCCCAGCACGTCCTCCTCCTTCTGGCAAGCTACCTGTTCTACGCGGCTTGGGATTGGCGGTTCTTGAGCCTGATCGTGGTATCGACTCTGGTTGACTTTCTGTCGGGGAGTCGGATCCACAACGCCTCCTCAGCGAAACGAAAGCGCCTCTGGCTTGGCCTGAGTCTGCTAGTGAACCTGGGGATTCTCGGATACTTCAAGTACGCGAACTTCTTCCTGGAGAGTCTCCAGGCACTCGCGTTCAGCGCCGGATGGCATCTCAGCGTACCCACGCTGCAGATCATCCTCCCCGTTGGGATCTCCTTCTACACCTTCCAGACGCTCAGCTATTCACTCGACATCTATCTGGGGCGGCTTACGCCTTCTCGCTCCATAATCGAATTCGGCGCGTTCGTCGCTTTCTTCCCTCAGCTTGTAGCGGGCCCGATCGTCAGGGCTAGGGAGTTCCTCTTCCAACTGGAGGAGCGCCGCCGCTTTGATCCTGCCCAGTTCGAACGGGGCGCAATCCGCTTTCTGACGGGCTTCTTCAAGAAGGCAGTCATTGCGGATAATCTTGCCATCATGGTAGTCGATCCGGTCTTCGCGGCCCCCGGGGATTACGGAACCGGAACCCTCTGGCTGGCAGCCGTGGCCTATTCCGTCCAGATCTACGCTGACTTCTCGGGGTACTCCAGTATGGCCATCGGCTGCGCGGCTATGCTCGGTTTCGACCTCCCAGAGAATTTCCGGTTCCCCTATCTGGCCCGGGATTTCTCCGACTTCTGGAGGCGATGGCATATGACCATGTCCCGGTTCTTTCGAGACTACGTCTATATTCCGTTGGGTGGCAGTCATGGATCTGCGTGGCGCACACGATCCAACCTCGCGGCCACAACCGTCGTGAGCGGTCTCTGGCACGGCGCGTCGTGGACCTTCGTAGTCTGGGGAGGTTTGCACGGGGTCTTCATCATGGTGACCCACGTGCTGCGGTCGGATGGCCGGAGCCGTGGTCTACTGGGAGGCGGGATCGGCTGGATGCTCACGTTCATGGGTGTTTTGTTCGCGTGGATCCTTTTCCGGTCCCCCACATTCGGAGATGCGGCGGTCTTTCTCGACGGGCTGTGGGGCCGGGAGGGAACTGTCATCGCGCCCACACCCCTCATCCTGGTTCTCCTGGCCGCTGCCGTCGTGGACCACCTCGCCGGCTTGGCGCTGGAGCGCGCCCCTGATTTGTCGGCGAGAATCCCCCCGCCGTTGAAGGCGGCGTGGTGTGTCGGACTGATTGTCTTTGCATACCATGCCATGCCGCGTGCTGCCAACCCATTCATCTACTTTCAGTTCTGATGGTCGCGACCTTCGTTCGGGTCATTCGGGGCATGCCGGCTGTGGTCTGGGCCGCTGGCCTGCTCTTGCTGGTGGAGGTAGCTGCCTATCTGGTGCTGCCGGCACTCGTCCCCGAGTCCCGTTACCTCGACCGATATGTTCCCGCCTCCGGACACCTGTCGGTCGAGGCATTCCTGGCGGGTGAGCATCTGCTCACGCCGGACACTGCCACCGGATGGCGGTCCACCCCGGACCAGGTGCGTGGAAACTGGGTCACGGATAGCCTGGGAGCACGGGCCACCCACCGGCACCAGTGGTGGGACCCCAGCCTCGTACGGATCCTGGCTCTGGGCAGTTCGATGATGAACGGCGGCGGGGGCGTTACGAATGACGGGACCATCACGGCCCATCTGGAGTCCGCCGAGGTCACCACCCTGAACTTCGGGACCATGCTTTACGGTGCCGACCAGGCACTGATGCTCTACCGATCCCGCTTGCGGGCCCTGCGGCCCCACGTCGTGGTTCTCGGACTTGACGGTGACCCTCTCGGCGCCCTCGTGAACCTTTATGTGCCGCTGAGGAACCGAGACGAGACCAACATGCCCTTCGTGAAGCCACGGTACGTCCTGCGGCGGGGGTCACTTGAGAAGATTCCTGTGGACCCGCCGTTCCTTCTCGGGACAAGCGGCGGTGATTCACTTCTCGCGGTTGTGCGAGAGTACGACGAGTACTACCCGCGCCTGGTCCGGTTCGCTCGTCTGGAGCAGACTCCGATGCTTGGCACAGCCTCCTGGCTCATTCCACGCATCGCCCAACGCCTACCCTCCGCACTGCCCGATCACCGGGCAGGACTGCTTGACGCCGTCCTCAAGGAGGTCGGGCGCGTTGTCCGGGCCGACGGTGCTGAGCTCCTCATTCTTGCCATGCCCCCGGGCGTGGGGGGCCTTCCTGGCCTGGGTGACACCTATGCCACCCGATTGGATCGCTGGCGAGGTCTCGGCTTTCGGGTCGTCGACGGGCGTGATGTCCTCGAACGGTCTGGAGAGCCGGAGGCAATCCTTTATTCGGAGGACGGTGTACACCTTACGTCGCTTGGTAACGCCGTCCTCGCAGGTGCAGTCAGGTGGGAACTCGAGGCCATCTTGGACCGCCCTCTGTCTTGACCTATAGCAGAGGCTACCCGTGCGGCACCACCGCCATGGCATCCCTCATGGAGTAGAAGCCCAAACTCCGCTTAATGGCCTCCTCATAGGCCGCCATTGTGTCTTCATATCCTCCGGGAGATGGTGGCCACCCAGGGTGAACAGATGGGCGTGATCCAAGCGGCGGATGTCCTCCCCCGCCAGTCGTGAGGTGTGGAGCGCAGGTGGGCGGATGCGATCCGGACCCCTGAGGTGCTGGGATGGGAGGCGGAGACGGGATTTCGGGAGGGGATGTGGGGGTTTGCGGGGTGGTTCGCAGCTCAGCCTCCCACCGGCCGCAAGTCGGACCCGAACCGCTCGTCCTGCTCCGCCCTGAGCCGATCCGCCAGCCGCCCCTCCGGCAGCACCACGTCGGCGTAGGCGATGGGGCGGTCCTTCGGGATGTCCCTCACCAGCACGCACCCCTCCGAGAGTCCCATGGGCAGCAGTCCGCCCTCCCGCTGCGCCGAGGCGTTGTCGATCCACCCATAGGCGTCGTAGCCGCCGATCCCGTCCAGCGTGTCTCCCTTCTTGAGGTCACGCTTGGCCAGCGTCAGCACCTCCGTCCGGGGCGCCCCCACGGGTGCGGTGGTGGCGTCCTGGAAGAGGGCGGCTCGCGCGATGGTGGTGACGATCTGCACGTGGGGCAGGTGGTAGGGCGTGTAGAACATGTAGTACGGCCCGTCGCCCATCTTGAAGTAGTTCATGTACTGCTGCCGCACCGGGTCCTCGTTGTAGCCGATGACCCAGGCGCCGGTATGGGGCGCGGCGCCCACACAGTAGTCCACGATCCCCTTCTCCGTGGGCGGCTGGAGCGGGAGGCGCTGGAGCAGCTCCGAGACGTGATCCGCCCGGCACCCGGTCATCCCCCGCTGCGCCACCCCGAATCCGGCGGCGTTGGCCAGCACCGTGGTCTCCATGGACAGCTTGGTCCCGTCGGCGAAGGAGACGATGGGCCGCACCTTCTGGTTGTACTTCTCGGCGAAGGGGCGCTGGGTGTCCGGGGTGCGGTAATGGTCCAGCATCCCCTTGATGTTGCCGGCGGCCACGGGCTGGTACCCCAGCGTGCGGGCGAAGCGCACCAGATTCATGGCCACGCCGGGCTCGTCCCCGTCGGTGTTGGTGATGACCACGCCCTGCCGGTCCGCACGGACCTTGAGGATGGGACCCAGGGTGGCGTCCAGCTCGGCGTTCATGAGGACGACGTGCTTGCCGGCCTCGATGGCGCGGAGCACCACCCCCGCCCCGAACTCGATCTCGCCGGTCGCCTCCACCACCACATCGATCTCCGCGGCATCGCATAGAACGGCCGGGTCATCGGTGATGGCGCACCCCCCGCCGGCCACGCGCCGATCCAGCTCCGCCGGACTCGTGACCGCCGGGGGTCGCTCGGCTCCGGCCTGCGTGTACGCCAGGGCCGCCTTCTCGAGATCCCGGTTGCACATGGCGGAGAGTCGCATCCCGGCACAGCCCTGGAGGAGGTGCAGGGCGATCCCCCGCCCCATGTACCCGGCCCCCACGATCCCCACCCGGATGGGGCGGCCCTCCGCCTCGCGGCGTTCCAGCGCGGTGTCGACGATGATCATTCGTGTTCGGTCCCCCGGGGGAAGTCGGGCCAGGTGGCGTCGGCCTCGGAGATGGACGTGACCGGGAGCGGCCACCGGATCCCGAAGGCGGGGTCGTCCCAGCGAACGCCCCCGGCGCTGGCCGGGGCGTAGGCTCGGGAGGTGGTGTAGAGAAGCTCCGAGCCCGGCTCGAGGGTCTGGTATCCGTGGGCGCACCCCTCCGGTATCCAGAGCATGCGCCCGTCGTCCGCGCCCAGCTCCACCCCCACCCACTGGCGGAAGGTGCTGGAATCGGGCCGCAGGTCCAGGGCCACATCGAAGACCCGGCCGCGGGTGCAGCGCACGAACTTGATCTCCGCGTCCGGGGGGGCCTGGAAGTGCATCCCCCGGACCGTTCCGGCCAGGTGGCTGAACCCGGTGTTGATCTGCGCCACCGTCGGGTCCAGCCCCTGCGCTTCGATCTCCTCCCGGCACCAGGTGCGGGCGAAGTAGCCCCGGTCGTCCACACGTCGGTCGAGATCGACGACGAAGACCCCGGCGAGCCGGGTGGGCGTGAACCTCACGCTCCCGCCTCGATCGTGAGCAATCGTGGACCCTGTGACATGGTGGACATCCGGTGGTGGGTGAGAGATTGTGTCGGGGAAGCCGCGGACCGATGGCATCCGGCTTGCAGGTCGCAGAGGCTCGGCACCCCCGGCGTGACTCCACGACAACGAAACTGAGACCCTGAATCGATGATGACAACGGCCCGGGATGTGGTCGACCGCGATCTCGACTACGTCTGCGACGCCCTCACCGGGGAGCTGGCTACCCTGGGAGGCGAGAAACTCCTCATCACCGGGGGAGCCGGCTTTCTGGGCTACTACATGGTGCAGGCCGTCGTGCACTGGAACCGCCTCCACGACCCCGCCCGGCGGATTGGGCTGACGGTCATGGACAACTTCATGCGGGGCGTGCCGCCGTGGCTCATGGAGCTGGAGGGTCAGCCGGGCGTCACCCTTCTGCGCCGGAGCATCCTGGACCCCCTCCCGGAAGACTTTCCGGACTTCCAGGCCGTCGTGCACGCCGCCGGGATCGCGTCGCCGATCTACTATCGACGCCATCCCATCGAGACCATGGACGCCAACGTGACCGGGCTCCGGCAGCTCCTGGACGGATGCGTCGCGCGGGGCGAGCGCGGCAACCCCCTCCGGGCCATGCTCTACTTCTCCACCAGCGAGATCTACGGCGACCCCACGCCGGAGAACATCCCCACGCCGGAGACCTACCGGGGGAACGTCTCGTGCACGGGCCCCCGGGCCTGCTACGACGAGTCCAAGCGCTTCGGCGAAACGCTGTGCGTCAGCTTCGCCCAGGTGCACGACGTCCCCGTCAAGGTCGCCCGGCCGTTCAACAACTACGGGCCCGGGCTCAAGATCAGCGACGGCAGGGTCATCCCCGACTTCGCCCGGGACATCCTGGCGGGCCGCGACATCGTCATGAAGTCCGACGGAAGCCCCACCCGGACGTTCTGCTACGCGTCCGACGCGGTGGTGGGCTACTACAAGGTGTTGCTGCGCGGCCGCAACGGTGAGGCCTACAACATCGGCGTCGAGTCCCCCGAGATCTCCATGCGGGATCTGGCCGACCGGCTGGTGCGCATCGCCGGGGACCTGTTCGGCTACACGGGGCGGGTGGTCTGCCAGGCGGAGGCCCACGAGGATTATCTGGTGGACAACCCGAACCGGCGCTGTCCGGTGATCACCAAGGCGCGGACGGAGCTGGCATACGACCCGCGGATCGGGATCGACGAGGGCCTGGAGCGTTCCATGATCTGGTACGGCGGCAACCGCAATGCGGAGGATCTGTGATGCGAGTCGCGGTCATCGGTACGGGGTACGTAGGCATCGTCTCGGGGGCCTGTCTGGCGGAGGCGGGTCACGAGGTGGTCTGCGTGGACGTGGATCCGGAAAAGGTGGACCGGATCAACGCGGGCCGGGCACCCATCCACGAGGCGGGGCTGGACGAGCTCCTCCACCGCAACGTGGGAACGCGGCTGCGGGCCACGACGGACCTGCGGCGGGCGGTGCTGGACGCGGAGTTGAGCCTCATCTGCGTCGGGACGCCCTCCACCCCGGACGGAATCGACCTGCGCTACGTACTCCAGTGCGCCCGGGACATCGGCACGGTCCTGCGCGAAACCGAACGATTCCACGCCGTGGTGGTGAAGAGCACCGTGGTTCCGGGAACCACCGACGGGCCGGTCACGGCGGTCCTGGAGGAGGCGTCCGGCAAGGTGGCGGGGCGGGACTTCGGGGTGGGCATGAACCCCGAGTTCCTCACTGAAGGCCAGGCGGTGCGGGACTTCGCCCGCCCGGACCGCATCGTCCTGGGCGCCTCGGACGCGCGGACCCTGCAGGCGCTGGAGCGGCTCTACGAGGCCTTCCCGGACACACCCACGCTCCGGGTCAATCCCCGCACCGCCGAGATGATCAAGTACGCGTCCAACGCCATGCTGGCCACGCAGATCTCCTTCGCCAACGAGATCGCCAACCTGTGCGCCGCGCTGGGTGGGATCGACGTCACGGAGGTGACGGACGGTGTGCACCTGTCCGGCTACCTCTCCCCACTCGTCCCGGGGTCGGGAGACCGGGTGCGGGCTCCCCTGGCGTCCTTCCTGGAGGCGGGCTGCGGCTTCGGCGGCAGTTGCCTCCCCAAGGACGTCACGGCCCTCGCCGCCCAGGGACGCGAGGTGGGGACCCCCATGCCGGTCCTGGAAGCGGTGCTGGCCACCAATCGGGCGCAGCCGGGGCGGATGCTGGACCTGCTCCGGATCCACTACCCGGACCTCACCGGCGTACGTGTGACCGTCCTGGGGCTGGCGTTCAAGCCGGACACCGACGACATGCGGGAGAGCCCCGCCATCCCCATCCTCCGGGAGCTGGTCTCCGCCGGCGCGCGCGTCCGGGCCTATGACCCGGTGGCCATGGACGCGGCCCGGGAGGCCCTGCCGGACCTTCCCCTGGCGTACGCGCCCACCCTGGAGGATGCCGTGGCGGAGGCCGACGCCCTGGTCCTGGTCACCCGGTGGGCGGAGTTCCAGCGGGTAGCGGAGCGGGTGGCGGAGCTCGATCCGCAGCCCGTGGTGGTGGACGGCCGGCGGGTGCTGGATCCGAAGCGTTTCGAGCGGTATGAAGGGATCGGGGTGCGGCGTGAGCCCTCAGACATCGCCAGCGGTGCGCTGGCGGAAGGAGCTCCCTCGGTATGAAGGTGGTCCTGCTGTGCGGCGGTCAGGGCATGCGGATGCGCGAGTATTCCGAGAGCATTCCCAAGCCCATGGTGCGGATCGGCTACCGCCCCATCCTCTGGCACCTCATGAAGTACTACGCCCACTTCGGCCACAAGGACTTCGTCCTCTGCCTCGGCCACGGCGGGGACCACATCAAGCGGTACTTCCTGGAGTACGACGAGACCCTTTCCAACGACTTCAAGCTCACGGACGGGGGCCGGTCCGTACAGCTGGCCCGGACGGACATCGACGACTGGGCCATCGACTTCGTGGACACCGGCGCCCAGAGCTCGGTGGGCGAGCGCCTCTGGCGAATCCGGGACCGGGTTGCCGCGGACGACGTCTTCATGGCCAACTACAGCGACGGCCTGAGCGATCTTCCCCTGGACCGGTACCTGGACTTCTTCACGAAGACCGGCAAGGTGGCGGCTTTCGTCAGCATGCAGCCCACGCACAGCTTTCACGTGGCCCGGGTGGATGATGACGGGCACGTGGCGGAGATCGCCGAGCTCGCCCGGTCCGGCCTGTGGGTGAACGGCGGCTTCTTCCTCTTCAGGCGGGAGATCTTCGAGTTCATGCGGGCGGGCGAGGAACTCGTGGAGGAGCCCTTCCAGAGGCTCATGGCCGCCCGGGAGCTGGTCTCGTTTCGCCACGAAGGCTTCTGGAGCCCCATGGACACCTTCAAGGACAAGCAGCGCTACGACGAGATGTACCTGGCGGGACGCTGTCCGTGGGCGGTCTGGCGGGAGGACCGGAGCTGCTCATGATGGAGCTTTCCCTGGCCGGCCTCGGCCGGCCGCCACGACTCCTCTTCCTCGGCGCCCACTCCGACGACATCGAGATCGGGTGCGGCGCCACGGCCATGGGGCTCATGGAGCGGTTTCCGGAGTGTGAAGTGCGCTGGGTGGTGTTCAGCGGCCAGGAGGTGCGGGAGGGGGAGGCCCGCCACGCCGCGCGGCAGATTCTGGGCGACGGGATTCGAGCGCAGGTGGAGGTCCTGAACTTCCGCGACGGCTTCTTTCCGGCGCAGTGGGCGGAGGTCAAGGCCCGCTTCGAGGACCTCAAGGGAGCGTTTGAGCCGGACCTCGTCTTCAGCCACCGGGGCGACGACCGGCACCAGGACCACCGGATGGTCTCGGAGTTGACGTGGAACACCTTCCGGGACCACCTGATCCTGGAGTACGAGATCCCCAAGTACGACGGGGACCTGGGCCAGCCGAACGTCTTCGTGCCCGTCTCCGAACACCATCGGCGCCAGAAGGTGGAGTTGCTCATGGCGGCGTTCGGGAGCCAGCGCCCGAAGACCTGGTTCTCGGAATCGACCTTCGAAGGGCTGATGCGGATCCGAGGTGTGGAATGCGCCTCACCCACGGGGTACGCCGAGGGATTCTACGCCCGGAAGGTCACGCTGGGTCTCTGACGGGCCGGCTGTGCGCGTCCCCGTCCAGCGGCAGCACCACCATCGCATCCCCGTACGAGTAGAACCGGTAGCCCTCCGCCACCGCCTCCCGGTAGGCCGCCATGGTGCGGTCGTATCCGGCCAGGGCCGCCACCAGCATGAGGAGCGTGGAGCGGGGGAGGTGGAAGTTGGTGATGAGGCCCCGCACCACCCGGAACCGGTACGGCGGCCGGATGAAGAGGTCGGTGGAGCCGGTGCCGGGTCGGACCTCGCCGGTCTCGTCGGCGGCGGCCTCCAGCGTCCGCACCGCGGTGGTTCCCACGGCCCAGACGCGTCCGCCGCGGGCCCGGCAGGCGCGCACCGCCTCCGCCGCGGCGAGAGGAACCTCGTACCACTCGTGGTGGAGTTCGTGGTGCGCGGGGTCGTCCACCTCCACGGGGCGGAAGGTGCCGATTCCGACGTGGAGGGTCACCGCCGTGCGTTCCACGCCGGCGGCGTCGAGCCGCTCCAGAAGGTCCTGAGTGAAATGGAGCCCCGCCGTGGGCGCCGCCACCGAACCGGGCACCCGGGCATAGACCGTCTGGTAACGCTCCCGGTCCAGCGCCTCCTCCTCCCGCTCCAGGTAGGGAGGCAGTGGCATTCTACCGTACCGCTCGAGGGCCTCCTCCATCGGTAGCGAGGTGTGGAGTCGCACCAGCCGCCCCCCGCCGGGCGCGGAGTCCACCATCTCCACCTCCAGGTCCGGGCCGATGAGGACCCGCCGCCCGGGCTTCAGCTTGCCCCCGGGCCGGACCAGCGCCTCCCACAGCGCGGGGTCGTCCCCCGCGGGGCGGAGCAGAAGCACCTCGGCCCTGGCCCCGGTGGGCTTCACCCCCAGGAGGCGGGCCGGCAGCACCTTGCTCTCGTTCACCACCAGCAGGTCCCCGGGCCGGAATAGGGAGACCACGTCGCTGAAGCGGAGGTGGCGGAAGGGGGTCCCCGACCCGGCGGGCACACCTCGGCCCGCGACGCCGGAGGCGTCCGGGTCCACCGCCAGGAGGCGGCTCTCGTCCCGCAGTGCGGCGGGGTAGCGCGCGACGCGGTCCGAGGGGAGGTCGTAGTCGTAGTGGGAGACCCGGGAGCCGTCGGCGGCGATGTTACGATTCACGACCCGCCGGAACGGAAAGGGTGACACACCCCTTCTCAAACCCCACCTCAGAGAACCCGAGATGGGGAAAATCGCGCTTCCAGAGTTCGACCACCCTGCGCTCTTCGGGCCGGTTGGCGTCGTCCAGGAATACCATGGCCCCAGGTGCAAGCCGGGGGAACAGGATCGGGCCGGCCGGAAAGCGCGCGAGCTCGCCACTGAATACCGGCGGGCCGTCCACCAGCAGGAGGTCGATGGAGCCCTCGGGGAGGCCACTGGGATCATACCATGTCAGCATCCCCCCTGGGGTTTCCCGCGCCCCCAGCGGCGCATCCAGGACCGTGGCCCACGTCTCGAGTCCGTGACGGCGCAATTCCAGACGGGTCGACGCCGCGAAATCCGGGTCGTTCTCCAGGCTGTAGAGGTGTCCTCGCCCGTTCAGGGACAGGGCGCGGGCCAGGGCCACGGTGGACGACCCCGACCCGCACTCTACCACCGTATGCGGTACGGCCGCACGAATGTGCCGCACAAGCGCGTGCACCAGGTCCGGGGCCGCGGCAAATCCGCCCAATGGGGGCAACGGCCTGTCCAGTTCCAGTTCGAACTCAATGGCCCGGAGCCGCTGAAACTGTGTGAAAAGGGTGGCGAGGTCGCGCGTTCCGAGCTTCTCGATCAGGAGCTGGTTGGCCTTGGCCTGCTGGAAGGCCTGGCTGCTGCGCCTCGCGACGAAAATAAGCACCAGAAGAACGATGACGCCGAGAAGGGCGGTCGTGACCGTCCCAACATTGACCATGTCAACACCGCCAGGTGTGAGAGATGACTGTGCGGTCAGTGATCGAGGAGGGCCGTGAGCTGGCCGTCCAGCTCGTCGGCGCGGTGCTCCCAGAGGCTTTCCCGGGCCCGCGCGATGCGCGTGGCGCGGTCA
The DNA here is from genome assembly GCA_032250975.1 of Longimicrobiales bacterium. Taxonomy (GTDB): domain Bacteria; phylum Gemmatimonadota; class Gemmatimonadetes; order Longimicrobiales; family Gaopeijiaceae; genus Gaopeijia. The sequence goes on along the minus strand of JAVVFC010000017.1, from coordinate 16,268 downwards.
CCCGGGCCTGCGCCCTCCACGGCCCGGCATATGGCCTCCGACCATTCGTCAGGCGTGGTTGCCGTTGCCACCAGGTCGGTGAAGCCCGCCCTCACGACGTCGATGGGCGAAGAGACGACCGGCGCACCGGACGCCAGATATTCGTTGAGCTTCAGCGGGTAGGCGTGTTTCATCCATGGAGCGGATCCGATGTCGTAGCACATGAGGTTCACCGTCATGTGCGCCATCAGGGCCGGCAGCTCCGCATGCGGGCGTCTGCCCAGGAAATGCACGTTGGGCCGCCTCCCGGAAACCGCCACGGCCTCCCGAAAACGTGGCTCCCGCATGTCGAACTCCTGGATGGGTCCCACGATGACCCAGTTGAAATCGGCATGCCGTCGCGAGAGCTCGTCGATGAGGGCCAGGTCGAGCTTTCGGTTCACCCAACCCGTGTAGCCGATTCGCGGCTCCGGTATGCCCGCCAGGATGTCAGGGATGTGCCCGCTCCCATGGAAGAAGCTCTCATCCACGCCGTTGGGAAGCACCAGGGTGCGCTCGCCCGGGAGCGCCATGGTTTCCGGGAATCGAGGCGAGGACGCAACGATCAGGTCCGCGGCATCCACCAACGTCCGCAGCCGGTGATCGTTCCGCCGAGCCCATCCAGGCTGGAGTGCGTAGTCGTCGTAGATGTAGAAGACCAGCTTCGCGGCACCACGGTCGCGTACATAGGGCTCGAATTGCGGATGGAAGACCATGGCGAGGTCCGGGACCGAAGCGCCAGGAACAAGGCGATTGACCCGCCGCCAGAGCCGGCGGGCCACGTAGTCATCCCACCGCCCGTCGCGCCCGGTCAGCGCCGGTCCCCCCCCGGCCTCGACGATACGGACACCATCCTCGGTGGCGATCTGCTCCCGGAACGGCAAGGGAAACGTGACCCCCCCCCTACCGGACCGGGCCCCCGTGGAGTACGTGACATCCCAGCCACGAAACGCCAACCGGGACAGCATCTGCTGCCGATTCATCCACGTTCCACACCAGGCGTTCGGCGCCAACGCGACAATCGTGCCCTTATCCACTCATCCTCGCACTCTCTTGTCGCCGTGTGTCACCGGCTACTCCCCCTCGAAGAGCATCCCCTGCTCCCGCCCCGGCGCGCCATCCGGTGCCGGCGGCGTGATCCCGAAGCGCTTGTATGCCCGCACCGTGGCCACCCGGCCCCGGGGGGTGCGCATCAGAAAGCCCTCCTGGATCAGAAAGGGCTCGTAGACCTCCTCCAAAGTCGAGATGTCCTCCCCGAGCGCCACCGCCAGCGAGTTCAGTCCCACCGGCCCGCCCTCGAACTTCTCGATGAGTGTGGTGAGGATGCGGGCGTCCATTTCGTCCAGCCCGTACTCGTCCACGTCCAGGAGCTTGAGCGCCGCCTGGGCGACGTCGGTGTCGATCCGCCCCTCGGCCCGCACCTGGGCAAAGTCCCGCACCCGCCGCAGCAGCCGGTTCGCCACCCGGGGCGTGCCCCGCGAGCGGCGGGCGAGTTCGGCGGCGCCCTCCTCGGTGGTCTCCACCTCCAGGATCTCGGCCGAGCGGCGCACGATGGTCAGCAGCTCCTCCGGCGGGTAGAAATTCAGCCGCTGCACGATCCCGAAGCGGGCGCGCATGGGGGCGGTGAGCAGCCCGAAGCGCGTGGTGGCGCCGATGAGGGTGAAGCGCTCGATCTTCATCGTCATCGTCTGCGCGCGCGGCCCGTCCGAGAGCCGGATGTCCACCTGCCAGTCCTCCATGGCCGGGTAGAGAAACTCCTCGATGATAGGGCGCAGGCGGTGGATCTCGTCGATGAAGAGGATGTCCCCTTCCCGCTGGTTGGTCAGGATCCCCACCAGGTCGGCCGGCTTCTCCAGGACGGGGCCCGAGGTGGTCTTGATGTTCACGCCCAGCTCCCGGGCCATCAGCGACGCCAACGTGGTCTTTCCCAGCCCCGGAGGGCCATGGAAGAGCACGTGATCGAGCGGCTCCCGCCGCTGCACGGCGGCCTGGATCGCGATCGAGAGCGCCTCCCGGACCTTCTCCTGGCCGATGAACTCCGCCAGGCGCTGGGGGCGCAGCGAGGATTCGAGCGGCTCCTCGTCGCCCAGGGCCTCGGGGGTGGTGATGTGGGTGCGTTCGGTCATGTCCGAATGTAGCAGGAGGGCGGGGGCTTCACCTTGGGAACAACTCCTGAGTTCCGGGCCACCACCGGGGGGGCAACTTCCCCCCGTGGGAAATTCAGCGTAATCTCCACCCCGCGTACAGTAGGTTTGAGCCGGAACCCGGTCCTTCGCAACGACGGGGCTCCCGACGCGTCCTCCCTGGCGCACCCAACCCGGAAGCTTCTCCAGGACAGAGAATTGTCGCAAAAACGCCGCGTCGATCCACTGGTAACCGTGGGCCTACCCATATATAATGGGGCGCGCCATGCAAAACAATGTATCGAGAGTCTACTCGATCAGGATTTCGAAGATTTTCGTATCATCATAAGCGACAATGCCTCTACGGACGCAACAAGTGAAATATGTCTCCACTACGCTGCTCACGACTCACGAATCGAGTACCGTAGAAACGCCACAAATATCGGCCTCGCCGCCAATTTTAATCTCGTTTTCGGCCTATGTCGTTCGAAGTATTTCCGATGGGCCACTGCGGACGACTTCGTCAGCCGGGACATGTTATCGGACGCAGTCCGGGTGATGGAGGACGATTCCGGGCTTGCGCTCTGCTACCCGCGTGCCCGATTCGTTGACTCGACCGGAACGGACATCGCGCCGTGGAGCGACAGTCTGCACCTGATGCAGAAGGATCCGGTCGACCGATTCAAGGCGGTATTGAGCGGAATTGGCAGGGTTCATCATCACCTTGGACTCATGCGCTCGGCCATTGTCCGGCGGACGGGCCTGTTCAGCAAACATGTGGCGTCCGACACGGTGCTCATCGCCGAGTTGAGTCTGTACGGCAGATTCTACCAGATCCCCCGCTATCAGTTCTTCCGGCGTCTGCACGAAGGATCCTCGAGTTGGGCACCGACCAGCGAGACGCACCAGGCTCGCCTCTACCATCCGACTGACATCGACAGAATCCCGTTCAACCGATGGCGCCTCCACGGACGGCTCATCCATGTGGTCGCCCAGAGTCCGTTGGCCACGGTCGACCGCCTCCGGGCCTTTGCTTGGCTCGTCCGACGGGCGATCTGGGATCGAGAGGCGCTGAGCGCCGAACTCAGGGCGGAGGTCGGATTGGCGATGGGTCTGGGGGACAATCGGATCCGGGAGTGAACGGGGCGTGACCGAAGAGGGATTCACATACTCACCTCCGATCGGGAAACAGTAGCCATGGGTACACCTGCTCACACAACCGCGGGAGTGATCTGGATTTCGGGGTTTTCCGCCGCCGGGAAGACCACCGTAGGCCGTGACGTAGAACGGCTCCTGCGGGTAGCTGGATATCAAACGGTATTTCTCGACGGCGACCAGTTGCGCTCAATCCTCGCCCACAAATGGGGATACTCCGCCGATGAGAGGCAGGAACTTGCCCGTATCTACTTCCGCCTGGGAAGCCACCTGTCGAAGCAAGGCTTGATCGTAATTGTCGCTGCGGTTGCGATGTTCGACGAGGTTCGGCTCTGGTTTCGACAGAATATCCACAACGGCTTCGAGGCCTACCTTCGGGTTCCCCCGGAGGTTCGAGTGCAGCGCGACGCGCATACGAAAGGGCTATACCGTAAGAATCTTCTGGACAACAATCAGTATACCGAGCCACACGATCCTGACATTATCATAGACAACTACGGCGAGATCGACAGTGCAGCAGCGGCCGAATCCATCGTTGTCGAATTTCTGAATCGGGCAGGAACGAAACTAGCCGACTATGGCCGCTCGGAGTATTGGTCAGATTATTACAGGAATAGTGACACCACCTGTACACCGTCGCCTTTCGCAGAATTTTTTTTGGACCAGATTCAGTCGGTCGACAATCCGGGAGGGATGAGCAGGCTGCTCGAGATCGGGTGTGGCAACGGGCGGGATGCCCGATTCTTTGCCGAGAATGGATTGGAGGTGGTCGCCCTGGACAAATCGTGTACTGCGATCGAACAGTGCAAGCGGGAGATCCAGCACCGGTCCCTTTCCTTCTTCTGTGGCGAAACCCATCAGGTTTCCAAGATCATCTCCGGAAGGTACCACTACGTCTATAGTCGGTTCTCCTTGCACGCCATGCCTGACATTGAAGAGGCGAGAGCCCTTGAGTCGGCATTTGGCCTTCTGGAGCCCAACGGACACATCTATATCGAATGTCGCTCTATCAATGACCCCCTCGCCCGCCGTGGAGAAGTGCTCAGCCCGACGGAGAGAATCGACGGGCATTACCGGCGCTTCATCGATCTCACGTCCCTCCAGGAGAGGCTGAAGCGAATCGGCTTTCACGTAGTGAGTTCGCAGGAGTCCCGTGGCTTGGCACCCTACGGCGATGAAGACCCGGTTGTGATCCGCGTCGTCGCCCGTAAACCATGACCGGCGGAGTCCGTGACGCCGTAGGCGGTATGGGATGGACGCGGCAAGGGGTTCCGACCGGATGGTAGCGATGAGGCGGCGTCTCACGCACTTCTTTTCCGACAGGTACGTCCAGAAGGTCGAAGGCAACGCCCTTCTTTATTGGATGTATCGCCTCGCCTATCCGTTCGCTGTGCTTCTGAACAGGCTCAGCCTGCGCCCGAATCACATCACTACCCTATCCCTGATCTGCGCCATTTTCGCCGCATACAGGCTCGCCACCGTCAGCGGATGGGCAGGGTTCTGTACGTTGTGGGGACTTGCGGTACTCCTCGATTTCTGTGACGGCACCGTCGCGAGAATGACCGACAGGGTGTCTTCAACAGCATTCCGTTATGACACTATGAGTGATCTTTTAAAGATTGCTCTACTCATGCTCGGAACGGGCATCCGGTACCAGGATCAGAGCGTGTGGGGCGCGGCCCTTTTAACGACATTTCTTATCACTGCCAGCTATGTCTTGAGTCGCGAGCGGTCCCTCCTGGCCCGATTGCATGACCTCAATACCGATGGGCGGGAGGACGCCGCGCCGGCCGGCTCGCCCGCAGACGCGGTCGAGGACCCGTTCGGGAATCGGGCGCCGATCATCCGTTGGATCGCACGACGGGAGAGGTTGCTCAACACGGCCCGCAGTACCCTGTCCGTCTTGGCAGCGATTCGAGGAGTCGTGCTGACCTACCATGGCCACACGTTTCTGGTCTTCCTTATTCTGCCCTTCGGAGCCGAAGCGGTCCTTGCGGCACTGTTCTACGTCATGCTCCTCAGTCTTCTGGCCGTACGAGCCAATATCGCCGGACTGATCGCAATGCGCCGGATCTGATCTGGAGTTTGGGACTTCCGGCGGCCACCTGCCTCAGTCCATGTCGTAGAAGAAAACCCCCCGGTCCGCCATGTCCAGCGCACACGCCGCCACCTCCCTCATCCGGCAGACCAGGACGGTGCTGTTCCCCACCCTTCCCCGGGCCACCACGCCGCGACGCCACATCTCCCGGTGAAGCACGTTGTCGCGGCGGCGGCGGATGGCCTCCCTGGAGAACGCCAGGGTCCGCACCGTCCTTCGCTCACCCGCCGCGTCCACCACCATCGCCTCATAGGCGGGCTCGTGGTACAGGGGAAAGGGCAGCCGCTCCCGCAGCTCGTGCTCCAGCCAGTGGAAGAGGGTCATGGTGCTGAGCGGCGCGTCCAGAAGCACGATCTTGCCGTCCCGGTCCATCCCGGCCTGGAAGGGGCTCCCGGGCCCGCAGGGGAAGAGGGCTTCCTCGTGTCCCCGAACCATGGCCCCGGCCTCCGGGCCCTCCACCAGAATGGGGTGCGAGGGATGGAGGCTGCGCAGGACGCCGGGCCTGCGCCGGAAGAACTCGGAGACGATGCCCATGCGGCTGGGGGTCCGCCGCACGTCGAAGACGAGGCCCCGCTCCAGGTGGTCGACAGTCGCGCCGGTGTAAGGCAGAGACACCATCATGATGTGGCCGCCGGTCCCGATCACCTCCCGCAGCGCGTCGATGACGTCCCCGGGCTTCCCGGTGAAACCGCTGGTCGCGGGGAACGACGAGTGGACCATGAGGGTGTCCCCCTCCCGCACGCCCAGGGAGCGCAGGCAGACCGCGAGGTCGGCCGGACCGTAGCGGCGGAAGCGCCGGATCCAGGAGATGTGCAGCCGTTCCACCACACCTCGCAGCCGGTTTCCCACACGCCGCGGCAGGAGGCGGACGAACCGGCCGACCACGCTTCGGGCGGTGCGGCGGCGGTGCCCGTCCCTCATGCGGGGGGACCGGACGGGCGGCCGGACGGTTCCACCAGCAGGGGGGGCCAGTGCAACGACTCGGTTGTCCGGCGCTTGTTGTCGATGTCCCGGTAGACGTTCTCCGCCACCGACACCTCCACCCCCAGCACGGACGCCAACGCCTCCGCGGGCCGCCCCTGAGAGCGGAAGTGCAGCGCCAGATCCATCTCCCGGTGGGGGAGGGCGTAGTAGAACTCGTCCTGAGACTGGGGAAGGCTGTAGGTGTCCGTGGTGGGCTTCGCGGTGCAGATCTCGTCGGGGAGCCCCAGGTGCCGGGCCATGGCATAGACCTGGACCTTGTATAGGTGCGCGATGGGCTTCATGTCCGCGGATCCATCCCCGTTCTTCACGAAGAACCCCTGGTCGTATTCGGCGCGGTTCGGCGTTCCCACCACGGCGTAGTTCAGCCGGTCGGCGTGAAAGTACTCCAGCGTCTTCCGGATCCGCTGCTTGAAATTGGTGGCCGCCACGATCTGAAGGTACTGCGGCAGGGGGAGCCGGGCCTCCCGGCGCTCACCCTCCGGCGTCTCCACCACGAGGTTGAAGTGGTTCACCCGCCCCTCCAGGCCGCCGCTGATGGCGATCTTGTTCCTCCACCCGGGACCATAGTCGGGGAACAGGGTCCGGATGGCCTCGTCCCGCCACCGATAACAGCCGATGGCCTCCAGCGTCGGGGCGATGTTCTCCACCGCGTATTCCATGCCCAGGTGCTCCGCCAGTGCCCGGCCCCGTTCCAGGCTTCCCGTCGAGGAGTCCGTTTCCGGCATCAGCAGCCCGAAGACCCGTCCCGACCCCACGGCCCGGACCGCCAGGGCCGCCGAGACCGAGCTGTCGATTCCGCCGGAGATGGCCACCACGAGCCCGCGGCGCTTGAGGGCCCGGAGGAACTCCACCATGCGCTGAGCGATCCGCCGCTCCTCCGCCGCGAGATCGAGGGCGAAGGCCTCGTGCAGGGCACGCTCGAGGGCGGCGGATCGGTCCACGGGCACCGTCATGCTTCCTCGGGAAGGTTCAGGAGGTGCTTGCGGACCTTCCCCGAGGCCGTCCTCGGGAGGGACTCGACGAAGGTCACCACCGATGGGACCATGAAGCGGGGCAGGTCCTTTGCGCACCGGCGCAGAATGGTCTGCCGGAGATCCGGCCCCGGCTCCCGGGCGATGACCCATGCGGCCACGGCCTGACCCAGAAGCTCGTCCGGGATGCCCGCCACCGCCACATCCACGACCCCATCCACCGCCCGCACCACCTCCTCCACCTGGCCCGGTGCGATGCGGTGGGCCCCGGACTTGATCATCTCCGACGAACGGCCCGTCAGGAACAGGTAGCCCTCCTCGTCCAGGTATCCCACGTCCCCGGTTCGCAGCCACCCGTCCCGGAGCACGGCGGCGGTCTCCTCCGGGTCATTCCAGTATCCGCGCATGACGTTCGGTCCCGAGACGTGCACCTCCCCGAGCTCTCCCGGCGGCGCCGCCTGTCCCGATTCGTCCAGAACCCGCATCCGAACCCCCGGAAGTGGCAGGCCGGCGGAACCCTCCTTGCGCTCCAGATCCCCGGGAGGGAGCGTGGTGAGACGCGCCGACGCCTCCGTCTGCCCATACATGACGAAGAAATCCACGTGGGGCACCGCGGCCCGGAACTCGCGGATCTTGCGCGGATCCATGGGGCCCCCGGCCTGGGTCACATAGCGCAGCGACGACAGGTCGAAGGCCGGGAGTTCGGTGCGCTCCAGGAGTAGATAGAAGGTGGAAGGCACGCCGGCGAACGAGGTGGCCCCTTCCTGGACCATGCGCTGAAGAACGCCGTGGGGGTAGAGAAACGACCGCTCCATCACCACGGTAGCGCCCACCGCCAGGTGCGTGTTCAGGACCGAAGCCCCGTACGAGTACTGAAAGGGAAGCACGCAGAGCGCCACGTCATCCTCCCGGACGCCCAGCACGGAGATGATGGCGTCGGCGTTCTCGGCCAGGTTTCCGTGGGTCAGGGTCACGCCCTTGGGATGGCCGGTGGTCCCGGAGGTGTAGATGATGGAGGCCGCATCCCCGGGCGCCGTCAGGACCTCCCCCCGGGGCCCGCCCTCCGCCGGGAAGCCCCTGCCCTGGACCACCTCCAGCACCTCCGTCGTCCCCGCCAGCTCATTCAGCAGCGGGCCCCGCATGGGGTGCGCCGAGTCCACGATCAGGAGGTTTGCCCCGGCGTGGCGGACCTGCGCCGCCAGGCTCGGCGCCTTGAGGGCCGTGTTCAACCCCACCACGGCGGCCCCGGCCCGCCACGCCCCGTAGCAGGCGGCCACGTACTCGGGGGAGTTCTCCGCCAGCACGGCCACCCGCTCGCCGGGCGCCACTCGCCGGGACACCGCCGCCTGTGCGCTCCGCACCTGTGCGTCCAGCTCCCCGAAGGTCACCCGGCGGTCTCCGCCCACCAGGCACACCTTCCCGGGCAGGCGCGCCGCAATGTGGGAGAGGCGCAGCGGAAGCGGATTGGCCATGAGGGGCGCGGCTCCAGCCTCAGCCGGCCTGTTTGCGGCCCACGAAGGCCACCAGGGCGTCGATGGAATCCAGGTTCTCCGGGACCATCTCCTCGTCCTCCACGCTGAACCCGAACTCCTCCTCCACGAAGAAGATCACTTCCATGATCCCGGTGGAGTCCACGATCCCCCGTTCCAGAAAGGAGTCGGAGTTGGAAAGGGCCTCCTCATCCTCCGTGAAGAGGAAGTTCTCGAGGATGTAGCGTCGGAGTCTGGTTTCGATGGACATCGAGGCGGGTCAGCGGTCGGTGGCGAAGTCGGAGTCGAATCGGTCAATGAAAAGGTGGTGCCACATCTGGGTGGAGAGAATCCCCACCAGCGCCTGGTTGTCGCTGACGCTCCTGAGGCCGCCGCGTCGGGCCTTGCGCGCCAGGAGCGCGACCTTGCCGGGGTCGAAGTAGCCGCAGCGGGCCACGGTCTCGGGGCTGAGCATCTCGTCGACCCAGGGCGCGACGCTCTGCCCGTCCTGGAAGAAAGCCTCCGCATCGGGCGCACGGTAGGGCTGCTTCGTGCGTTCCAGGATCGCCGGGGGCAGGTGCGGTCCCATGGCCTTCCGCAGGAGGTGCTTCTCCCTCAGGACCCGCATCTTGAGGCGAGGATCCAGATTCGCGGCGAAGTCCACGACCCGGGGGTCCAGGAACGGGAACCGCCCCTCCACCGAGTTCGCCATGAGCATCCGGTCGCCCTGCGAGCTCAGGAGGTAGCCGCTCAGCAGCGAGGTCGCCTCCACATGCTGGGCCCGGTTGAAGGCATGCCAGCCGGCGGCGTCGACGGGGATGGTCTCGAGCAGGGCCTCCACGGCGTCCTGCCCCAGGCCGGCCCGGAAGGAATCGGAGAAGAAGGACTTGGCCCGCGCGGTGGTGGCCCAGCGGGGCAGATGGGCGAACACCGGAGAGCCGGGGTCGTCCAGGCCGACGCGGAAGAAGTCCATGACGTAGCCGCGGGCTCGGACCGAGGAGAGCTCCAGATAGGGATACAGGCGCTTCAGCAGGAGCGGCCGCCACGCCGAATCGGGGCGCCGCGCCCAGAACTGCCTGACCTTGGCCTCCTTGAAGATGTCGTACCCGCCCAGAACCTCGTCCGCCCCCTCCCCGGTCATCACGACGCGGAAGTCGTGTTCGTGGACCATCCCGGACAGCAGGAGCATGGGCGCCGGCGCCGTTCGCAGGAGGGCCGACTCGGCGTGGAGGACGGCCCGTGGGAAGGCCTCACCCACCGCCCGGGCGGAGCAGTCCAGCGCCGAATGGGCGGACCCCACGTGCCGGATCATGGCGCGCTGGTGATCCCCCTCGTTCAGTCCTGCAGATTCGAAGCGCAGGGAGAAGGTGCGAAGGAGCGATGGATCGACATCGTGGATCAGCGCCACCAGGGTGGAGGAATCCAGTCCGCCGGAGAGGTACGCGCCCACCGGCACATCGGCCCGGAGGCGGAGGCGGGTCGCGTCCCGGAGGAGGGCGTGGAGCTCGTCGGCCAGGGTGTCCTCCGTCCCCTCGCGCCACCCGTCCCCCGCCCGGGGAAACGACCAGTCCCAGTAGCGCCGCCTGCGCACCTCGTCCCCCTCCAGGGTGAGGAGCTCCCCGGGCCGGAGCTGCTTCACGCCGTCGAAGAGGGTGCGGTCCCCCACGGCGGTCCAGAAGGTCATGATCTGGTCCAGCGCCAGCGGGTCCAGCGTGGGCGGGCCCAGCACCGGAAGCAGCGCCTTGACCTCGGAGGCGAAGAGGAGGCGGCCGTCGGCCCGGGCGAAGAACAGCGGCAGGATGCCCACCCGGTCCCGGGCCAGGACCAGCCTACGCCGCCGGCCGTCCCACAGGGCGATGGCGAACTGCCCGTTCAACTCGTGGACGAAGTCGTCGCCCAGTTCCTCGTAGAGGTGGACGATGACTTCGGTGTCCGTCCGGGTCCGGAATCGATGGCCGCGCTTGATGAGATCGGCCCGGAGCTCCACGTAGTTGAAGACCTCGCCGTTGAAGACGACCTGGACGGACCCGTCCTCATTGCCGATCGGCTGCGCTCCGCCCTCCAGGTCGATGATGCTCAGCCGGGTGTGGGCGAGGCCCACCGGCCCGTCCAGGAAGAAGCCGTCGCCGTCCGGACCCCGATGGCGAAGGCGGGCCGCCATGGCGGCGAGCTCCGGCTGCCGGGGCGGCCGGCCGTCCCGGAACGCGGCGATGCCCGCGATCCCGCACACGCCTCTACGGCCCCCGGCCCGGCGGCGCCTGCCGGATCAACCGGACTTCGGCGCGCGGGCCTCGATGAGCGAGGCGATGTCCCGGAGCGTCTTGAGTTCCGACAACTCCTCTTCCTTCAACTGGATGCCGTGGATCTCGTCCAGGTCCGCCATGAGGAGGAGCATCCCCATGGAGTCCCACCCCCCGATCTCCTCGCGCCGGGTGTCCATGGTGAGGGCGTCGGCGGGTTCGTTGAAGAGGGTCCCGCACCACTCCAGGAAGTCGGTCTCGCTCACGGCGTGTCCTCGCTGGCTGCGGATTCGTAGGTCGAATGAAGAAGGCAGGCGCGGGGATCCAGGTCGAAGAGCGCGCTGCTCCAGGAGAGTCCCACGCCGTACCCGATGGCGCAGATTCGCTTCGATCCGGTCCGGTCGCCGGGGATGGCCTGGGTCATGGCGAGGGGGACGGACACGCCCCCCGTGTTGCCGAACTCCTCCAGGATGATGGGCACGGTGGAGGGATCCAGGCCACACTTCCTGGCCAGGTGCTTCATCATGAACTGGTTGGACTGGTGCAGGACGAAGTGGTCCACATCCTCCGGACCGATCCCCGCACGATCCAGCGTCTCCCGGATCAGCTCGGGCACCCGTGCCAGGGAGAACGCGAAGATCTCCGGCCCGTCCATGTGGAGGTACCTGTCCCGGGGATCCTGAGGATCGCGGTCACGGAAGCCGCCCCCGCGAATGATCAATTCGCTGTACCCGGCGCCGTCGGAGTGGAGCGAGAACGCGGCCGTGCCCCCCGACTCGTCCCGCTCCAGAGCCGTGGCCGAGCCGGCGTCTCCGAACAGGAGCGTGGTCCCGTGATCCTCCGGGTGACAGAACAGACTCGGGGTCTCTCCATGCATCACCACCACCCGGTCCAGGCCGCTGTTGAGCATCATCGCGCCCAGCCACAGGCCATAGGGGTATCCGGAGCACCCCAACCCCACGTCGAAGGCCGCGGTGGACTCGGGAAACCCCAGGTCGCGGTGCACCAGACAGCTGGAGGACGGAAGGAAGTAGTCGGGGCTCTGGGTCACCAGGATCAGTCCGTCCACCGACTCCGGCGCCCACCCCAGGGCATCCAGGAGCTGCGCGCCGGCCTGTCGACAGAGGTCGGATGCCGTGACGGTCCCGTCGGACACATGCCGCCGCCGGACCCCCGCCATGGCGCTGACCTTCCGCGCCGTCGCAGGATCCACGCCCTCCAGCCCACTCTGGTTGTCCACGACATCCGCGGGGACGCAGGTGGCGATGCCTCGGATGGAGAAGTTGGAGAGAGTGCTGTAGGCCATGGAAGGGTTCCCAGGGGTACGGGCTGCGAGCCGGATTGGGGCCGAATGCGACCACCATACGAAGGTAAAACTACGTCGACCAGCGCGAGTAGGCTCGCTGAGGGGTCCGGGGACCCTCCCACACGTGCCTCAGGCGCCCGATGTAGTATCATTGCGTCTCCGTCCACGGAATCGACCATGCCCCGCATCCTCCTAACCGACGGCGAGCAGCGCTCCACCCTGGCGGCCACGCGGTCGCTGGGGCGGGGCGGGCACGAGGTCATGGTGGCCTCCGCCGTCCCGCGGCCCCTCGCCGGCGCATCCCGGTTCTGCCACCGGGCCTGCGCGATTCCGGATCCGAGCCGGGACCCGGCAGCCTTCGGAACCGAGTTGACCCGCATCTGCGAGTCCGAGGGCGTTGAGTTGATTCTCCCAATGACCGACGTGTCTGCAACCGTGGTGCTGCCGCTCCGGCCCAGTCTCGGCGAGACGCGCATCGTCTTTCCGGATGCCGATGCCTACGCGGCGGTCTCCGACAAGCAGGGGCTGCTGGCGGCGGCCGCCTCGTTGGGCGTGCCGGTCCCGGCACAGCTCACTCTCACCACCCGGGCCGCGGCGCTCGAGATGCTGGAGGGGGGATCGGTTTCCCTTACCTTCCCCCAGGTCCTCAAACCCGCCCGCTCCGCCGTGGACGGGGGGCAGGGCGTGGAGAAGTTCGGGGTCTCGGTGGCCGCCGGGCCCGAAGACCTGCGCTCGCTCCTGGCCCAGTATCCCGACTCGGCCTACCCCATCCTGCTGCAGGAACAGATCCGAGGCGCGGGCCTGGGCGCCTTCGCCCTCTTCTGGGACGGCGAGCCGTACGCCTGGTTCGCGCACCGGCGCATCCGCGAGAAGCCGCCCACCGGAGGCGTGAGCGTCTACCGGGAGGGCGTCGAGCTCCGTGAGGATCTGAAGGAATACGCCACCCGCATCCTCCGCCATTTCGGATGGAGCGGCGTGGCCATGGTGGAATTCAAGGAGGACGCGGCCACCGGGACGCCCTACCTGATGGAGGTGAACGGACGGTTCTGGGGATCTCTTCAGCTCGCCATCGACTCCGGGGTGGACTTCCCCGACCTGCTCGTCCGCCTCGCCATGGGCGACGACGTGGGCCCCGTGACCGGATTCCGCCCCGGCGTCCGGAGCCGCTGGCTCTGGGGCGACGTGGACCACGTGATCGCCCTGTTGCGGCACGGCCGCCGGTACCGGGCCACACACGCAGATCTCCCCGGGGCACTTGGCGCCCTGGGCCGCTTCCTGGTGCCGTGGCGACCGGGAGACCGCTTCGAGGTGCTCCGCGCCAGCGACCCCCGGCCCTTCCTGCGGGAGACGGCGCAGTGGTTCGGGGCGCTCAGGGGGTGAGCCCGCCTCCGAGCACTTCCCAGACCTCCGCCACGCACCGCTCGATGCGCGCGAAGACCCGCTGAAACTCCTCTTCGGGCTTCCCCCACGGGTCGGGGATGGCGCGCCGGCCCGCCCACTCGGAATCGAAGTCACCGAGCCAGAAGAGGCGCTCGGGGCGTACACCCGCCGCTCGCCGGAGCCGGGCGAGGTTGTACCGGTCGAAGAAGAAGATGGCGTCGGCCCCGGCGAGCATCTCCGGAGTGACGAGCTGCGATCGGTGGTCGTCATGCCGGACACCCCGTTCGCCGGCCACCCGCCGGGCAGAATCCGGCGGCGGACGGCCCGGACCGATGAAGCCCGCCGACGCCACGCGGAGCCCGTCTCCGGCCCGCGCCGCGAAGACCCGCTCCCCGTAGGGACTCCGACACACGTTCCCAAGGCAGACAAACAGGACGGACTCCACGTCGAGAGCCGCGAGGCGCTCCCCGGCCGACACCCTCCGGCGCGGGTGCAGTCGGCCGTCCAGCCCATCTCTGAGGGCGACCAGTCGGCGTCGAATCGGGGAGGGAATCGGCATGACCCGGGGTGTGCGGTGTTCATCGGCGGGGGCAAGCAATCATATTCCAACCCATGACGACCCACCACTTCACCGTGGACGTGGAGGAGTACTTCCACCCCACCGCCGTCTCGCGGCACTTCTCCGTCCAGGAGTGGCCGGCCCTGCCGCGCCGCTCCCCCGCCGTGGTGGACCGCCTCCTGGCGTTCCTGGCGGAGCGGGGCGTCCGGGGCACCTTCTTTGTACTGGGGTGGCTGGCGGAGCAGGAGCCCGGCATGGTCCGGGCCATCGCCGGCGCGGGCCATGAGATCGCCTCCCACGGCCAGGAGCACGAGTTGGTGGGGAAGCTGGGCCCCGAGGGCTTTCGCGCCTCCATCCGCCGGAGCAGGCAGGCGCTGGAGGACGCCGCCGGGATACCCGTCCTGGGCTACCGTGCCCCCAGCTTCTCCATCGTTCCGGGGCTGGAGTGGGCCTTCGACGTCCTCCTGGAGGAGGGCTACCGCTATGACGCCTCCCTCTTTCCCGTGACGCAGCACCCCACCTACGGGTACGCGGCGGCGGGGCGGGACCCCTTCCCCATCGGGCGGCCCTCGGGCGTCCTGGCGGAGTTTCCCTCCACCACCGCCCGCGTCCTGGGCCAGACGCTGCCCGCCTCCGGCGGAGCCTACTTCCGCATCCTCCCCTACGCCCTGGTCCGCGCCGGGCTCCGGCAGGCCGCCGCCCGCGGCGCCCCGGGCATGTTCTACATCCACCCCTGGGAGCTGGACGACTGGGCGCCCCGCATCCCGGGCGCACCCCGGCTCCAGATGATCCGCACCTTCCACGGCCGGCGCGGCACCTGGCGCCGGCTGGAGCGGCTCTTCCGTGACTTCCGCTTCGGGACCGTGGCCGACACCCTGGACGCCGTGCTGGCCCGGCCCGCCGCCACCCTGCCGGTGGCCTCCTGATGGTGGAGCTCCACCAGGGCTCGCCCGAGGAGTGGGACCGCGCCGTAGCCACCCTCCCCGGCGGGAACTTCTGCCACCTCCACGCCTGGACGTCCGTCTTCGCCGACACCTTCGGCCACGAGACCCGCCAGTGGGTGGTGCGGGACGCCGGGGGCCGGATCCACGCCCTCCTTCCCCTCGTGCGCATGAGGAGCCTTCTCTTCGGGCACAGCCTCCTCTCCATGCCCTTCCTCAACTATGGCGGTCCCATCGGGGATCCCGAGTCGTGCCGGGCCCTCATCGACGCCGCCCTGGACCATGGCCGCAGGACCCGAGCGGATCGGGTGGAACTCCGCGCACGCGCCCGCCCGCCGACGGACGCCCCGATTCACAACGAGAAGGTCACCGTCCTCCTGCCCCTCCCGGACGATGCCGAGACCCTCTGGACCGACGGGCTCAAGGCCAAGGTCCGAAGCCAGGTGCGCCGGCCCATGAAGGAGGGGATGACCACCGAGTTCGGCGCCCACCTGGTGGACGACTTCTACCGGGTCTTCGCCCGGAACATGCGGGACCTGGGCACGCCGGTGCTCCCCCGGAGTCTCTTCACCAACATCGCCCGGGCCTTCCCCGAGCAGATGATCCTGGCGGTGGTGCGGACGAAGGAGGGCGCCGCCGTGGCGGCCGGGTGCGGCTTCCTCTACCGGGGCGAGTTCGAACTCACCTGGGCCTCCGCGCTGCGGGAGTTCAACCGCGAAGCCCCCAACATGCTCCTCTACTGGGCCCTCATGGAGGAGGTCATCCGCCGGGGCGGACGGGTCTTCAACTTCGGCCGGTGCACCCCCGGCGGCGGCACCCACCGCTTCAAGCTCCAGTGGGGGGGGGAGGACCAGCCGCTCCACTGGGTGCGCTGGGCGCCCCGGGGCGAAGCCGCGGCGCCATCGAAGGAGCGCGGCATCTACGCCAGGGCGGTGACGGTCTGGCAGAGGCTTCCGGTGCCGGTGGCCAACGTCCTGGGGCCGCTGGTGTCCCGGGGGCTGCCGAGCTGGTAGGGCGACAGGGG
>JAVVFC010000179.1:0-5988 GCA_032250975.1 Longimicrobiales bacterium | reverse complement strand
CGGCCACGTCGATGACCACCACCGCGCCCTGCAGATAGGGCGTTCCCTCGGAGGTCGAGCGCGGCGCGCCCCGGAATGCGGGCCCCGGGAAGCGCCCGAACGCCCCGGCCTCCACTGCGCGCAGCTGGTCGTTCAGCTCCTCCCGGGCCGCGCGCTGCGCGGTGACGTCGAGCGTCGTGTGGACGGTGAAGCGCTCGGCATAGATGCGCCCACCGAACTCCCGCTCCAGAAGGCGGCGGACCTCCTCCACGAAGTAGGGCGCGAGATGGCGGGCGCGCCGGCCGTCCCGGGCGGGCTCCGGGAGGACCCGCACCGGGCGCGCGCGCGCCGCGCGGGCCTCCTCCGGGGGAAGGCGCCCCTGCTCCGCCATCAGGCCCAGGACCAGGTTCCTCCGGTCGCGGGCGGCCTCCGGGTGGTCGTACGGATCGTACAGGGCAGGCGCCCGGGCCAGCGCGGCGAGCAGCGCCGCCTCTTCCGCATCCAGCTCCGGCGCATCCTTCCCGAAGTAGTAGCGGCTCGCGGCCTGCACCCCCTGGACGCCGCCGCCCAGGTAGACGTGGTTCAGGTAGAGCTCCAGGATCGCCTCCTTGCCGAGGCGCTCCTCGAGTTCGCCCGCCACCCGGACCTCCAGCAGCTTGCGAGAGAGGGTCCGGTCCTGGCGGCGGATGCGCCCGGGAAAGAGGGTGCGGGCCAGCTGCATGGTGAGCGTGCTGGCCCCCTGAGCGGACCGACCCGCCACGAGGTTGGCCTTCACGGCGCCGGCGACCCTGATCCAGTCCACTCCGTCGTGACGGAAGAAGCGCCGGTCTTCGACGGCGATGAACGCTCCGCCGACGTGCTCCGGCAGCGAGTCCAGGGGGATCAGGGGATGGTCCACCGGAGCCAGGTGCGCGAACACCGCCCCGTCCCGCGCCAGCAGCACCGACGCGCCCCCGGGGGCGTAGGACGGGAGGCGTGTCAAATCGGGACACCCCGCCCCGCCACAGCGCACCCATACGAGCCAGAGGAGCGCCGCGGCGGCCGTTCCGCCCCCGACAACCTGCCTGCAGGTCGGACGCCCCATTCCATGGAGGCGGCGCAGGGGGTCCACCCGCAGGCGCCTCACCCGTCGTTTGAGATCCACGCCCCGCTTGAACGCAAGGAGGGTGCCATCGACCGGACCGGGGCCACGACGGCACGCCTGTTGCATTGGAAAACGATGGAAGTCCTCCGGGATCGACGGCGCAGCAGAGACGAATCGAAGTGGGAATCGTGCAGGTGATCGCCGACCCGAAACGTGGATCGAGGCGTCGTTCGAGCTCCGGGTAAGGGGGCGGCGGGGTGGGGCCGCCGTCCCCTTACGGGTCCACCCCGACGCACGGCAACCCCAGTTCATTCCCGACCGGAGGTTTCGCCATGGAGTCTTCACGGCACCACGCCGCGCGCCTCCTCCGCCTGCTCTGTGCGGGCCTGGCCGCCGTCGCGGCCCCCGGAGCCGCCCAGGGCCGCGTCCAGGACGCACAGCGGGACTCCCTCTCCTTCTCGACCGCGGCGTCGCTGGAGCAGCTGGCGGCGGCCGCCATGCCCGCCGTCGTCCTCATCGACGTCACCACGGCCGCGGACACCCGCCAGGGGAGCGGGTTCCTGATCGATCCCGACGGCCGGATCCTCACCAACGAGCACGTCATCCGGGACGCCCGCAGCGCGCGCGTGAAGCTTCCGTCCGGCGACGTGTACGAAGACGTGGACATCCTGACGAGCGATCCCCGCAGGGACATCGCCGTGCTGCGGATTCCGGGCTTCGACCTGCCCGCCCTGGAACTCGGCAACTCCGACTCGGTCCGCATCGGGACGGGGGTCGTGCTGATCGGAAGCCCGCTCGGCCTGGAGAACACGGTCTCGACCGGGATCGTCAGCGGCCGCCGCCAGGAGCCCGAAGGCTACCAGCTCATCCAGATCAGCGCCCCGGCCTCCCGCGGATCGAGCGGGGGTCCGGTGCTGTCTGGTTCGGGCCGGGTGATCGGGATCGCCGTCTCGCAGATCCAGGCGGGGCAGAACCTGAACTTCGCCGTCCCCATCAACTACGCCCGGGGCCTGCTGACCAACCTGCCCGAGCGTCCGCTCACGGTCCTCCGCGCTCCGGCCCCCGGGGCCGAGCTGGGGTCCGGCCGCCCGACCCCGACCCTGACCACGGTCAATCGGGGACTCGACTACGGCGTCGACGACTTCGCCGGGTACCGGATCGAGACCCTCACCGTGATGGACGCGAACCGGGAGCGGCGTACGCGCATCACCGTCCGCCGGATCGAGACGGTGGGCGGAGGGGAGCCCCGGATCGAGCGCTACCTGGAGAGCGAGACGGTGGCGACGACCGAGACCTTCGGCACCGTGCAGATCCTCCGGCGCGAACGAAGCCGGGCCGTGGTGCGCCTCCGCGATCTGGATCCGGTATCCGTGCGGGGCGAGGTCACCTGGTGGAGGGGCGGCGAGAGCGTCACGGCCAGCCACGACCTCCGCTTCCAGGACGGCCGCGCGGTGGGGATCATCACGGACACGGCGGGCGGGCGCGTCGAGCTGGACCGGGAGCTCCCGCGGGGCATCATCCTGCGGAGCACGCGCGACGTGGGCCTGGCCGTCCTGCGGGCGGACTCGCTCGTGGGCAGGAGCGTGGAGTTCGTCACCTTCGATCCGTGGACCGGAGAGGTGGATCACGAGCGCTACGACGTCCTCGAGGCGGCCACCGCTCAGGTCCGGGGCCAGGAGCACGCGGCCCTGCGCGTGAACGTGGCGACGGGGCTGGACAACGAGAGCCTCCTGGTACGTGCCGATCCACCCCGCCTCATCCTGAGACGGATGAGCGCCGACGAGCTGACCACCGAAGAGGTCACCTTGATGGAGATCTTCCCGGCCGCCGGAGGCGGAGACGGCTGATGGACGTCCGGCACGGGACTTGCGCCCCAGGGTGATCACGAGTCGGTGAACCGCTCCAGCGGTACACCCACAACGTTCAATCCAGCAGGAGGGACGCACGATGCGGAACGTTCAGACTCTGGGGCTCCCAAGCCTCGCAACGCTGGCCGTGATGGCGGTCTTCGGACAGCCCATCTCGGCCCAGGAGCAGGATCCCGTCGTCATCGCGCCCTGCGTGGCGATGGTCGCGACCCAGTCGGTCCGGCCCGGTCAGGCCGCGATCAGACTGGACATCGAGCTCTCCACGGCGATCGGGACCGTGAGCGGCTTCCAGGGCGCTGAGGGCAGCCACCTCCGCCTGGCGACCAACGACGAGCTCCCGAGGGCCGCCATGGCCAACGAGGGCGAGCGGCCCACGCCCATCACCATGGCCGCCAACGGTCGCGAGCTGGCGATCTGGATCAACACCGCGAAGACCGAGCCCGGTACCTACGACTTCGTGCTGCGCGGAACGGAGAACTCCTGCGAAGGAGTGATCCGGGTGGAGGAGAGCACTCCGTCCACGCTCGATCGCTGAGCCCCACCGACGTCTCGCCGCACGGCGAGGCGGCGGCTCCCGACCCGGCCCCACCCCGGGACGGGAGCGATTACCGCGGGACGGAGAGCTCCCGCGTCTCACCCTGATCCAGGGGCGTAACCGAGACGAACTTCAGTCGGTCTCGAGGAGTGAACGGACCGTGCAGCCAGGCTCGAGGAGACATGGAGATGCCCCGTCTGCCCCCGGAGATTTGGCCGTCATCGCAGAGATCCGCTGATCTTCTCGGCTCGAACCTCAGCTACGGCACCATGCGCAACGCTCGCCAATATTCGGCCGTGAGGGTGGCTCCAGCCGGGGATGGACGGGTATGATGGACATCCGTTCAACCCAGCTCCCGAGAGATCCGATGAAGACCTACGCCGCAGTCGTAGAGCGTGATCCCGAGACGGGCCTCTTCGTGGGATACGTCCCCGGCTTCCCCGGAGCCCATTCTCAGGGGGACACCCTCGACGAACTCCGTGAGAACCTGCGGGAGGTCATCACGATGCTCCTCGAGGACGGGGAGCCACGCCTCGAGGGCGAGTTCGTAGGCATCGAGACAATCTCGGCTTGAGCGGTGGGGAGACTCCCGGTCCTGAGTCCGCGAGAGGTCATCGCGATTCTCCGGGCGCTTGGCTTTGAGGAGGTCCGCCAGCGCGGCTCACACAAGCAGTTCCGGCACCCTGATGGACGCAGGACAACTGTTCCCGTGCATGCGGGACGTGACCTGGCTCCCGGTCTCCTTCGCCAGATTATTCGGGACGTTGGATCCACGCCGGAGGACTTTCTCCGGCATCGCTGAACACAACGCCCCCGCCGCGTCACCGCGGCGGGGGCGTTGCCCTTCAGGGCCGGGGCGCGGGCGGGCCCGCCCGCCCGGGTGGCGTCAGCGCCCCTCCACCATCACCGTGTTCAGGGGAGTGGGCCGCAGCAGCTTGAAGATGGGGACCAGGGGCGGGCCCTGGTCGGGGCGGCCCTGGGGGCCTTCCTCGTCCCCCTGCCCCGCACCCTCGCCGGGGCGCGGGAGCCAGGCGTCCATGGTGTTCCAGTAGACGACGTTGTCGTCGGACTCGACCTCGAGCATGTGGGCCACCAGGCGGCCGAGCATCTGGCCGGTGGGGATGACGTAGGTGCCCTGGGGGAACTCCCGGGTGGTGGTGAGGACCTCTCCCACCTGCACACGGGTGGCGGCGGCGTGGTTGTAGGCCTGCTCGTGGGTGACGCCGGCCACGGTGTAGGCCTGCACGGAGAGCTCCGTTGGCTCCTGGAGCCGCTCGACCACGATGCCGTGCCGCCGGAGCAGGGCCACCGCCTGCTCCGCGGCCCTGGGGAGCAGGTAGGCGTAGGGGCGGTCCCGGAGCACGGTGGCCACCGGCTTCTTCATCAGACGGGCGTCGGTGATGGTCCTGAGCTCGGGACGCTCCCCGGCCTGCAGGGCGGCGCGCACCTGCTGGGGGGTGCCCACCGGAATCTGGTAGCTGACCGGGTCGTCCTCGGCCGCGTACTCCTGCTGCACCGCCACCGATCCGGCCGGGTCGTGGCCCAGGCGCAGGGTGGCCAGACGGGCGTCCCGCACCGTGCCCATGAGGCGCTCGGCGTTGGCGGCCGACCACTCCATGACGGCCAGGTAGCCCAGGTAGCCGGCCCGGGCGCCGTCCTCCAGCGACTGGCCGCCGGGGGCCTCGAAGAGGATGCCCACGCTGTTCACGAAGCCGCCGTAGTTGCGGCCGATGCGGGCCTGCCAGCCGCCGGTGTTCCACTGGTTCTCGTCACCGTTCTGGTAGTACCACCCCTTGTACCCCTCGGCCTCCAGGCGGGCGTCGATGTGCGGGAAGATCTCGCGGTCGCACACCCGCGTCAGCTCGGGCGCCGGGTCGTGCGACGACGTGCACTGGTAGTTCAGATTGTAGGGGTAGACGCCCCCGTTGTGGCCGTCCACGAACAGGTGCGGCCGGAAGCCGCCCAGCAGCCCGCCCACGTAGGTCTGGATGGAGGGGTGCTCGAGCTTGACGTAGTCGCGGTTGAGGTCGATGCCCCAGCTGTTGCCGCGCTGCCCGCCCTCGCTGGCCTCGAAGCCGTCCGGGTTGATCTGCGGCGCCACCACCACCACCAGCTCGTCCAGCAGCGCGTTGGCCTCCGTGCCCGGCGTCGCCATGTCGCGCATCAGCACCAGCAGCCCCTCCCGGAACGTCCGCTCCCCCCCGTGCACGTTGGCCGCCAGCACCAGCACCGGCCGCCCCAGCGTCCACGCCTCCCACGGCTCGCTCACCAGCGGCCGCGAGAAGACCGCATAGGGGAGCCGGCGCCCCTCGCGGGTCTCGCCGTACACGCCCAGCCGCATCTCCGGCGTCACCGCCCGGAGCGCCTGCAGGTAGTCCCACATCTCCAGGTGCCGGGTGTGGCGCGTGAAGTCGCTCTCCTCGGCGGCGGTGGTGGGGTAGCCGGCGGGGACGGGGGACCACTGGGTCTGTGCGGAAAGCTCCGTCTGCATCAGGGGCGCCGCCATGGCCAGAAGGGCCAGG
>JAVVFC010000178.1:0-6058 GCA_032250975.1 Longimicrobiales bacterium | reverse complement strand
CGAGGCGGCAGCGTTCTGCTCCGCCCGTGCCCGGGCCATCTGGTCGAACCTCGCCCGCAGCCGCTCGCGTGGACTCTCGGCCGGCGTCGTTGCTCGCACGTCGGCCTCGACCTTCTGACGGTTGCCCCACCTGTCGGGGAACCGGCGTCGCAGAAACTCCATTGCGGGCCGCCAGTCGCCGGGCAGGTCCTCTCGGGCATGTCGGCGCACGAGACACACCGCGTTATGCTCGGCAATGGCGCTGCCTCTCCCTGCGGCCTGTCGAAACTCCGAGAAGATGGGCCGCTCCTCGGCTGAATCGTCGGCCAGTTTGAGCCAGCGGTACCAGGTGTCCTCGGAGATGCCGAGCAGTCCCGCCACGGTCACCGCGTAGTTGCCCTCGGCCAGCAACTCCTCGGCCTTCTCCACGAACTCCGGCGTCAGCTCGAGCGGCCGGCCCTTTCCGTCGATTGCCATCTGCCTCCTCCTCCGTGGGGTCCGTCTCCGCACCCGAACCTACACCGAACAGAGAGCCCGGTGCATCCCCTGCGCGGCGAACAAGGCCCCTGCGTGGCCGTGTGAGCGCGATCGGCGGCGCAAACGTGTCTGGACCCGTCCGCGCCGTTCGCCCGTCCTGTGGCCGCCTGGGGGCCTTTTGCGCGATGGGAGGGGCGGGGGGGCTCTCACAGCGTGCCGAGCGTGCCAGCGAAGAACCCGGCAATCATGAACGCAACGACCAGGAGGATCACAACCGCCGGGATCGACGCCAACCCGACCTTGACCATGAACACGAGGAGTCGCCCGAACGGCATATCGAAATCCACGACCTTCACCGACGCAATTTGCTCGCTCATCTCGTTGCCTCCTGTGGCTGTGTGCATCTGCGATCCTGCCGCCAAACATACCGCAGGGGTACGACCGCGCCTCGAACCGCATTGCCTGATAGCTTGCTCGGCAGGCAAGAACCCCTAGCCGGAGCCCGCCTTGTTCTGGTTCTATTTCGTCGTTGCGGCGGCGGTCGTATCGGTCCTGCTCTACTTGGAGGCGGCCCGGGGAAAGCCAAAGCGGCGCAGCGCAGTCGGCCCGGCCTCGCCGTCGTGGACTACTGAAGAAACGAGAGGCACGCACATGAAGCCGGGGCACGTTGACGGACAACACTTCACCGGGCACGTGGACACCGTGAAGCAACTGAAACGAGAGGGGCGGCTCGATGAGGCGAGAGACCTCCTCCTCCGGCTCGTGGAGGCCACCGAGGAAGAAGCACGCGCGAATCGGTGGGGCGTCGCCCCGTGGTATTACGAACAACTGGCAATCATCTACCGGAAGCTGAAGCAGCCGCAGAATGAACTCGTCGTACTTGAGCGATACGACCGGCAGCCGAAGGCCCCGGGAGCCGGGCCCTCGAAACTTGCTGAGCGGCTGGCGAAGGTTCGTGCTCAACTGGATCGTTCCTCGGAGTAGGGTTCGTGGCCCACGGAGCGGCTGGCGCGCGCAGGGCCCGGAGCGTGCGCGGAGCGGGCGGCCTGTCGCCGCCGTCTCCGAAGTCTCACGCAGGGGTGGGACAGCGCCCGACACGGACAGCCTGTCCCCCCGCTGCGATGGCCCTTCGGCTTCCGTCACGCCGCCGCCCTCTCCAGTTCGTCCAGGGCTTCGAGCACGGCGGCCGCCGGACGGTCCCGACACCGACTTCTGCGGCCGGCAGGGCCCGGGTGCGATTCTTGGTATGGCTCCAGGTATGGCTCCACCCCGGAAAGGGGCTGGAAACGGGGGTTTCGGTTCCCGTTCGGTTCGGCTGTTTGGGGCGGAGTTATGCGTACAGGTGGGGTCCCGTGGTATGTCCCCAGGGGCCTTTTAATCCGTAGGTCGTGGGTTCGAGACCCACCCCGGTCACTTCGGTAACCTCCGTTCCCGCAGCATCCTACGAACTCGCCTTGTCTGTTACATTATCCGTGGTATGGCTCCAGGTATGGCTCCACGCCCCGGGCGCGCCCTCGAGACGGGCCCGGATCCGGTCCACCTGGGCCGCCGTGCGGGCCTCGGACTTCCGCCTGTACGCCCTCCGCAGGACCTCCGGGCTCGTGTTCCCGGTCACGTCCCCCACGAGCGCCGCGTCCCCGTGCGCCTCCTCCCACGAGACCGTGACGTGCCGGCGCTTGATGCCGTGCCACGCGCGCCCCCGGACGGTCGGGATCCCGAGCGCCTTCTCGGCCTCGTGAAGCATCCGCGCCCACGTCGCGCTCCCCGTCGCGTCCATGCCGCCGAGGGGCACACCTCGCCGCTGGCCGGGCAGGAGCCAGCCCCACCGCTGCACCCGGTCCCGTTCCAGCGCTGCGAGCACGAGCTCGGCCGTTGCGCTCGAGACGGGCACCGTTGCCGTCCGGCCGCTCTTGTCGTGCGCCGCGGCGAACCGCAGCACGAGCCGGCCGTCCGCCCGCAGGATCACGTCCTCGGTCCGAAGGAACCGGATGGCCCCGATGCGCCGGCCCGTGTCCGCGGCGATCGAGGCCGCCAGGGTGACGCGCCAGTCCACGCCCTCGGCCGGCGTGGCAAGCGCCCGGGCCTCCTCGGCCGTGTAGTCGAGACCCTCCGTGTCCGGGGCCGCAGCGGGCACGTCCAGCCCGGCGAGCGGATCCTCGGCCAGCGCGCGCCGCTTGCAGACGGCGTACCGCGTGGCCGCCCCGATATGGACCAGGTAGCGGCGCTCCGTGGCCGGGGCCCAGCCCTTCGCCCGCGCGGCCCGTGCCGCCCGGTCCTCCACGTCGCCGGGCGTGAGCTGCGCCGCGAGGAAGCCGGGTCCGTACTCCGCGAGCCAGAAGGCGCGGGACCGTTCGCGGTTCCGCTTGTGCCCCTGGCTCCACCGCTGCGCCTTCGCGCTCGCGTGGTAGAGCCCGAAGAGCTGCGCGAGGGTGAGCCGGCGCAGGTCGGACGGCGTACCGTCCTCGCCCCGCAGGATCCGGCGTTCCCGCCTCGTCGCCACCTCGCGGGCCAGCAGTTCGGCCTCCTCGCGCGTCGTGCCCGCCGGCAGCGCCTCGGCCTGCGGCGCGTCGGACTCGGTGCGCAGCCAAGCGCGGGAGAGGAACAGGCCCTCGCGGTCGGGCCTCTCGAATACCCGTACCTGCGAACTCGGGCTCCCGTGGCGTGACGGCTTGCCGGCGACGTAGGACCACGCGGCCATGTCGTGCTACTCCTCCGCTGCGAGGCGGCGTGCGAGGGTGTCCACGTCCCGCATCTCGTCGGGCCGGATCGGTGCGCGCCGGCCCTTCGGACGGATCTTCAGCGCCGCACCCCGCTCGAAATGCCAGGTCCCGCCCATCTTCCGGGCGAGGCCCTGCGGGCGCAGCGCCTTCGCCTTCGTGCGGAGCGTGTCTGCCGAGTATCCCGTCCGCCGGGCCACCTCCGCAAGCGGGACCCAGGGTACGGCGTTCGCTTCGACCGCCTCCCGCGCCGCCGCGGCCATACGCTCCACCATCCGCGCCTTCTCCGGGTCGTACTTCGCCAGCACGCGCGCTTCCGCCGTCCACGTTCCCGTGAGATGGAGCACCGCCTCAACCGCGTCCATGCCCTGCTCCCTCCTGCTTGAGTCCGTCCTGCTGCGCCCGCCACGCCTCCGCGCGCACCGTCTCCGCGTCACGCTCGGCCCGCTGCGCTTCCGCCCGCAGGTGGGCGGCCCGGACCCGCAGCGCCCGCTCCCGCTCGAGGAGGGCGCGCACGGCGGACGTCACGGGCGGCCCTTCCCCTTCCGGTTCGTCGGCTGCGCGGCCGCCCGCCATGCGGCCTCCCTTGCCTTCCATGCCGCGAGCTCGGCCCGCTTCGCCTCGGCTCGCAGGGAGGCCGCTCTCGCCTCGAGCGCCCTCACGCGATCGACCTGTTCCCTCACGCCTGGCTTCTTCACGGGCTGCCCCCCCTCCGTGTTTGGTGTCCCCGGCATCTCTCCCGCAGGTGTGGAAGAGCGATCTGTTCCTTCAGCCGTGGGGGTGGGCCGTGGAGCGTGGGGTCCTTCTATAAGGACCCCCACGCCCACGGGACCCGCCCGGCGGGTGTGGGGGGTGTGGGGCCCCACGTGGAAGAGACCCCTTCCACACCTTGCGTCCAAAAGGGCGTGGGGGTGTGGGGCCCCACGGTTGGAGCGCTCTCTGCGGTGCCCGTTCGCGCGCATCAGACCCCCACACCTTCGAGGGGCACCGCCGCGGCCTCCGACGCGGGGTAGAGGCGGTGCGTCTGGCCGTCCTTTTCCACAACGACCAAGCCGTCGCGCACGGCCTCCGCGAGGGCGTCATACGCCCGCGGTCCGGGGATGCCGTGCGCCTTCACCACGCCATCGCGGACCCTTCGTTTCGCCTGTCCGGGGTTCGCGGTTACGACCTGAACAACGGCCTCGACATCCGCCCGCTCGTCGATTGCCGCGGCCTCGGAGTACTCGAGGCACGCGGTGTCCCACGTCCCGCGCTTCCCCTCGCGTTCGGTGATGCGGTAGGTGAACCCGAAACCGTCCCACCCGTCCGTGTCGGTGTGCTTGAGGAGCGAGATCGAAACCGAGCCGTCCCGCTTCTGGAGGGCTAACATGAACCGGCACGCGGCCTTCAGGGCGGAAGCCCCGCGCGGCCGCTCCCCGATCGCCTTCCGGTTCTCGCCGGTCCCCGCCTTCCCGAAGTGATGAAGAACGATCACGGCCGGCCGGCTCGGCAGCTCATTGAGCCGGCGGAAGAACCGCGTGAGCGGGGCCGCCTGCGTGTTGGAGTTCTCCTCGGCGAGCGTCAGGTCCCGCAGGGGGTCGAACACGACGGCCACGACGCCGAGGCGTTGCGCGTGCGCAATCAGGTGAGCTTGCCACGCCTCATCCTCGAGGAGCACGCCCTGGCGGATCAGCGCGTGGAGCCGGTCGTTCACGTCGGCCCAGCTCCAGCCGTGGCCGCGGCAGAGCGCTTTTCCGCGCGTCTGCAGGCGGGCGATCCCGTCCTCCTCGGAAACGTACAGGACCGGACCCTCCTTCACGGTGAATCGGCCGAGCACCGGATGGCCGCCGGCGATGCAGAGCGCCATGTAGAGCGCGAACGTGGACTTCATGGACCCGTCGCCGCCGACGATCTGCCCGAGCTCGCCGGCCTGCACGAGGCGCTCCACGACCCACTCCAGCTCCTCGGCGGGATACGAGAACAGGGGCTGCGGGTCTGGCAGGTCGAAGCCCTCGTCCTCGCCCTCCTCCACCTCGTCCTCGCCGGCGATCGCCGCGCGCAGCTCGGGCGTGAGCTTCACGAACTCCCGAATGTCGCGGCCCGCCGACAGGTGGTCGGAGACGTCCTTTCCCTCGGCCGCCACGACAATCCGCGCCTTCTTCGCAATGGGCTGGACGGAGGCCAGGACGCACTCGGCGTGCTCGATCCCGGGCCGGTCCCGGTCCGCGACGATCACAACGTCCGCACCCTCGAAGTAGCGGGCGAACGCGGCCAGCCACTTCCCGGCACCGCCGCGGTTCGTCGTCGCGGTGTGACCCGCCTCCCGCAGCGCCTCGGCGTCTTTCTCGCCCTCGGCGATCCAGACCGGCTTATCGAGCGCCACCGCCTCCACGAGCTCCGCGAGGCGGTACGGGACGTTTCGGGTGTCCCTCACGTTCCAGAGCCACCCGCCGGAACCGTCCGGCCGGCGCTGGCGGAATCCCTTGGGCTCGAGGCGGACCACCTGGTAGAGCAGGTTGCCGTCCTCGTCGCGGTAGTCGTACTCGGCGGCGACGTGCGGCCCGGACCCGTTCGCGGACGGGGCGTCCTGGAACAGGTCGGCTGGCTCGAGCCCGAGGGCGTCTAGGATGGCGTCCGTCTCGCAACCGGCGTGGCACTTCAGAAGCACCCGACCGTCCCGGCCTGCTCCGATGGACAGGGACGGTTTCCGGTCCTCGTGCGCCGGGCACTTCGCCTGCCACTCTTTTCCGCTGCGCCGGGCCTTCAGGCGGTGGGCCAGTTCCTCGGCGGTCATGCGGCAACCTCCCCCGCAGCGCCGCCGAACGCTTCGCAGCAGTTCACGCAGGGGCACTCCCTTGAGGGGCGGAACGTGAGGAACGTGCCGGACGGTAGCTCAAGGCCCGGAT
>JAVVFC010000177.1:0-6106 GCA_032250975.1 Longimicrobiales bacterium | reverse complement strand
CGTCCGGCCCCATGACCAGGTCCACGTAGGGCGCCTGCGCGAGCAGCTCGTCCCCCATGCGCTGCGCCATGCACCCCGTCACACCCAGGACCAGGCGGGGATTGTCCTGCTTCAAACCCTTGAGCTGGCCCACCCGGCCCAGCACGCGCTGTTCGGCGTGCTCGCGGATGGCGCAGGTGTTCACCAGCACGACGTCGGCCTCCTCGGGGGAGCCTGCAATTCCGTAGCCGGCCGCCTCGAGGATGCCCTCCATCAGCTCGCCGTCGCTGATGTTCATCTGGCAGCCGTAGGTCTCGATGTAGGCGCGCTTGCGGTGCGTCATGGAGCGGGCGGGTTGGGAGGCGTGCCGGGGAGGACCGCTGCGGTCGGGCCCGGGGCGGCTCGGGAAGCCTTTCCGAGGGCAATATACAGGTCCGACCCCGTCCCATTAAGGACTCCGGTGTGCAGACCCTCGCCGGGAGGGTCGGACTGCGAGGCCGCGGGACCGGAAGCGGTCCCGGAAGCGTCCCCGGAGGCGACGCGCACACGCACGCGCAGGTAGTCGCCGGTGAGCGCCCGACCGCCGCCTTCCAGCACCACCTCGGCCCGGTCCCCGACCCGGCGGGCGCGGTACACCTCTCCGCGGCACCGGGCCAGCTCCCGCAGCTCCCGGCTGCGCTCGCCCGCCACCCGCTGCGGTACCGGCATCTCCCGGTTCAGTGCCGCGGCCGGAGTGCCGTCGCGGGGCGAGAAGGGGAAGACGTGCAGGTAGGTGAAGGGGAGCTCCCGCACCAGCGCCACCGTGCGCTCGTGATGGGCGTCGGTCTCGCCCGGGAAGCCGGTGATGACGTCCGCTCCCAGACCCAGCACCGGCAGCCGGGACGCGATCTCGAGCGCCCGCCGCCGGTACTGCTCGCGCGTGTGCCAGCGGCGCATCCGGCGCAGAACCGGGTCGGCCCCGCTCTGCAGGGGCATGTGCAGGTGGGGAGCCAGGCGTCCGCCCGAGGTCGCCAGCAGGTCCAGGAGGAGGTCGTCGATCTCGGTCGCCTCGATGCTCCCCAGCCGGAAGCGCACCTCTGGCACCGCGTCCAGCAGACGCGCGACCAGCCGGGAGAGGGTCCGCCCCACGCCCAGGTCACGCCCGTAGTGCCCGATGTGCACGCCGGTCAGCACCAACTCCGGGTGCGTGCGCGCCAGCAGGCGGGCCTCCGCGACCACCTCCGCCTCCGGCCGCGAACGGGACTCGCCGCGCGCCAGACGGGTGGCACAGAAGGCGCACCGGCGGTCACAGCCGTCCTGGATCTTGAGCCACCCCCGGGTGCCGTCGTTCCGCCGGCGCAGCAGCTCGCCCCCCACCGGCTCGGTATCGATCCGGTCCAGGGCACGCCGGTCCTCGAGCTGCACAAACCGGGGCGCGGCCGCCAATGCGGCGGTCGCCACCGCCACCGGATCCTGACCCGCCACCACGCCCGCCACCCCGTCCATACTCCGGTATTCGGCGGCCCGCAGCGCCGCCGAGCACCCCGCGACCACCACGCGCGTCTCCGGAGAGCGGCGGCGAACGCGGCGCAGGAAGCGCCGCGCCTCGGCGTCGGCTTCGTTGGTGACGGTGCAGGTGTTCACCACCACAAGCTCCGCCCCCTCCCAGCTCTCCACCGCCTCGGCGCCGCGTGCCTCCAACTCCTGGCGCATCCGCTCGGTGTCGTACTGGTTGGCCTTGCAGCCGAAGGTGTGGAAGTGGACCCGCACCCGAGACCCCGTCAGAACCCAGACACCCGGATGGTGACGGAGAGCCGCCAGAAGTCCTCCTCGAAGACGCCCGCGTCGCGGCTCCCGCGCTCCAGCGTGAAATCGCTGCGCGCCAGGAGCACGTCCTGGCCCTCCAGCAGGTTCAGCCCCAGGCCCCCGGTGAAGGCCGACTCCGAGACTTCGGGATCACCCGCCCGGCGGAAGGGCAGATCGCCGTTCCGATATCCGAACCGAAGCGCCGCCCCCTTCCCCAGAATGCGCGCTCCCGTGAACTCCACCCCTCCCCCCAGCTTGAGCACCGTCGTCCCTTCCACCCCCGGGACGTCTCCTCCGGCGTCGGCCCAGTCGGCGTAGAGCACGCCGGCGGAGAGGTTCAGCCCCTCCGCAAGCAGCACCGTGCCGCCAACCCGGTATTCGTTCGGCATCTGGACCAGCAGGCGGGCGCCGTCCGTGGATTCGGTGGGGTCGCCCTCCAGCTCTCCGCCCAGAGAGAAGGAGCCGGAGAGGCGCGCGATGTCCGAAACCTCCCAGGTGGCGCCCACCGTCCCGAAGAAGCCCTCGTAGTTCCAGGTCCCCCCGACCACGAAGTCGGGCACGTCGGTCTCGACCTCCAGCGAGTCGAAGGAACGCCTGAAGGTGCGGGTGAGCGTGCCGATGTACGACCCCGCCGTGACGCCCACGGCCAGCCGGGGTGAGATCCGGCGGGCGTATCCGACCTGGAGCGCGGACACCCCCCCCTCGGACTGGAAGAAGTCGGTGACGCGCGCCTGCGTGCCCGAGCCCTCCAGCGTCAGTAGCCGCTCCTCGCTGGTCCGCCAGGTCTGGTCCAGCACGCCCGTGAAGGAGAGCATGAACGTCCCGACCCCCGCGAATGGATAGATGAGACCCAGCGAGGGGAAGCGGGTGGTCGTAAAGTCGCTCGCCTGGCCGGCCTCGGTGACGTCGGCCCACGAGGTCTGGCTGGTGACGAAGATGGCGGGCAGCACCACGTCCGCGGCGGCGGCCGGATCCTGCGGGTTGAGCTCGGTCCCGGTCAGCCCCATCCCGATTCCGCCCAGCGCGAGCGCGCGGGATCCCAGCGCCTCCAGGGGCGCGCCGAAGCCGTACCCGCTCGCCACGGACTGGGCGGAAAGCGGCGCGGGGCACAGGTGCAGAAACCCGGCCCCCACTGCCAGGAGGAACGCCGCCACGCCGGAGGCGGGGGCGCGGTGCGGTCCGGCGCGCTTCATCGGATCTCCACGGGGTCGCTGGCGGTGAGGATGAGGCGCAGTCGCGGCTCGCCGGGGTCGCCCGGTCCGTCGAAGTCGCCGTAGCCGATGGTGAACGGCTCGAGCAGGGAGAGGAGCGCCAGAGTGGAGGGGGCCTCGTCCGCCGACTCCGGATCGAGGAGTGCCCTCACGAACTCGGTCACCGTGATGGGAATCCGCACGCCGGCCGTCTCGCCGAAGACGTCGGGGTCCACGGCCAGCCCGAAGACGTTCAGGAAGGAGGGCCCCAGCGGCGCCTTGGGAAGGCGCTCCGGCACCAGCACCGGGCGCACGTCCAGCAGCAGGGAGTCTGTGGGCTGGAAGGCGGTCGGCTGGCTGGGACGCGAGGTGAGCACCAGCGACGCGTGGTTGAGGCGTTCCGGCGTGAGTTCGAACGGGCACCCCACCTGGTCGCAGAGCGACGAGGGCCCGTTCAGCACGCGCGGCACGTCCAGCGCCAGGATGGTGCGCCACGCCGGAGCGCCCCCGGCGCGGATCCCGTCGGGCGGCGGCTCCGGGAAGGGGAAGAAGACGAATGTGGTCTCGTCCTCCGGAGCGTTGAGCACCACCACGGTGTCCGGATTGAGGCTCGGCCGGGCGTCCAGACGCAGGTCGAACCCGATAATCTCGACCATCGCTCCGGGCGTGAGCATGTCGATGCGGGCGGAGTACCGGATCCCGGTGGTGTCGGCGAAGAGCGCGACGGTGGCGGAGTCGAGGGCGAAGACCACGCTGTCACCGGCGGCCGGGTCCCAGCGGGCCGAGGCGACCGGGGTCGCCGGTCCTGCGCCCGGTTCGTCCCAGGGTGTCCGGTCGAGGACCGTGTCCACCTTGACCTCCCAGGTGGCGGAGGGAGAGTGCCAGTCCTCCCGCAATACCGAAAGGCTCAGGTCGAGCGGCTCCCGGATCTTGGTGCGAAACGTGTCGATGCGGGCCACCACCCGCCCGCCCAGGAAGCTGAAGAGGGTATCCGTCCGGGTGGTCCCGGAGGGGTCGGTGACCGAGGCCCCCAGCGGAAAGTTCCCGAAGCGCACCAGGGCGCGCGCATCCAGTTCGCCCCGGAAGTCGAGCGCCACCACGTCCAACACCAGGTCGTCGACCGAGCCGAAGCCGCCCAGGATCTGCACGCTGTCGCCGAAGGCGTCCCACGAGAGGACGACCTCCACGGTCTGGGGCGCCACCGGTACCAGCGACCCCTCCACCGATGTGGGATCGCTCTCCTGACACCCCAGGACGCTCACGGCCAGGACGGCCAGGGCCGCCGCTGCGGGAGTGCGTCTCAACGCCCCTCCTTTATCGGTTCTCGTCAAGCCAGAGGCGCGGCAGGCGGGGTGTGAATCCGGTGAACACCTCGTAGGGGATCGTCCCCATCCAGGCCGCCACCTCGTCCACTCCGATCCGGCCGTCGCCGTCCGAGCCCAGAAATGTAGCTACATCCCCCGGGACTACACCGGGGTGCCCCGTAATGTTTGCCACCGTCAGATCCATGGAAACGCGGCCTATCAGGGGCGCCCTCCGGCCGCGGACCAGGACCTGGCCGCGATGGGAGGCGGCCCGACGGTAGCCGTCACCGTACCCGAGCGCGAGCGTGGCCCAGCGCTCCGGGCCGGAGGCGCGGTAGGTGGCGCCGTACCCCGCGGTGGCGCCCTCGGACACGTCCTCCACCCGCACCACCCGGGCCCGCACCGAGACCACCGGATCCGGCGCGGGCAGGTCCGGGCCACACGAACCCCCGTACAGGAAGATCCCGGGACGGGCGAGCCCGAAGCCCCGCAGGCGGGACCCCAGCCGGAGGATCCCCGCCGAGTTGGCCACGTGCAACAGCACCGCCGCCGGGGGATTGAGCGTCCCCGCGACGTGTCGGAAACGGCGGATCTGCTCCTCCACGCCCGGGCCCCCGAGTTCGTCGGCGGAGTGGAGGTGGGTCGAGAGCCCCTCCCAGCGCAGGGGCGGCACCAGCCGGGTGCGCAGCGCCGGCCCCCACTCCCGCACCCGGTCCCAGGGGAAGCCCGCCCGCCCCATCCCGGTGTCCACCTCCACGTGCACAGGCACGGGGGCGTCGCCGGCCGTCTCGTGCAGGCGGTCCAGGGTGTCCGTTGCGGAGACGGATGCGGTGAGGCGGTGCGCGACCACCAGGGGCTCGCACCCCGGCGGTACCGGGGCGACCAGCAGGACGGGGTCCTGGATGCCCGCGGCCCGGAGTGCCACCCCCTCGTCCACCGTCGCCACCCCCCACCCCCACGGCTTCATCGAGGAAAGGGCGCGCACCGCGGGAAGCATGCCCAGTCCGTAGGCGTCCGCCTTCACCATGGGGACCAGGCGGACTCCGGCGGGGACCGCGTCCCGGAGGCGCTGGTAGTTCCGGCGCAGGGAGGCGGACTGCACCTCGATCCACGCGCGCGTCCGGGGGTCCGTTGACATAGCAGGGGAAAGATGCGGAAGATCCGGGCCCGAGCAACCCTGATTCCGCGCCCCCGCCCATGGACACCCCCCCACCCCGAGCGACCCCTCCGTCGCCGCCGACGCCCCCGCCGGGCGCGGACCACGCCCGCACCGCCTCCGGCACCCTGGACCGCGGCCTGGCACTGGTGCGCTTCCTGCGCGCGCACTGTCCCTGGGACGCGGCCCAGACGGCCGAGACGCTCGTCCCCCACCTGCTGGAGGAGGCGCACGAGGTCGCCGACGCCGTGCACGCCGGCGATCCCACCGCGCTGGAGGGCGAACTGGGGGACCTGCTCCTGAACCTGGCCTTCCAGGTGGTGGTGGGCGAGGAGCGGGGCGTGCTCACCGCCGACTCGGTGGCCCGGCGCCTGGAGGAGAAGATGCGCCGGCGCCACCCCCACCTGTACGGGCTGGGGGAGCGCGAGGCGTGGGAGGTGCTCAAGGCCCGCGAGCGGGCCGCGGGCGGGGGCAAGGACGGGGGTGGGACGGGCGACGGCGCGGCCGCGGGTGGCGATGGCGCGGCGGACGCGCCCGGCGTGCTGGACGGACTGGCGCGGAGCCTGGACCCGCTCACCCGCGCCCACCGCATGCAGGAGCGGGTGGCCGGGGTGGGCTTCGACTGGGCCGACCACCGGGGCGCCTGGGACAAGGTGGCCGAGGAGCTGGAGGAGGTTCGCGAAGCGCTGGAA
>JAVVFC010000176.1:0-6157 GCA_032250975.1 Longimicrobiales bacterium | reverse complement strand
GATGCCCAGCGCCACGGCCTGGGCGCCCCCGGTCAGCGTCTTGACCACCAGCAGGTTGCCGGCGCCCTCGGCGGAGTGGAAGAGCGTGGGCAGGAGGCGGTCCAGCGGCGGGAGGTTGTCGAACTCCTCGGGCAGCGTGTAGTGGGCGTTCCCCTGCGCGTCCGGAACCTTGACCAGCCGCAGCTCGCGCAGGTCGCGCGATACGGTCGCCTGCGTGACGTCGAAGCCGCGCGCCTGGAGCCGCTCCCGGAGCGCCTCCTGCGACCCGACCGAGCCGCCGCGCACGATCTCCAGAATGGCGGCGTGCCGGGCGCGCTTGCCCCCCATCCCTCAGGCGCCGCGGCCCGCCCCCGCGTCGGGGCCGTGCGGGCTCCGGCGCGGGGGCGGATTCACGGGCGGGCAGTCCACAGCGTGCATCATCACGGGACGGGGTGGCACCTGCCGCCTCAGAACTCGTACTGGATGCGGGCCAGCAGGAGGCGGCCCACCTGGGGCGCGCCGATGAACTCCTGGTGGGCGTCGTCGAAGAGGTTGGTGACGGTGAGCCCGACCGAGGCGCCCGGCGCCCAGGGCAGGCGGTACATGGCGTTGGCGTCCACCGAGGTGAAGCCGTCCACGTCGCCGATGAAGACGCCCGAGTTCATGGCGAAGCCCTGCGTGAAGCGGGCCCGGCCGTCGAAGGTCACGCCCCGCGTGACGTCCGACCAGCGGAAGCCCACCGAGCCCTTGTTCTGGGGCGCGTTGAGCGCGATGTCACGGGCGCCCTGGCACTCGCCGTCGCCGTCGAAGTCGAAGCACTCCTCGCTCACGTAGGAGTAGGTCCCCGTGAAGGAGAGGCGGTCGGTGGCCAGCACCTGGAAGGAGAGGTCGGCCCCCCACAGGTCCACGTCGCCGAAGTTCCGATAGGAGAGCAGGATGTCGGAGCCGGCCACCTGGTCCGGAGCCACGGTGCCCACCGGGATCGACGCCATCGCCTGGATGATGGCCGCCGCCTGCTCGGGAGAGACGGCGGTGCCCAGCAGCCCGGCGTCGGTGAGGCGCTGGATCACGAAGGCCTGCACCGAGCCCGGATCGTAGAAGACGCTCGGGGTCTCGGTGCGGAGCGGGCCCACGAAGTCCCGGATCTGCTGGGCGTAGACGTCCGCGGAGAGCAGCAGCCGATCCACCAGAATGCCCTTGTAGCCCACCTCGAACGTGTTGTAGATGGTGGGCTCGATGCGCGTGATCGCCTCCGGTCCGTCCGCGTCGGGGAGGAAGGTGAGCTGCTCCTGGTTGAACCGCCGCAGCACGGAGTTCACCGCCGGGTCGCCCGGCGCCGCCCCCGGGTTCTGGAGTGCGGGGAGGAGGGCCCCGGCGCCGGCCTGGTTCAGGACGGCGGCCATGATGTTGTTCCAGAGAGGAAGCGCGTTGGCGGGAAGCTGGCCCAGCTGCGGGGCGAAGGGTGTGTACATGCAGAGGTCCTGCACGCCGCCCTGGCACCGGTTCTGGAAGGTGAAGCCGGATTCCGGAACGCCCCGGGTGCGGATGTCGAAGCCCACCCCCCCGCCGATCGGGATGTTGCCCGCCACGATATCCAGGAAGAGGTTGTTGGTGGACGGCGTGGAGAAGGCGCGGTTGTAGGTCAGCCGGAAGGCCTGATTCTCGGCCGGCTCGAAGACGAGCGCGGCGCGGGGCGAGAAGACCAGGTCCTCGAGCCGGTTGTGGTCGTCGATCCGGAGCGCGGTGACCAGCTTGAGGTTGTCCGAGAGGTGGGTCTCCCCGTGCAGGTAGCCCCCGATCTCGTCGATCTGGTCGTCGTCCTCGTTGACGCCGTTGATGGTCCCGTTGGTGCGGGGGTCGGTGCGCTGCAGGTCGAGCCCGGCGATGAAGTCGAGGTTCTCCCCCAGCGAGAAGCCCTGCTGCACCTGGCCCACGAACATGCGGGACTCGTCCTCGATGCGCTGGCCGGTGCGGAAGAGGAAGGTCTCGCCGGCGTCGCTCTGGTTCACGAACGCCTGCGCGAAGAAGCGGTCCTTGCGGAAGCGAGCCTGGGCGTAGGTGTAGCGCCAGTCCACGGCCTGACCGGTGCCGATTCCCGTCATCTCGATACCGGTCCCGAGATTGTTGAGACCGACGTTCAGGATGAGTTCCGAATCGTTCTCAAAGCGGTAGTCGAAGCGCACCTCTCCGGCGTAGCGCTCCAGTTCCTCGTCCCGGTCCGGCAGGTTGGCGTTGTTGGCGCGGGCGGTGAACTCGGCCGGGTCGCACGTCTCCGAAGGAAGATCGTTGTCGTTGACGCGGCACTCCCACTCGTCGCCCTGGAAGTACTGGCCCGAGAGCTTGATGCCGGCGCGGTCGCTGAAGCGGTAGGCGGTGCGGAACTGCCCGAAGAGAACGTCCCGCTCTCCGCCCGAGATGGAGACCTTCGTCCCGGGGCGGTCGATGGGCGAGGATGTGATGATGTGCATCACCCCGGCCGCCGAGTTGGGCCCGTAGAGGGACGCGGCCGGTCCGAGCAGGACCTCGATGCGCTCCACGTCGAACTGGTTCGTCGGCACCATGTTGTGCGCGTTGAACCGCAGCGAGGGTACGAAGGCGTAGCGGTTGTCGGTGAGGACCAGCAGCGCGCCGGAGAAGACGTTGTTGAAACCGCGCGTGACCACGTTGCTGGAGGTCAGTCCGGTCTGCACCACGTCCACGCCCGGGAGCGCCTTCACGTGCTCGACCGGAGTGAGCGCGGCGCGCTCCTGCACCCGCTCCGCGCCCACGGTGACCACATTGCTGACCGCCGAGATCACGTTCTCCTCCTGGCGGCCGGCGGTGACCGTGAGCCCCGCGAGTTCGAAGGCGGTGGAGGTCATCTCCACCGCGCGGTCGGTGGTCTGCCCCGCCAGCACGACCACCCCGTCCACGCGGGTGGGGGTGTAGCCGACCGAGGTGGCCACCAGGGCGTAGGTGCCGGCCTGGAGCTGGGTGCGGAAGCGCCCCTGGGCGTCGGCCAGCACTGAGGTCACCTGAGTGGTGCCCTGGATCACATCGACCTGGGCCCCCGATACCGGAGCGCCCGTCTGGGCGTCCACGACGGAACCGGTGAGCGTTCCGGTCTGGGTCTGGGCCGTCAACGGGAGTGCGGCCAGAGCCAGCGCGAACAGGGGGAACAGACCCTTCCCGAGGAGGGAGGCTCGCATGACGATCCTCGCGGTTTGAAATGGGGTGGAGGGACGCGGCACGCGGGAGGGTGGGACGGCCGGACCGCCAGTCGGGGGTCGGGGCGAAAGTACCATCTCGCAGCGCATGACGGCAACGGTTCCGCCCGGATTCCCTCACGGGAAGGGTGCGCTCCGATCGGAGGGTGGCACTTCGGCGCGGGAACGGTACCTTGCCGGGCCATGTGCAGACTCACCGCCTACGCGGGCACTCCCCTGCCCCTCCACGCCCTCCTCTTCGGGGGGGAGCACTCCCTCTTCCGCCAGTCCTGGGCACCGAGGGAGATGCGGACGGGCTCGGTGAACGTGGACGGCTGGGGCGTCGCGTGGCCGGGCGGAGACGGTGCGGCGGGTGGCGGGGGCGGGTCGGTGCTGGCACGCCTGGCGCGCGTGGAGCCCCCCTGGCACGACCCGGACCTGCCCGGGGTACTGGCGAGCCTCTCAGCCGCGCGGGCGATGGCCGTGCTGCGCAACGCCACCCCCGGGCTTCCGGTGGACCGGGCCGGGCTGCTCCCGCTCGTGCAGGGGCCCTGGGCGCTGGCCCTGAACGGATACGTGCCCGGCTTCCGGGAGCGGCACATGCGCGCGCTGCGGGCGCCCCTGGTCGATCGGCATTACGCGCGTCTGGCGGGGAGCAGCGATGCGGAGACCCTTTTCCTGCGCGTGCTGCAGGCCATGGACGAAGGAGCCGGGCCGGGCGAGGCGCTGTGCGCCGTGCGCGACGCGGTGGCGGCACGGATCGACGGCGGCGACTACACCCCCCTCACCCTGGTGCTGCTGGGCCCCTCCGGGATCACCGCCCTGCACACGGCGCTGAACGGGCCCCCCAACTCGCTCTATCTGGGCCGGGGCACGTCGCTGGCGCCGGGAGGTACGCTGCTGGCCTCCGAGGCGCTGACCCCGGGCGAGGTGGGCTGGGACGCGGTTCCGCCCCACACGATCGTACACGTGGGGGCGGGGGGCGCGGTGCGCGTGGAGGCGGCGTAGCGCCCGGATCCGGACTTCGGCCGGTCGACGGACACCCTCCCGAATCAGTCCTCCAGGAACGACGCCTCCGCCGAGCCGGGATCCGCACCCCGCCCGGTGAAGCGTTGCAGGAAGGCCTCGACGCGAGCGACCACGCGCCGTGGCGCCATCTGCGGGCCCAGCCCGTGAAGACCCTCGAGCACCCGTTCCCCGAGCCAGCGCGTCTCCGGCCCCAGGGCCGGATCGCCCACCCCGGCCCGACCGGCTCGAAGCAGGCGATCGGTGTCGGGCGCCGGCAGCTCGCGCAGCACCCGGGCCCGGGTAGGGACGTGGTGCAGCAGGGCCCAGACGACGGCGGCGGGGACCACGCACCAGCGCAGAGGAAGGCTGTCCACCGACCGGAGCTCCAGGTAGGTGCGGGGGCGCACCTCCGGGAAGAGGGTGGTGAGGTGGCGGGCGAAGTCCTCGCGGGTGGCGCCCGACGCCAGCCATTCGCGGAAGGGGCGCGAGGGCGCGGCGGGATCCCCCAGCAGGAACGACTCGGCGTCCAGCGCGAAGTCCAGGTAGGCGGACACCGGGTCGGGCGCGGGCGCGAAGACCGCGTTGCGCGTGGGATCGAGCGTCCGCCAGAGCGCGGCGCGGTGGCTCCGATGCGGGCCCGCCGCCGCCTCGTCGTGCCGGTGCGGGGAGTTGGCGAAGAGGGCGATCAGGTGGGGGGCGACCACGTTGGCCGCGTCCCACACCGCACCCGGCTCCCCCCCGAAGTCCAGATTCAGATGCAGGGCGGCGCTCTGGAGCATCATGGTGCGGCCCGCCGGCCCCCGGCGGTCGTAGTGGGCACGCTGCCGCGGATAGCGCTCGCCGGCCAAGACCAGGCGGGCGTCCGCGAGCGGATTGGCGGGGTCCATGCCCCGGGCCAGCAGGCGGACGCCGCCGGTCGCCATGGCCTCGGCCAGCGGGAGGAGCACCTCGTGCAGACGCCGGTCGAGTGCCTCCAGCGAGGGGAGCGCCGGCGAGGCGTACTCGAGCTGGCCTCCCGGTTCGTATGAGAGGACGTCCCCCGCCCCGAGGTGGAAGCGCGGGAGCCCCCCTGCCGTGGCCTCGAGCGTCCACCCCTGCCGGGCCGCGAGCGCCTCCAGCACCGGCAGCGTGGCCTCGCGGGGGCGCGCGGCGCGGCCGTCCGCGGCGTGCAGGGGGAGGAATTCGGCCTCGACCCCCGCCCGCAGGGGGACGCCTCCCGGCGCGCCCGGGGTGAAGAGCGTGCGCACCGCGTCCAGCAGCGCGGCCGCGTCCGGTGGCGCGAGGACGGTCAGGCGGGGCTCCCCACCGCCAGGGCGTAGCGCTCCCGGTCGTCGGTGATCCACTGCATCAGTCGCAGGCGGGCGCACGAGAAGAGGTGCGCCACGGAGTCACGGTCGTACTTGCACGAGATCTCGGTGCGCAGGCTGTCGCCCCGCGCGAAGCGCACCGAGCCCCGCCCGGGGACGCGGATGGTCAGCGGCCGCTCGGCCACCAGGTGCATCTCCATCCGACCCTCGACGGCGTCGTAGCGCGCGAGGTGGGCCCAGGAGTCGGGGTCGAAGTCGGTGCCGGCGCGGCGGTTCAGCACGCGCAGCGCATTCCGGTTGAAGTCGGCGGTCACGCCCGCGGCGTCGTCGTAGGCGGCCTCCAGCTCCGCCACCGTCTTCCCCGCCGAGGGGCGGAGGTCGGCCCCCAGCAGGAGGTGATCGCCCGGCTTCAGGCGTTCGCGCACGTGGGCCAGGATCTCGACCGCCTGGGGCGCGTGGAAGTTCCCGATGGTGCTGCCCAGGAATGCCACCAGCAGCGGGCGGGGCGGATCGAGCGCGGGGTCGAGCGGGTCGGTGAGGTCGCCCGCGACCGGGTGGACGTCGATCGACGGATACTCGTCGCGAAGCGCCTCGGCGGTTTCCCCCAGGAAGTCCGCACTCACGTCAAGGGGGTAGTAGGCCCCGCCCCCGCGGGCGGCCATGGCGTCGAGCAGGATG
>JAVVFC010000175.1:0-6218 GCA_032250975.1 Longimicrobiales bacterium | reverse complement strand
GGCCTCCGGAGTCTTCCTACCGCCAGTACACGCGCTCCCGCACGCCGGGCCGCGGCGCCACCCGGATCACGGGCAGGTTCTGATGCGTCATCACGCGCATCATGGGGACCTGCTGGCGCCGGTTCATGAGCTCCTCGGCGCGGCGCTGAACCTGTTCGCGCTGCTCGGGGGGCAGGTCGGCGAGGGTCCGCCCGCCCAGCATCCCCGCCAGCACTTCCTCCACCGACTCGGGCGTCTCCTGCAGCACGTGATCCGTCCACCCCCAGGTGATGAGGTTGTCGTCGGTCTCGGGCTCCAGGATGTACGTGATCAGACGCGCCATGGACTGGGCCGTGGGCACCCAGAACCACCCCGC
Organism: Longimicrobiales bacterium; assembly: GCA_032250975.1. GTDB lineage: Bacteria > Gemmatimonadota > Gemmatimonadetes > Longimicrobiales > Gaopeijiaceae > Gaopeijia. The sequence goes on along the minus strand of JAVVFC010000175.1, from coordinate 5,863 downwards.
CGCGACCTCGACCGTCCCGGCCTCCTTCTCGACCTCCGCCGCCTTCAGGTAGTGGCCCTGGAAGTAGGATTCGGTCCAGACCCGGGTGGCGTAGTAGACCTCGGCGTCGAGCGCCGCGTCCTCCCGGAAGCGGTAGACGGCGATGTCGTGGTCCATGAGCAGCGGCACCACGGCGGCCATCGAGGGCGGGAGCAGGTAGCCCACCGGCCGCGTCGTCGTGCGCGTGACCTCGTACCTGAGCCACACCGGGACGTTCTGGAGCGAATACCCGCCGGGGGCGTCCTCGTCGGGCATCCAGACGCCCTCGTTGCCGCGGTTCACCAGCTCGTAGTCCAGCACCACCTCGCCCTCCCCCGCCTGCCCGGCGCGGATGGCCCGCATGCGGGACGCGGTGGTCACGGCGCGGATGTCCTCCCGGTGCTCGGCCGCCGCCTCCAGGATCGCGCCCAGCGCCAGCACGCCGCCCCGGATCTGGTGGAAGTAGCGCTCCTCCTCGGGGATCTCCACCACCGTCCCGTTCCGCGTCACCCGGCGGGAGTTGCGGGGCGTCTCCAGCAGGATCCCGATCGAGTTGGTGAGGCCGGTGTAGACGTGGTGCTTGCGGGGCTCGACCGAGGTGGACCCCCATCCGCGCACGCCGTCCCGCGTCTGCGGTCCCGAGTAGTCGAACGCGCGGTACCCCTCCGCCTCCACCGCCTCGCGGATGCGCGGGAAGATCTGCCAGTAGGGGAAGCCGCGCAGCTCCGGGTCGGCGGCCGGGTTGAGCGTCCCCTGGTAGGTGATCACGTACGGGTCCGAGCCGCCGTGGTGCCCGTCCACGTGGATGTCCGGCGTCCACTCGGTCATCACCTGGGTCACGTAGGCGTGGATCTCCTGGGACTCCAGCTTGAGGTAGTCCCGGTTCATGTCGTACCCCGCCTCGTTGGTGCGCCGCCGCACCTCGCCCCCGTCCGGGTTGGTCAGGGGCGTGCCGATCACGATCACGTCCCGCAGCACGTGCCTGAGGCTGCCGCCCACCAGTTCCTTCGCCACCAGCTGAAACGCCTCCTTGGGCGAGACCTCGCCGCCGTGCACGGAGGGCGCCACGAAGACGATGGTCTTCCCCGACCGGATCGCGTCCTGGGCGTTCACGATCGGGTCCTCGGCGATGATCACCAGGTTGAGCTCCCGCCCCAGAATGGTCTCGGTGAGCGGCTGCATGCTCACCAGTTCGCTCATGGCGTCCAGCTCGTACCAGAACTTCATGAGGGGCTCGTAGGGCGTCGGCCCCGAGCGGAAGTTCTGCTCCTCCTGCCACGTGCGGGGGAGCTGCTGGGCGGAAAGAGCCGCGGCCGGCAGCACGACGGCAAGCAGACCCAGGAGGGGGGCGAGGACGCGGCGGGTGGGGATGGGCATGGGTCGGCGGCGAGGGTTCGGGAGTACCGGGTGCAGGAGGGCAGCAGTCTACCGCCCCCGGGGTGCGGGGGCCAGCAGCAACGGAACCCCCTCTCCGCACGGCGCGTAGGACCACCAAGGCGGTACTGCGACCCGGCCGGCGCTGATCCCCCCCGAGGCGCCGCCCGGAACCAGCCCTCCCGCCCCCCCGACACACGGTCCCATGTTCCCATTCCCACGCCCCGCGATGCGCGCCCCGGCGGCGGCCCTGGCAGCCGCGCCGGCAGCCACCCTCGCGCTGCTGGCCGCCACGGCCTGCGGCGGAGACCCCACCGGTCCCGGCGCCGACCCGGTCACCGAGCTCCCCCGCGCCCTGAGCGCCGTGGAGGGGGAGCTGATCACCGCCTCCAACCAGTTCGGGATGGAGCTCATGCGGCGCGTGGTGGCGGAGGAGGACGGCCCCAACGTGGTGATCTCCCCCCTGAGCGCCTCGATCGCGCTGGGGATGACGCTCAACGGCGCGGCCGGCACCACCTTCGACGCCATGCGCGGGACGCTGGGCTACGGCGAGCTGACGCAGGTGGAGATCAACGCGGCCTACCGGAGCCTGCTCGACCTCCTCACCGGGCTCGATCCCACGGTGGAGTTCGCCGTCGCCAACTCCGTCTGGGCGGACGAGGGGTTCCCCTTCCACCAGGCGTTCCAGGATGCCGTCACGGTGGCCTTCGACGCGCGCCTCGAGACGCGTGACCTGCAGGACCCCGCCGCCCTGACCGCCATCAACGACTGGGTGAACGAGGAGACCAACGGCTTCATCCCGCGCCTGCTGGACGAGATCGGGCCCGACATCGTCCTCTTTCTGATCAACGCCATCTACTTCGACGGGTCGTGGACCACCCGCTTCGACGTGAGCGAGACCGTCGCGGCGCCCTTCCGACGGGCGGACGGCAGCGAGGTCACGGTCGACCTGATGTCCCTGCGGCGGCACGCCGCACCGGTCCACTTCGGCGAGCGGTACGCCGCCGTGGAGCTGCCCTACGGCGGCGGGGCCTTCGGGATGGTCGTGGTGGTGCCCCGGGGCGAGACCACCGCCCGGGACCTCGTGGCGGAGCTGAGCGCCCCCTGGTGGGAGGGGCTGGTGGCCAGCCTCTCCGAGGTGGAGGTGGACCGCATCGCACTCCCCCGCTTCACTCTCTCCTACCGGTCGTTGCTGAACGACGCCCTGGAGGCGATGGGGATGGCGGAGGCGTTCGCCCCGGGCGGCGCGGACTTCACCAACCTCTCGCCCGCGGGAGAGTCTCTCTTCATCGACCAGGTCCTGCAGAAGTCCTTCATCGAGGTGGACGAGGCTGGGACCCGGGCCGCCGCCGCCACCTCGGTGGGGGTGGGGGTCACGTCGGTTCCGCCGCAGGTGGTCGCGGACCGCCCCTTCCTCTTCGCCATCCGGGACCGGCTCGCCGGCACGGTGCTCTTCACCGGGCTGGTGGGGGATCCGACGGCGGAGGGGTAGCGGCGCCCTCGGCATCCGACGGCGGCGGCGCGGCGTCCAGGGCGCTCAGCCCGAGCTGCGCGCCCATGAAGGCCAGCTCCCGGGCGGCGTCGGCGATGCGCAGCGAGAGGGGGCGGCCCCGCCCGGCCGCGTGGCCGCCCATCTCGTCGTACCAGAGCACGACGGGGTGCGCCGAGGCGCTGGCGGCCTGCAGGCGGGCCGTCATCTTGCGGGCCTGCAGGGGGGGGACGCGGGTGTCCAGGTCGCCGGTGGTGAGCATCACCGCGGGGTAGGCCACGCCGTCCCGCACCGCCTGGTAGGGCGAGTAGCTCCGCATGACCTCGAAGTGCTCCGGGTCGCGGGCGTCTCCGTACTCGAGCAGCGCCGGCATGTTGTTGGCGTCCTGGAAGGCCCGGAAGCGCACCATGTCCAGGTCGGGATAGGTGCCGAGCACGGCGCGGAAGAGTTCGGGGCGCTTCGTCATGGCGGTGGCCACCAGCAGGCCGCCGTTGCTCCCCCCGCTGATGCCGAGGCGCGCGGGCGAAGTGTACCCCGCCTCGACCAGGTGCTCGGCCGCGGCGATGAAATCGTCGAAGACGTTGGGCTTGTTCTCGAGCATGCCCGCGCGGTGCCACGACTCTCCGAATTCGCTCCCGCCGCGCAGCGTCGCCACCGCCCACACGCCCCCCATCTCCACCCAGGCGGCGCGCGTGGCGGAGAAGCCGGGTTTGATCGCAACGTTGAAACCGCCGTACCCGCTCAGGATGGTGGGGTGGCTCCCGTCCAGCGCGATCCCGGCGCGGTGCATCACGTAGAGGGGCGCGCGCGTCCCGTCCGGGGAGGTGTACCAGAGCTGGCGCACCACCGTGCCGGCGGTGTCGAAGGGGAGCGCGGCCGAATCGGTCAGAACGCTCGTCCCGGTCGCGGGGTCGTAGCGCCAGGTGCGCTCGGGCCGCAGGTACCCCGAGGCGGAGACCTCCAGCGTCCCCTCCGGGTCGCCGCCCGCCACCCGCACGGTGGCCTGCTCCGGCACCGGCACCTCGCCCGCCGGGGTGCCGTCCAGCTCGAAGACCCGCACGCGGTCGGCGACGTCCCGCAGGTAGGTGGCGTAGATGCGCTCCCCCACGAAGGTGTAGCTCTGCAGCACGTCCTCCTGCTCGGGAATCAGCTCCCGCCACCCCTCCGGCCCCGGGCGCGCCGGATCGGCCACCATGAGCCGGTACCGGTCGGCCCCCCAGTCGGTGAGGATGTAGAGACGTCCCTCCCGATAGCGCACCTCGAAGTGGGCGGCCACGTCTTCCACAATCGGAAGGATCGGCCCGTCCTGGGCGGCGTCCTGAATGAACCAGTCACTCCGGGCCCACCCGTGGCTGGCGCTGTAGAGGCGCCAGCGGCCGTCGGGCGTGGTGGTCGCACCGATGAAGGCCGTGGGGCCGTAGCCCTCGCCCCAGCGCACGCGGTCCTCGGCCGGGTCGGTGCCCAGGGCGTGGTGGCGCAGGCGCGGGCCGCGGTAGCGGTCGCGGTGCACGTAGGTGAAGCCGCCTCCGTCCTCGTCCCAGGTGAGGCCGCCGTAGAGCGCGGCCGGCAGACGGTCGGGGAGGTCGGCGCCCGCTTCCAGGTCGCGGATGCGCACCTCGACCTCGTCGGCGCCCCCCTGGCGGACGGTGTACATCAGGTAGCGGTCGTCGGGGGAGGCGGCGCCCAGCGAGACCGACACCCGGTGGTCGGGGTGGAAGTCGGCGGGGTCCAGAAAGACGTCGTAGGTCTCGTCGGGGCGGGGAGGCTCCACCGCGCCCTCCCCGGGGGCGGGACGGCGGTAGATGCGCTCCGCCTCCTCGCCCGCCCGGCGCAGGGTGAAATACTCGTACGCCCCCACCTTGCGGGGCGTCCCCACGTCGTCCCGGTCCCAGAGCTCCCGCAGGCGGGCCTCGAACGCCTCTCTCAGGGAGGTGCGGCCCACGACTTCCTCCGTGTGGGTGTTCTGCGCCGCGATCCACGCGCGGGTCTCGGGGGCCGTCTGGTCTTCGAGCCAGCGGTACGGGTCGGCGAACACCACCCCGTGCAGCGTGTCGTGAACGGTCTCGACCCGGGTGGGCGGCGGCTCGGGGGCGGCCGGGGCGCACGCCTGCGCCAGCGCGAGCACCGCCCACGGGGCCGCGGCCCGGAAGGGGGCCCTCATCGCCCGGCGCCCTCGGGCACAAAGGCCGCGATGCGGAGCGGCCCCCCGCTCCCGCCTTCGATCTTCATGGGGAGCGCCACCACGTAGGCCCCGTGCTCGGGCAGCTCCTCGAGGCGCGCCACGTTCTCGAAGCCCGCGATGTCCGCTTCGTAGAGCACCGCGTGCGCGCGGAAGTCGGCGGACTGCCCGTAGTCGACGCTGGGCGTGTCGATCCCCATCGCGACGATGCTCCGGTTCTCGACCAGCCAGGCGGCCGCCTCCGGGGAGAGCCCCGGAAAGTGGAGCTCGGCGACTGCCTCCGGCCCGACCGCGTCGGTCCCCAGGTAGGCGGCCCGGTCGCCCCAGCGCGCGCCCCACCCGGTGCGGAGCAGCACGACGGCGCCCTCGGGGATCTGGCCGTGCGCGGTCTCCCACGCCTCCAGATCGGCGACCGTCACCAGGTAGTCCGCGTGCGCCTCGGCGGTGACGTCCACCACCACCGCCGGCCCCATCAGGTCGGAGAGCGGGATCCGGTCCGCCGTGCGCCGCCCCTCGGCGAAGTGGATGGGGGCGTCCAGGTGCGTGCCCCCGTGCTCCGCGGTGGCGAAGGCGTAGGACGCGTAGAACCACCCCTCCTCGGTGCGGCCGTAGGCCAGTTCCTCGAGCTGGAATCCGGCCGTGTCTGTAGGCCAGTAGATGGTGGAGGGCCCGAAGGCGTGGCTCAGGTCCACCCACCGCCCCGCCGATCCGTCGAAGACCCGGCCCCAGTCGGGCTCCGCGGGGGCGCAGCCGGCCACAAGCAGGAGCGCGGCCACGGCGAGGGAGAGGGGGGCGAAGTGGGG
>JAVVFC010000174.1:0-6237 GCA_032250975.1 Longimicrobiales bacterium | reverse complement strand
GTAGCCGGCCAAAGCTCCGCTCTGGAACTTGAACCCCGGCACCAGGACATCAACTCGATCGTGCCACATCAGCAACTGTAGCGCTGCCTCCGCCCCCTCCAAATCCTCAACCGAGGATACGCTTCCCTCGATCACGCGAGCGAGGGCGGCACATGTGTGCGGATCAGTGATGGCAGCGTTCTCGCCTTCTAGACCCGAGCTATGGAGGTGATGAACGCGGAAGATATCGGCTGCCCCAGCGGGGTTACCGAGAGTGGGGATGTAGGGTCCAGGCACGCCGTTCGGATCAGGCGTGTGGACAGCCCATATCATCTGGCCTCTAGCCACGGCGAACCCCCTTCGTAGAGCTCTGGCAGATAACGTTCAGCCGTTGCCGACGTGCGCCGTAGGCGCATGTGGCGAAGCCCCGTAGCGAGCGCAGCGAGCGGAGGCGGCAACGGGCTTGTTATCGGAGGCGGGTCGCGGCCGCATTACCCTCCTGCCTGTACATTCAATAACGATACCGCCCGAATCTCGGTAGGTCTGCTCTTCGGTGTCTGGGGTGGATGTACGTATGGCAGGTTCTCCCTCGGCCAAGTCTTCCATCGGTCGATTGCTTCCCGTTCGGCAACGCGCCAATCATCATCGGGAGGGATACGCTCCAGAACAAAGATGTGAGGCTTCAGTCCGTCCTCCTGAAGGGTCCGAATCCAAGCGCTCACCGGAGCCGTCCGACCTTCGACTGCACGGTCAATGTGTCGTTGAAGCCGATGCTCCCGCCGCAAATGAGTCTTCCCGATATACTTCAAGGCGCGATCTCGGGGATCCATCAGGCCGTAGATGAGATACCGACCGACTCTAGGTTCCACAGTCACTAACCCTCCCATCGAGATCCAGGGCCATTCCTCCCGATCACCCCTCTGATGTGATACTCCCCTGAAGACCCGTTTCCGATAACTACTTCTTATCCGCCCTTCGCATAACCCCCGTCGGCCGGCGGATCTGCGGGGTTCGGAGAACCGGCGCCGGGGCGGGGATCTGCGAAGGAGGTTCGTGTAATCCGCCTTTGGAGGGCTTGGAGATCCTCCGCCAGGAGGCCTGGACACCCCTCCTCCCCTCCCCCTGCCCGCCAATATGCCCCGGCCCTCCGGGCCTCGCCACCATGGCCTTTTCGGCCATGGGTCCGCCCCGATGCGGGGCCCACGCTTCCCCGCATGGATGACGATTCGAGGGAGCGTCGTGGCCCGCGAGGGGCCGTGCGGGTCCGGGACGTGGTGCACGCCACCCTGGCCGACGGCGAGATCTACCTGCGCACACCCTACGACGAATCCGTGATCGCCCGGGTGCGCGCCGTGCCGGGGCGGCGCTGGGACGGGCGGAAGCGGGTGTGGCGGTTCCCGGATACGCCCGAGGCGCGTCGCGTGCTTCAGGCCGCCTTCGGCGTGGCCCCCGAGGCCCGGGGCGCCCGACCTGCCGGCGGCGGTGCGGAGGAGAGGCTCCTGCCGGCCCTTCCCCACCCCCCAGGCCTACCCCCGCTCTCGCCCTCAGCCCAGGACCTCCTGCTGCGCTTCGAGGAGGAGTTGCGGCTGCGGGGCTACGCGGCGCGGACCCGGAAGGCGTACCTGGGGCATGTGCGCCGCCTTCTGCGGGAGCGGACGGAGGGGGGTGAACTGGCGACGGAACTCCGGGCGCACGTCCTGCGCAGGCTCCGCGACGGCCGGGTGTCCCGCTCCTACCACAGCCAGCTGATAAGCGCGCTCCGGCTGTTCTGCACGACCGTGCTGGGGCGGCGGGTGGAGGATCTGCCCCTGGAGCGACCCCGTCGGGAGCGGCGGCTCCCGGTGGTCCTGAGCCGGGCGGAGCTGCAGCGCCTGCTGGCGGCCGTCGGCAACCCCAAACACGTGGCCGTGCTGGCCCTGGCCTATTCGGCCGGACTGCGGGTGAGCGAGGTGGTGCGCCTGCGGCCCGAGGACCTCGACCGGGACCGCGGCCTGCTGCATGTGCGGGGCGGGAAGGGGCGAAAGGACCGCACGACACTCCTCTCCGCCACCGCGCTCTCCTTCCTGGACGCCTACCTGGCGACCGCACCGGGGGGCCGATGGATCTTTCCGGGGGGCCGTCCGGGCCGGCACATCACGGCCCGCAGCATCCAGAAGGTCACCGCCGCCGCCTGTGCGCGGGCGGACATCACCAAGGACGTGACGCCCCACGTCCTGCGGCACAGCTTCGCCACCCACCTGCTGGAGAGCGGCACCGACGTCCGGCTCATCCAGGAACTGCTCGGCCACACGAGCGTCCGCACCACCGAGATCTACACCCACGTCTCCCAGCGCCACCTGCGCCGCATCCGCAGCCCGTTGGACCTCCCCCCGGACCACCTGGACGAGGCGTAGCCGATATGCCGAGGGCGGGACTCGACGCCGAGGGCACCGTACCCGAGGCGGGGCGAGGACGGCGCACCACGCCGCCCGGAGCCCCACCCGCAACGGGCCGTCGGGCGCGCTCGCGTCCGGCGGCCGCGGGTGAGCGTCCCGCCCGATACGGCGCCGGCCCCGTGACACCCTGCAGGGCGTCAACGGGGCCGACCCTTTTCCGTGCTATATGCCGAGGGCGGGACTCGAACCCGCAAGGGATCACTCCCGGGCGATTTTGAGTCGCCTGCGTCTGCCAATTCCGCCACCCCGGCGCGCACCCAAGTGTAAGTCTTCGGCGTCCACCCTCCAATCGGCGGACCGGCGGCACGGGACCGGCGGCGACGGCGCCCGGGGCGGAACCGGCGGGGGGACTGGCCGGTACGGGGCTCGACCCCCATTCTGGCTGGCCATGTTGATGACCCTCTCCCTCCCCCGCCTGGCGATCCTGGCGACGGCGGCGGCGGCGTGTGCCGCTCCGGCGGCGGCCCCGCCTTCCGCTCCCCTTCCATCCGCGGACGCGCCGCCCCCCCGGACGGTCCAACCGGGCGCGCCGGGTGAGGCGCCGCGGGTGGTGACGGCGGCGCAGCTGGCGGCGATGGGCGGGGTGGCGTACGTGCGGGCGGACGTGGACTTCATGCAGGGGATGATCCCGCACCACGCGCAGGCGCTGGAGATGACGGCGCTGGTGCCGGAGCGGACCCGTAGCCGGGCGATCCGGCAGATGGCGCTGCGCATGGAGATCTCGCAGCGGGACGAGATCGCGCTCATGGCGGGCTGGTTGACGGAGCGGGGCGAAGCGGTGCCGGCGTCGGCGTCGGCGGGCGGCGGTCCGGCGCACACGCACGCGCACATGCCGGGCATGCTCACCGCGGCGCAGATGACGGAGCTGGCGGCGGCGGCGGATGCGGACTTCGACCGTCTCTTTCTGGAGTTCATGATCCAGCACCACGAGGGCGCGCTGGTGATGGTGGACGCGCTCTTCTCCACCGAGGGGGCGGGCCAGGAGTCGGAGGTCTTCCAGTTCGCCTCGCACGTGGACGCGGACCAGCGCGCTGAGATCGCGCGCATGCGGTCGCTGTTGCAGGCGCTGCGCTGAGGGCGGCGCGGCGCCGACGCTTTTCGAACCCCCGAACCCCGAACCCCCGAACCCGATGAGGACGACGATGCGGCGAACGATCCTTCCCTTCCCGTGGAACCCGGCGCGGGCGGCGGCGCTGCTGCTGGCGGCGGCGCTCTCCTTCGCGTCCGCCCCGGCGGCGGCCCAGGACGCGGCGCCCCCGTCCGCGGCCGAGGCGGGGGCGCTGGCGCCGCCGCGCCTCACCTGGGACCCCAACGACCCCCGCATCGGACTGGCCGCCGGGTGGCACGACGCCGGCACGGCGATCTCCGGGCTGCAGCACCTGGCCAGCCTCCGCCGCGCGGAGGGCTTCTACAACCCGGAGACGCCCGGCGACCGTCGCTTCAACAACACCGACCTGGCCTTCCGGGGCGACCTGATGTTCCAGGGCAACTACAACGGCTTCCAGGTCTACGACGTGTCGGACCCGGCGGCGCCCCGGCTGCGGGTGTCGGTGGTGTGCCCGGGCGGCCAGGGGGACGTGTCGGTCCATGGCAACCTGGTGGTGATGTCCGCGCAGGAGACGCGCGGGCGGCTGGACTGCGGGGTGGGGGGCGTGGAGGCGGTGGTGAGCGAGGCGCGGCTGCGGGGCGTCCGCATCTTCGACGTCTCCGACCTGGAGCGGCCCCGCCAGGTGGCGGCGGTGCAGTCGTGCCGGGGCTCCCACACCCACACGCTGGTGACCGACCCGACCGATCCGGAGCACCTCTACGTCTACATCCAGGGCACGAGCGCCCCCCGGCCGGCCGAGGAGCTGGCGGGGTGCACGGACGCCGACCCGGACCAGGACCCGAACACGGCGCGCTTCCGCATCGAGGTGGTGCGCGTGCCCCTCGCGGACCCGGCGGCGGCCGAGATCGTGAACATGCCCCGGATCTTCGCGGACGCGGAGACGGGCCGCATCGACGGGCTGCACCCGGGGGGCGCGGCCTACGAGGGCGCCCAGGCCACGCGCCGCACCGATCAGTGCCACGACATCACGGCCTACCCCGCGCTGGGGCTGGCGGCGGGCGCCTGCTCCGGCAACGGCATCCTGCTCGACATCCGCGATCCGGCCAACCCGGTGCGGGTGGCGGAGGTCTTCGACCCCAACTTCGCCTACTGGCACTCGGCCACCTTCAACAACGACGGCTCCACCGTGCTCTTCACCGACGAGTGGGGCGGAGGCTCGGCGCCGCGCTGCCGGGGCACCGACCCGGCCACCTGGGGCGCCAACGCCATCTTCCGGCGCTCGGGCGCGCGCCTGTCGCTGGCGGGGTACTACAAGCTCCCGGTGCCGCAGTCCGAGACCGAGAACTGCGTGGCCCACAACGGCTCGCTGATCCCGGTGCCCGGACGGGACATCAAGGTTCAGGCGTGGTATCAGGGGGGAATTTCGGTGCTGGACTTCACCGACCCGGAGAACGCCTACGAGATCGCCTTCTTCGACAGAGGGCCGCTCAGTGATTCCACGCTCCACACGGGCGGGTTCTGGAGCGCCTACTGGTACAACGGCCGCATCTACGGGGCCGAGATCTCGCGCGGGATCGACGTCTTCCGGCTCACCCCCTCCGAGCATCTCTCGGCGGCCGAGATCGCGGCGGCCGAGAGGGTGATGTTCGACGAGTTCAACGCCCAGCTGCAGCCCCGGTTCGAATGGCCCGCGTCGGCGCCGGTGGCCCGGTCGTACCTGGACCAGATGGTGCGGCACCACCGGATTCTGGACGCGACCGCGCGGGCGGTGGACGCCCTGCTGGACCGGGCGGCGACGGGGAGCGCGTCCGCCGCCGACCTCAACGCCATGGCGGCACGCCTGGAGGCCGACGCCCGGGCGGTGCGCGCGGGGACGCTGGGGGGTGATGCCGAGCGGCTGTCGGCGCTGGCCGGGGTGCTCCGGGGGATGGCGGCGGGGTGACGGCCTCGACCTGACGCCCCTCCCCCAGGCGCGGGGAGGACCCCGGAATCCGGCCCCGCGGGACGGCGCGCGCGCCCCTCGGCTCCGTGCCCGGGGGGCGTTTCGCGCCCTGTAACTCCCCCCGCCATCCTTGTAAACTCAGGGCCTCCGGTGGTCCGGTGGCCGGGCCGCCCGGCGTGACATCTCCCGACATACCCAACACGCAAGCGAGGACCCGTGGCCCAGCCCAAGGACCCCTTCGGCGCCCTGAAGACGGTGGACCTCCCCGAAGGCCCCACCGACTATTACGACCTCTCCGTCCTGGAGGAGGCGGGCCTGGTGGAGCTGGCCCGGCTCCCCTTCTCGATCCGCATCCTGCTGGAGAACGCGCTCCGGCACGCGGGTAAGGGGTACGTGTCGGAGGACCACGTGCGGGCGGTCGCGGCCTGGAGCCCGAGCAACGCGGGCGCCGACGTGCCCTTCATGCCCTCGCGCGTGGTGCTGCAGGACTTCACGGGCGTGCCGGCGGTGGTGGACCTGGCCGCCATGCGCAACGGGCTCGAGGCGCTGGGCGGCGACCCGCAGCGCATCAACCCGGTGGTCCCCGCCGACCTGGTCATCGACCACTCGGTGCAGGTGGACTTCTTCGGCAACGCCGACGCCTACCGCCGCAACGTGGAGCTGGAGTACGAACGCAACCGGGAGCGCTATACCCTGCTGCGCTGGGGCCAGCAGGCGTTCGAGAACTTCTCGGTGGTGCCCCCGGGCACGGGGATCGTGCACCAGGTCAACCTGGAGTACCTGGCCGCGGTGGTGCACCGCCGCCCTGAGGGGGGGCGCCAGGTGGCCTACCC
>JAVVFC010000173.1:0-6263 GCA_032250975.1 Longimicrobiales bacterium | reverse complement strand
CGTGAACGGGATCGTGAAGACGGCGGTGTGGGTGGCGGGCGGCCTGTGCCGCTCGGGGCGCCCCCCGGCGGCGGCGAGGGCTCCGGTGACCTGGATCCGCAGGTTGGATCCGCTCAGCGCGTCGAGCGGGTCGCAGGCGCCGTCGGGGAGCGTGCGCGAGATCCGGCGCACGGAGGTCTCGCCGGTACCGCCGTCCACCGGGAAGGTGTGGCAGGCGTTGCAGCTGTTCTCGTTGAAGCGGGGGCCCAGCCCTTCGGCCTCGGTGAACTGGCGGGCGAAGAGGCGTGCGCCCTCCTGGAAGAGCTCCAGGCCGGTGCTGTCCAGCCCGGGGAGCCGGGCGCCGGGTTCGCCCGCGTAGGAGGGCGGGGGTACGTCCGGTGCGTCGCAGGCGGCCGCCGCCGCGAGCAGGACCAGGAGTGAGGAGAGAAGCGAGGAGCCAGGGGCGCGACGTCCGGCCGGGGTGGAACCCGGAGCGGGTGGGCGGGTCCGGTATTCACATCCGCACATGAGGTGATCCATGAAGAAGGAACGGAAGGGAACGAGTCTGGTGTTCGGGGCCGCCTTTGTGGTGCTCGGCGTCACGGCGGCATGCTCGACCACGACCGAGCCGGACGAGAAGCCGACCCGGGCCGACATCCAGGTCACGGGAGAGAGCACCGTGCCGCTCCGGCTGGTGGTCTCCACCGACTTCTTCGAGACCCTCGACCAGGTCTCCGGCGTGAGGGCGCAGGTCTTCAACAGCGCGGACACCACCTTCATCGAGACCCTCCCCTTCGAGCGCACCGTGCAGCTCACGGACCTGGGCTCGATCGTGGTGGACCTCTCCAATCCGTCCGAGATCGAGGCCTCGGTCCGCCTGCAGGTGACCGTGGACAGCGGCCAGGAGCCCTTCGACCGCAGCGCCATCATGTCGCAGGGGGGCGCGCTTCGCTACGTCTTCACCTTCTTTGCGCCCACCTTCTGACGATGCGGAACGGCGCCGCGAGGCACCGCCCCTCCGCCGACAGATGCGCCGCTCGCCCGGTCAGCGCAGGCGGCGGTAGAGCCGGTCGGCCAGCGTGACGGCCAGGGGCACCCCTACCCCGAGCAGGAAGTAGCCCACCCCGTTCACCGTCCCGCTCCCCTCGCCCACGGTGGAAAGGGAGAAGGCGTAGCCCGGGAAGAGCATGAGCCCCGCGCCCACCAGCGCCGGGATCAGCGTCCCCTGCGATCGCTCGGTGCTCCCGGCCAGGCGGGCGCCCAGGGCGGCGCCGAAGGCCGGGAAGAGGACCGCCGCGGCGCCCGCGCCCACCGTGCCCCCGAGTCCGCACGAACTGCGGATCTGGCGGTCCACCACGTCGATGCACTGCCGGGCCAGCGTGACCCCGATGGCCATGCCCACGGCGTTCCCGGCCAGCCCGCCCAGAATGGTGCGTCCGGTCGGATGCCCGGCCGGGTCCAGCTCCCAGTCGAACGTCACGGCCGGCCGGCCCGGCGCCAGCCGGTCGACCCCCGCGCGTTCGTCGAACCCGGGCCGGCGCGTCTCGATCAGCATGACGCCGTAGAGCGATCCCGACCCGTAGCGCGTTCCGGCCTCCCCGGGCGGGATCACCTGGATGCGCTCGATGTCATCCAGCCCCATGGTGCCGTAGAAGAACTGCGGGTCGGTGATGGGCACGCCGTCCATGTAGATGGCGGGGTGGTTGCAGGGGCGGGCATTGACGATGGAGATGGAGGCCGCGGCCCGGAACTCCATGCAGATGTCGGTCCGGGAGAGGTTGTTCGACTGGCGCACGCGGATGCCCGGGACCGTCTTGCTGATCAGGTCGCCCATGTGGCGGCTGGTGCCGGCGGCGGCCTCGATCTGCTCCCGCGTCACCTCCCAGAAGCTGGCGCCGGTGGTGCGGCGCTCCCGCTGGACGGCGGTCTCCGCCTCCACCACCAGCGCCTCCAGCTCGATGGCCTCCTCCGCCACCCGCACCTCGAGCCAGAGGCCCACGCCCGCGTCGACGGCGATCCCGTGGCGGGTGGAGCCGTAACGGAGGTGGGTGACCTCGACCTCCCAGCGTCCCACCGGGACCGCCCGCAGCACGAAGGCGCCGTCCCGGTCGGTGGCGGCGGAGACGTCGGTGCCCAGGACGCGGAGGATCACGTCGGGTATGCCGACGCGGGTGGCGGCGTCCAGCACCTCGCCCCGGATGTCCACCGTGGCCGGCGGCTCCCCGGTGGCCTGGGCGGCTGCCGCGCCGGGCGCACCGACACCCGCCACCGCCATCCCGATCAGGCCCGTCGCGGCCAGGGCGGCGGGCCTGGACCGGCCGGCCGGGTGCCGCCGGAGCGTTCCAGATGGGTTCATGGGCGTCGGGGGTGGGAGGGGCGCCTCTGCTAACAATACGCCCCCCGGGCCGGAACGCTACACTTCCGATCCCTGGACCGGGGGACGATCTCGCTCTACCATCCCCGGATGTCTCATACCCCTCCCGTCGCGCTCGTCACCGGGGGCGCCGTCCGGGTCGGCCGCGCCATTTCGCTCGCGCTCGCCGAGGCCGGCTACGACCTGGTGGTCCACTACCACGCCTCGGCCGACCCGGCGCGCGACGTGCGGGAGCGCGTCGAGGCGCTCGGGCGCCGCTGCGTGCTCGTGTCCGGAGACCTCGCCGACGCGGCCGGTCCCGACGGTCTCGCGGACGCGGTCCGGGAGGCGTATGACCGGCTCGACCTGCTGGTGAACAGCGCGGCCGGATTCCGGGACACGGCGATCCTGGACGTGGACGCCGAGGAGTGGGACCACGTGCTGGCCCTCAACCTGCGCGCTCCCCACCTGCTCGTCCGGGCGCTGGCTCCCCTGCTGCGCGCGTCCGCCGGAACGGTGGTCAACATTGCGGACCACATGGGGATGAAGCCGTGGGTGCGCTACGGGCACCACTCGGTGTCCAAGGCCGCCCTCATCCACCTCACCCGGATCCAGGCGCGCGCCCTGGCCCCCGAGGTGCGGGTGAACGCGGTCGCGCCCGGCCTGGTCCTCCCCCCCGAGGGACTCAGCGACGCGGCCCTCGCCCGCGAAGTGGACGCGACGCTGGTGAAGCGGGTGGGCAGCCCGCGCGACGTGGCGGAGGCCGTCCTGTACCTGGCCCGGGCCCGCTACGTGACCGGTCACCTGCTGGTGGTGGACGGCGGGGGTACGCTCCTCGATCGGCCGGGGGACGGCGGTGGCCGGTAGCGGGGCGCGGCCGTTGCCGCGCTGGGCCCCCGCCGTGGCGGTGCTGGCGGCCGCGGCGGCGTTCTGGCCCACGCTGTCGAGCTTCCACACCACCTGGAGCGATCAGTACGCCTCGCCCGGGTACCTGGTGGCGCTGCTGGTGGTCGGGGTGGCGTGGCGCCGCCTACGCGCATCTCTTCACACGCGGCTGGCGGGTCGCGGCGGCGGTGGTGCTGCTGGCCGGGGGGATGGCCGTGCTCGCCAACTGGATCCGAGTCGTCTTCCTCGTCGTCCTGGGCGAGGTGACCCGCATGCAGTCGCCGATCATCGCCGATCACGGCTGGGTGGGGTGGGTGGTCTTCTCCATCGGGCTCGTTCCCTTCTTTCTTCTGGCCAGACGGGCGGAGAGCTGGGGGGCGCCCGCCCGCGACGCATCGCCTCCGGTGCGTACCGAGGGGGGCGCGAAGCCCCTGTGGCTGGCGTCGGCCACCGGACTTGCCCTTGTCGGACCGCTCCTCTACCACCTGCTGGCCGCACTCCCCTCCGTCCCCATGCCCTCGGCCGCCCTCGCTCCCGCCGGCGAGGGGTGGCGGGAGGTGCAGCACGGCTCTCCCGCAGCGGTCGTGACCCCGGGCGCCCCCGCGCTCCCGGCCGCGGTCGTGGACTGGGACGTGGGCTACCCGGAGCCCGATCACCTCGAGGCCGGGGTGTGGGTGCGCGACGCCATGGCCGTCGCGGGGGAGCGGCGGGTCTACACCCACCAGCGACAGGGCGCCGAGCTGGTGAACGGGATGAACCGGATCGCGCCCGCGGACCGGCTCCTGCGTGAGCGGACCGTGGGGCCGGTGACGCCGCGCGGGCGCATGGTGCGGGAGGCCTGGGTCGGCAATCCGGAGGGAGGGGGCGTAACGCTGGTCTGGTACTGGTACCGCGTGGGTGGGGGCGAGACGGCGTCGCCGGCGCGCGCCAAGCTCCTCGAGTTCCTGGGCTTCCTTACCCGGCGCCGTGCGGCCGAGCTCGTGATGGTGGCCGCCCCGTGCACCGCGGAGGGGTGCGAGGCGGCCGCGCGGACACTCTTCGACTTCGTGCAGTCGCAGCCCGCCTCACCCCCCGAGGCGTAGCGAGCCCTTCCACCACGCGGCCTCCGACGCGTCCCGGGGGCCCAGCACGCCCCGCACCGACTCCAGCAGCGCCGCGGGGTCGTACAGGACCCCGCCCCGGATCACGTGCCGCACGCGGCGGGTGGCGGTGATGTCGGCCAGCGGGTCGCCCACCACGACCACCAGGTCGGCCAGCCGCCCCGGCTGGACGGTGCCGAGCATCCCGTCCAGGCCGAGGGCCCGCGCGCCGTTCACGGTGGCCGCCCGCAGCACCACCGCGTTGGGGACGCCCGCCCGCGAGAGGGCGTGCATCTCGCGGTGTATGGCGAAGCCCGAGAAGAACTCCCCCCAGCTCGGGTGGTCGGTACCCACCGTGAGAAGGTCGGCGCCCCCCTCCTCCACGAAGAGGCGCACGGTGCCGTGCTTGACGTGGTAGATGCGGCCGAACGGGTCCAGGGGCGGCCGCGGCAGCCGGGCCTCGACCACCGAGCGGGCGTAGGGCGTCAGCAGGCCCATCTCGTCGTGGAAGGGGGCGTAGACCTCCGGGTCGCGGCCGGCGAAGTAGTCGTACGCCGTGAGGGTGGCGTCGAAGCGCACGCCCGCCTCCACGAAGCGCCGGATCTGGGCACGCACGGCCTCGCGGGTCGCCGGGTCGTCCAGGTCGAGCGCCTCCAGGGAGGCGTAGGCGGACCGGTCGGCGGGGAGCGCGTCCCCGCCCAGGAAGTGCTCCACGCGGTCGATGCCGATCGCGATGGCGTCCCGGGGGTTCACGGACCCCCGGTAGCCGGAGTCCAGGTGGCCGGTGACGGAAAGTCCCTGTCGATGGGCCTCGTCCACCAGGGCGGCGAGCTGCCCCGGGCGGATCCCCTTGGCCTTGAAGCCGCGCACCCCCCGTAGCGCCCAGTTCCGCACCTCGGCCCGGATCGAGTCCGGGGTCATGGCCTCGTGGCGCCACCCGGGACGCGCCGTTCCGAAGTAGGGTCCCGAGCGGTGGATGCGCGGTCCGGGCCGCACGCCGTCCGCGATCGCGCGCGCCGCCTCGTCGAAGGCAGCCGGGTCCACCTCCCCGGCCGGGAAGGTCGAGGTGACGCCGTTGGCCAGGAAGACGACCGGGTTCACCACGGTCTCGTCCACCCGCCCCTCGCCGAAGAGATCGACGGCGTAGTGGGCGTGGAGATCGAAGAAGCCCGGGAGGACCGTGTGGTGGTCGTCGAGCGCGAGCACCCGGACCCCCTCCGGTGGAACGCCGGGCGAGCCCGGGAGGGGGACCCCGAGCGCGAGGATCGCGCCGTTACGGACCAGGATGCCCGGGTTTGGCCGGGCCTCGTCGCCGGTGCCGTCGAAGAGCCGCCCGCCCACGATCACCAGGTCGCCGGACCGGGGTGCGCGCACCGGGTCGGGGGCGGGTGCTTCCTGGGTCTCCATCCGGATGCGGACCACGCGCCCCCCGGGGCCGGTCGCCCACCCCAGGGAGGGGGAGGCGAAGTCGACCGCCCAGTAGGAGGCCGAGTCGAGCGGAGCCCAGCGCAGGCCGCCATCCGGGGACCAGGCCATTCCACCCGGACCCACGGCGAAGAGTGTGGCCGGATCCCGCCGCGGCACCCAGGCGGCGCCATAGACGGCGCCCGCCAGGGCCGGCTCTCCGGGGGTGGACCAGCTGAGCCCGCCGTCCGCCGAGAGCGCGGCGCGCGGCGCCGACGGGGCGTCCGGGGCGTCGGCGCCCGCCAGGTCGCCGCCGAGCGCGAAGCCGAGACCGTCCGGGCGGAAGCCCACCGTGGTGGCCCCGCGGAAGGTGCCGCCGGCCAGAGGAAGGTCCCGCGCCTGCCAGCTGTCGCCCCCGTCCGCGGTGGCGAGCAGGCGCCCGAAATACTCGCGGCCGGTGTCGGATTTGATGTCGATGGCGACGCTGCGCTTGCCCCGGTTGCCGATCTCGAGGATGAAATCGATGTGCGCGCGGGCGTTTTCCTTCGTGAAGCCGCCGATGA
>JAVVFC010000172.1:0-6312 GCA_032250975.1 Longimicrobiales bacterium | reverse complement strand
GTGCGCGGTACCGGCGCCTACCAGGACGTGGCCCGGGCGGCCGAGGCGGCGGGCGTGCCGTGGCGCGTGGTGCGGCGGGGGGAGCGGTGGCGGCTGGACGGGGTGGAGTTCCTGGTGCTCCATCCAGCCGCCGCGCCGGGGGGAGGCGCCGCGACCGGAACGCCGCCCGAGCCGAACGACCTCTCGGTGGTCCTGCTGGTGCGCTGGGGGGAGTTCGACGCCCTGCTCACCGGCGACGGATCGGTGGAGGTCGAGGCGTCGTACCTTCCGCTGCTGGGGCCGGTGGAGGTGCTCAAGGTCGGGCACCACGGCAGCCGGACCTCGACCGGCGACCCCCTCCTGGAGCGGGTGCGCCCGCAGCTCTCGGCGATCTCGGTGGGGCGTGCGAACCGCTTCGGACACCCCGCCCCCGAAGTGCTGGCACGCCTGCAGCGCGCGGGTGGGCGGATCGTGCGCACGGACCGGGACGGACGTATAACGCTGCGGGCGCGGCGGGACGGGAGCTTCACGGTCGTCACGGAGCGCGCGGGGTCGGATTGACCCCCGGGGCGCTCTCGCCCTATCGTCCCCCGTTCATTCCCTCCCCGTGCGGCCCTCCCCCCGTCCCCACCGACCATGCCCGACATCAGCATCATCACCCTCTCCCGCCACATCCTCGAGGAGGAGCGCAGGCACCGGGGGACCGGACAATTCACCTCGATCCTGCTGGACATCGCGCTGGCCGCCAAGATCATCTCGCGCGAGGTGAACAAGGCGGGGCTGGTGGACGACATCATGGGGAGCACCGGCGACGTCAACCTGCACGGCGAGCGGGTGCAGAAGCTGGACGCCTACGCCGACGAGGTGCTCTACAACGCCCTCGATCACACCGGCACGCTCTGCTGCATGGGGTCCGAGGAGCACGAAGGTCTGCTCACCATCCCGGAGAAGTACCCCAAGGGCGACTATGTGCTGCTCTTCGATCCCCTGGACGGATCGACCAACATCGACGTCAACGTCTCCATCGGCACCATCTTCTCCATCCACCGCCGGGTCACCGGGCCGGCGGGCTCGGACGGTACCCTGGAGGACTGCCTGCAGTCGGGGCGCCGGCAGCTCGCCGCCGGATACGTGGTCTACGGCTCCTCCACCATCCTGGTCTACAGCACCGGCAATGGGGTGCACGGCTTCACGCTCGACCCGTCCATTGGCGAGTTCCTGCTCAGCCACCCGGACATCCGCATCCCACCCGACGGGGGCCGCATCTATTCGGTCAACGAGTCCAACTACCGCCGCTGGACGCCGGCCCAGCAGGCCTTCGTATCCGAGCTCAAGGCCAGCGACCCGCCCTACACCTCCCGCTACATCGGCTCGATGGTGGCGGACGTGCACCGCACCCTGCTCAAGGGCGGGATCTTCATGTACCCGCCCGACGCCCGCAAGCCGGGCGGCAAGCTGCGTCTGCTGTACGAGGCGGCCCCCATGGCGTTCCTGGTGGAGCAGGCGGGTGGCGCCGCCACCGACGGCGTCCGTCCCATCCTGGATATCGAGCCCGAATCGCTGCACCAGCGCACCCCGCTCTACGTGGGAGCGCGCGACGTGGTCGAGCGCGCCGGGGCGGCGCTCGCGGCTCCGGCGTAGCGGCAGCGGATCCGGCGTCGCGGTCGAAGCGCCTCAGTCCGACGGAACGCCCGGCGCCCCCGTCGTCTCCGCCGCCGGCGACTCCATCCCCAGGCCGAGCGCCTCCAGCTCGACGGCCACCGCCGCCAGCAGCGCCGACTTCTCCGGCCAGGGGAGGAAGGCGGCACGGAAGCCGTGCCAGGCGAGCCGCGCCAGCTCCGGGTCGGAGAAGCCCTGGTGCTCGCGTGCCGCCTGGTACTCCTGCTGCAGGGTGGTGCCGGAGACCAGACGGTTGTCGGTACAGAGCGTCACCGGAATCCCGGCCTCGAAGTAGCGCCGGAGAGGGTGGGCGGCCAGGGACTCCGCGGCCCGGGTCTGGACGTTCGACGTCAGGCAGATCTCCAACGGAATCTGCTGGTCCCGCACCACCTCCTCCAGAGCCGGGTCCTCGCAGAGGCGCGTCCCGTGTCCGATGCGCTGCGCGCGCCCCTCGACCAGCGCCTGGCGGATGGACTCCGGGCCCGCCGCCTCGCCCGCATGCACCGTGCGCGCCACGCCGCCGCGAGCCGCGACCGTGAAGGCTTCGTGGTGCTCGCGCGCGGGGTGGGCCGCCTCACCCCCGGCCAGGTCGAAGGCCACCACGCCCCGGCCGCGGTAGGAGACCGCCAGCTCGGCGAGCGCGGTCGAGACCTCGGGGGAGAGCGAGCGCAGCGCGCAGACGATGACGCCCCCCCGCACGCCGGTCTCCGCCATCCCGCGCCCCATGCCCCGCAGCGTGGCCTCCATGACCTCGTCCAGGGTGAGCCCGCCGCGGGTGTTCAGCACGGGCGAGAAGCGTACCTCCAGGTAGCGGACGTTCTCGGCGGCGTGGTCCAGCACCAGCTCGTACGCCACTCGGTCCAGCGCCTCCGCGGTCTGCAGCACGGAAAGCGTCAGGTCGAATCGCTTCAGGTACGCCTCCAGGTCGGCCACCCCGTCCGCGCACATGTAGCGTGCCAGGGCGTCCGGGTCCCGGGACGGGAGCGCCACCCCGCAGGCGTCGGCCAGCTCCACCATGGTCGCGGGGCGCAGGCTGCCGTCCAGATGCACGTGCAGCTCCGCCTTGGGGAGTCTCCCGATGAAGGCACCGCCGCTCAGCACCGCGGATTTCCCACGATGTGGCCCCGGTCCACATCCACCAGCGGGGCCGGGTAGTCGCCCGAGAAGCAGGCGTCGCAGAACGGGCCCGCCTCGGCCACCGCCCCCTCCATTCCCTCCCGGGACAGGTACCCCAGCGAGTCCACCCCCAGCGCTTCACGGATCTCCTCGACCGAATGGGACGAGCCCACCAGCTCCTCGCGTGAGGGCATGTCGATCCCGTAGAAGCAGGGGAAGCGCACCGGCGGGGAGGCGATCCGGAAGTGGACCTCGGTGGCGCCGGCGTCGTGGAAGAAGCGCGCCAGCGAGCGGGAGGTGGTGCCCCGCACCAGCGAGTCGTCCACCACCACCACGCGCTTGCCGTCGATCACCTCGCGCACCGGGTTGTACTTCATGCGTGCGCCGAAGTCGCGGTCCGCCTGGGAGGGTTTGATGAAGGTCCTCCCCACGTAGTGGTTGCGGAGCAGCCCCAGTTCGAAGGGAACCCCGCTCTCCTCCGCGAAGCCCAGCGCCGCCGAGTTGGCGGAGTCGGGAACCGCGATCACGCAGTCGGCCTCGACCGGGTGCTCGCGGGCCAACTGGCGCCCGAAGGCCCGTCGGGCCCGGTCCACGCTCACGCCCCAGAGTCGCGAGTCGGGACGGGCGAAGTAGACCAGCTCGAAGATGCACGGCGCCGGGCGGCGCGCCGGGGGCAGGGATCGGAGCGCCTCCACCTCACCTCCCCGCAGCTTGAGCACCTCCCCCGGCCGGAGGTCGCGCAGATAGGTGGCGCCCATGATGTCGAGCGCGCACGTCTCCGAGGCCACCACGTGCCCCGTTCCCAGCCGCCCCAGCACCAGGGGCCGGAAGCCGCGCGCGTCGCGGGCGGCGTAGAGCGTATCGCCCACGCTCAGGACGAGCGAGAAGGCCCCCTCCAGGTGGGTGAGGGCGTCGTCGATCTGGGCGTCGACCGTGTCGTGGCGCGAGCGCGCCACCAGGTGGACCAGAACCTCGGAGTCGTTGGAGGACTGAAAGATGGCGCCCTCCTCCACCAGCCGGTGCCGCACCTCGTGCGCGTTGGTGAGGTTGCCGTTGTGCGCCACCGCCAGGTCGCCCGCCGAGTAGCGCACCAGGATGGGCTGCGCGTTCTGAGCGCCACCGCCGCCGGTGGTGGAATAGCGCACGTGACCCAGGGCGGTGGTGCCCGTGAGCCGGTTCACCGCGTCGGCGTCGAAGACGTCCGCCACCAGCCCGAGTCCCTTGTGGGAGCGGGCGCGGCCCTCCACGTCCACGGCCACGATGCCGGCCGCCTCCTGGCCCCGGTGCTGCAGAGCGTAGAGGCCCAGGAACGCCATCTCGGAGGCCCGGTCCACGCCGCTGATCCCCACCACCCCGCACTCCTCGCGGGGGTGGTCCTCCAGCGTCGGGAGCCGGACGGCCGTCGCCCGGTCGGGCGCAGCCCGGTCCGAGGTCGCCCGGTCGGCCGTCATGGCGCACCCCCGCCCGCGGCGGCGTCCATGCGGCGGGGGATCGCCCGGGTGTAGGCCTCGTGGGCGGCCTCCGTCGCAACCTGCAGGGTGTGCTCGCCGGCCCGCAGCGTGAGGCCCTCGGCGGCCTCGCAGACCGTGCCGATGCGGCGTGCCGGGACGCCGTGCGCGGCCGCGGTGGCCAGCACGGCGGCCACCTGGTCGGGCGGGCAGGAGACCACGATGCGCCCCTGCGCCTCGCCGAAGAGGAGGGGCACGGGCGGGAGCACGTCCTCCATCTCCACCCGCAGGCCCAGCGGCGCCTTGCCGGTGAGCGCACACTCCGCCAGGGCCACCGCGAGCCCGCCCTCCGAGCAGTCGTGCGCGGAGGCCACCGCTCCCGAGCGGATGAGCGCCAGCACGGCCCGCTGCAGGCTGCGCTCCCCCAGCAGGTCCACCGCCGGCGGCGCGCCCGCCACCAGCCCGTGAAAGTGGTACAGGTACTCGGATCCGCCCAGCTCCCCGGTATTCTCGCCCAGCAGTACGATGGCATCTCCCGGGGCGCGGAAGGCCTGGGGGGTGATGTGGTCCACGTCCTCGACCACGCCCACCATTCCGATCACCGGCGTGGGGTAGATGGCCCGTCCGTCGGTCTCATTGTAGAACGACACGTTTCCGCCCGTGACCGGGGTCTCGAAGACCCGGCACGCCTCCGCCATCCCCTCCGCCGCCTCGCGGAACTGGAAGTAGATGTGGGGCTTGGTGGGGTTGCCGAAGTTCAGGTTGTTGGTGACGGCCAGCGGAAGGGCGCCTGTGCACACCAGGTTGCGGGCCGCCTCGGACACGGCCGCGCGGGCCCCGGAGCGGGGCGAGAGGTAGACGTAGCGCCCGTTGCAGTCGGTGGTGGCCGCCACCGCGCGGCGCGTGCCCCGGATCCGCACCACCCCCGCGTCCCCTCCTGGCCGCACCGCGGTCCCCGTGCGCACCGTGGTGTCGTACTGGTGGTAGATCCACCGCTTGGAGCCCAGGTTGGGCGAGTCCAGCAGCGCGAGCAGCGCCTGCGAGAGGTCGCGGGCGGGGACGTCGGATTCGGGCAGTTCCTGGTCCCGCAGGCGCGCGATCTCGAGCGCCTCGATCCCCTCGCGCTCGTAGGTCGGGCACCCCTGCGTGAGGGGAAGGGCGGGGATCTCCGCCACCGTGACCCCGTTCTCCTGCACCCGGAAGAGGCCATCGTCCGTGACCTCGCCGATGACCGCCGCCTCCAGCTCCCACTTCTCCAGAATCTTCCGGACCTCCTCCTCCCGGCCGCGCTCGGCCACCACCAGCATGCGTTCCTGCGACTCGGAGAGGAGGATCTCGTAGGGCGTCATCCCCTCCTCCCGCACGGGGACGCGGGCAGTGTCCAGGGTGACCCCGGTCCCGCCCCGTCCCGCCATCTCGGTGGCGGAGGAGGTGAGGCCGGCCGCACCCATGTCCTGGATCCCCACGATGTGGCCGCTATGGATGAGCTCCAACGAGGCCTCCAGCAGGAGCTTCTCGGTGAAGGGGTCGCCCACCTGGACGCGCGGGCGGGCGTCCTCGTCCGCGTCCTCGCTGAGTTCCTCGGAGGCGAAGGTGGCGCCGTGGATGCCGTCGCGGCCGGTGCGGGCCCCCACCGCCATCAGGGTGTTGCCCACGCCCTCCGCCACGCCCGTGATGAGCTCGTCGTGCCTCATCAACCCCAGGCACATTGCGTTGACGATGGGGTTGCCCTCGTAGCCGCGGTCGAAGTGGACCTCGCCTCCGATGTTGGGAATACCCACGCAGTTGCCGTAGTCGCCGATCCCCCGCACGACGCCGGAGAAGAGATAGCGCACGCGCGGAGAGTCCAGATCGCCGAAGCGCAGGGAGTCGAGCACCGCGATCGGGCGCGCGCCCATGGTGAAGATGTCGCGCAGGATCCCGCCCACGCCCGTGGCCGCGCCCTGGTAGGGCTCCACCGCGGAGGGGTGGTTGTGGGACTCGATCTTGAATGCGAGCGCGTATCCGTCGCCCACGTCCACCACGCCGGCGTTCTCGCCCGGACCCTGGATCACCCAGGGGGCCTCGGTCGGGAGCAGCCGCAGCACCGGGCGGGAGTTCTTGTAGCCGC
>JAVVFC010000171.1:0-6358 GCA_032250975.1 Longimicrobiales bacterium | reverse complement strand
CGATTGCGTCGGGGAAGGGCGAGGTTGCCGTGGCGCAGGCGGCGCTGGACCTCGCCGCGCGGATGCCTGCGGATCGAGGCGACCCCGCGCAGGGGCATGTGGGCTACGCCCTGCTCGGGGCGGGCCGCCCGGAGTTGGAGCGAGCGCTCGGCTGTCGGGTGCCGGTAAGGCTCCGGCTGCGCCGCCTGCTTCTGGCCCATCCCACGGTCGTGTATCTCGGCGGGGTCGGTGTGCTCTCGGCGGTGCTCTGGCTGCTGGCGGTCGCCTACGGCATCTCGCGAGGAGGCGGCGCCTGGCAGGTGGCAGCCGTGGCCGTGCTGACGCTCGTCCCCGCGGTCTCGAGTGCCGTCGCCCTCGTCAACTGGCTGCTGACCCTCTCCCTGCCTCCCCGGGTGCTTCCCAAGCTGGACTTTCGGGACGGGATCCCCGCGGCCTGCCGGACCATGGTGGTGGTGCCGGCGCTGTTTCGGGATGCGCACGACGTCGACTCCCTGTTCGAGCAGCTCGAGCTGCATCACCTGAGCAATCCAGACCCCCATCTGGGGTTTGCGGTGCTGGCCGACTTCGCGGACGCGCCGCGGGCACACCGGGTGGGCGACGGACCCATCGTGGCGCGGGCCGAGGCCGCCCTGGCGGCGCTCAATCGGCGGTACGGGCGGGACTCCTCCGCGCCCTTCTACCTGTTCCTCCGGGAGCGCCGCTGGAACCCCTCCGAAGGCGTGTGGATGGGGTGGGAGCGCAAGCGGGGGAAGCTCGAGGAGTTCAACCGCTTGCTCCGCGGGGGCGCGCCGACCTCGTTCATCGTGCAGGCCGGAGATCTCTCGGTGCTTCCCGAGATCCGCTACGTCCTCACCGCGGACGCGGATACCGGCCTCCCCCGCGGCAGCGCCGCGCGGCTGGTCGGAACCCTGGCACATCCGCTGAACCGTCCCCACCTGGACCCTCGGAGTCACCGGGTCGTCGCCGGGTACACGATCCTCCAGCCCCGCGTCGAGATCACCGCCGTGAGCGCCAACCAGTCGCCCTTTTCCCGGATCTTTTCCGGCGATACCGGGCTCGACCTGTATTCTCGGGCCGTCTCCGACGTGTACCAGGACCTGTTCGGCGAGGGCCTGTACGTGGGCAAGGGGCTCTACGACCTCGAAGGCTTTCAGAGGACCCTGGAGGGAGTGGTTCCGGAAAACTGCCTGCTGAGTCACGATCTCTTGGAGGGCGTGCACGGGCGGGTGGCCCTGGTGACCGACGTCACCCTCCTGGAGGACTACCCGGGCGCGTATCTCCCCTGGGCCAGCCGGCAGCACCGGTGGATCCGCGGAGACTGGCAGCTCCTGCCGTGGCTCGTCTCCGGGTGTTCCCGCAGGGGCGCGGCGCGCACCCTGCCGGTCATCCAGCGCTGGAAGATCGCCGACAACCTGCGGCGCAGCCTGCTCTGCCCGGCGCTCTTGGCCTGGTTGGCGGCGGCCTGGCTGTGGCTCCCCGGGTCGGCCTTGCTGTGGACCCTGTTGGCCGCGCTCACTCCGGAGATTCCCCTGCTAACGGCCGCGGGGCAAGAGGTGGCGGGACGCGCCCGTCGAGGCTCCTGGGCGGGACCCATCCCCGCCCTGCGCCGGCACGCCTTGCGCTGGCTCCTCCAGTTGGCGTTTCTCCCGTACGAGGCGTTTCTCGCGCTGGACGCGATCGTGCGCACCCTGGTTCGCCTGGGTGTGACCCGGCGCAACCTCCTGGAGTGGACGACTGCAGCGACCACCGCGCGGCTGTTCGAGGACGGGAACGGGCATCTGCGGACCTGGCTCCGCATGGCGGTGGCGCCGGTGTCGGCCGGCGTGCTCGCGTGGGCCGTCGCGGCGACCAACCCCACGGCCTTGTTCGCCGCCGCTCCGTTTCTGCTGGCCTGGGCGCTCGCGCCCCACCTCGCGTGGCGGATCAGCAAGCCGGAGGTCGTCACCGAGAGGCTCGCCACTCCCGAGCAGCGCTACCGGCTCTCGTGGCTCGCCCGACGGACCTGGTTTTTTTTCGAGCGGTTTGTGGGGCCCGACGACCACTGGCTTCCGCCGGACCACTTCCAGGAATCGCCGAAGGGCGTGGTGGCCCACCGCACCTCCCCCACCAACGTGGGGCTGGGGCTCCTCTCGACCCTCGCCGCTCACGACTTCGGGTACATCGGCAAGCTGCTCCTGTCGTTTCGCGTGGCGCAGGCCTTCGACAGCCTGGACCGCCTGGAACGGTACCGGGGCCACTTTCTCAACTGGTTCGACACGCGGACCTTGAAGCCCCTGCACCCGCGCTACGTCTCCACGGTGGACAGTGGCAACCTGGCGGCCAACCTGGTCGCCCTGCGGCAGGGCTTTCAGGAGGCGCTCGAGACACCCGTGCTGCGTTGGCAGCAGTGGCAGGGGCTCTTGGATACGCTCTCGGTGCTCGGGGAGGAGCTGCAGAGCCTGCGGGAACCCGCCGGTGCGGCACTTGCTCCGGTGCAGTCCCATCTGGGCCAGGTGCGCCGCCAGATCCTCTCGGTGCGCCACGACCCGCTGCGCTGGCCCCCGCTGTGGGAGACCGTGGCCGTGCGGCAGGGCCCGGAGCTCGACCGGCTGCTCGGGGTCCTGCTCGACCAGGGCCTCGCGGGCATGTCCGCCGGTGAGTTGGACAGCCTGCGGCACTGGTCGGAGCGGATTCGGCGTCAGGTGCGCAACACCCTGCGCGAGCTTCGCACCCTGGCGCCGTGGCGGTTCCCCTTGGCGCACCCCCCGGCACTCTTGCGGGCCGGCACACAGGGTGGGCTGCAGCAGCCCTGGCGAACCCTGCGGGGTCGGTTGGAGGCGACGGAGAGCCTGGCCGCCCTTGCCGCCGCGTACGAGACGCACCGGGAGGCGCTGCGCGAGCTGGTGCTCCAGACCCGCCAGACCCCCGGCTCGGAAGCGGAATGCGAACGGGCGGCGGGCTGGCTCGAGGAACTCCTGGGGTCGCTTCGGCAGGGCGGGAACGCCGCTCGGCAGCTCGTGGAGCGCTACGCAACCAGCATGGCCCGGGCCGAGCGCTACGTGGCCGCCATGGATTTTCGCTTCCTGTTCGATGCCCGGCGCAAGCTCTTTACCATCGGCTACAACGTCGACGTCGAAGAGCACGACACGAACCACTATGACCTGCTCAGCTCCGAGGCCCGGGTGGCGAGCCTCTTGGCCATCGCCAAGGGAGACGTGCCCCAGAGTCACTGGCTCCACCTCGGCCGTCCGATGACGCAGTTGGACGACTCACGAGCCCTCCTGTCTTGGAGCGGAACCCTGTTCGAGTACCTGATGCCCCTCTTGCTCCTCGAGGAGCACCCGGGGACGCTGCTCGCCGAGAGCGACCGGGCGGCGATGCGGTGGCAGGTGGCGTATGGGCGGCAGAAGGGGGTCCCGTGGGGTACCTCGGAGTCGGGTTACTACCGGTTCGACGCCCAGCAGAACTACCAGTACCGGGCCTTCGGGGTACCCGGCCTCGGCTTGAAGCGCGGCCTGGAAGAGGACCTGGTGGTGACGCCCTACGCGTGCCTCTTGGCCCTCCCCCTCGATCCCCAGGCGGTGATGGACAACGTCGAGCGCTTGATCGAAGCGGGACTGCTCGGGATGTACGGCCTCTACGAGGCTGTGGATTACACCCCGTCGCGGCTGAATCTGGGGCAGAAGAAGGCGATCGTGCGCTCCTACATGGCGCACCACCAGGGCATGATCCTCGTGTCCCTCGGCAATTACCTCCACAACGGCGTCATGGTGCGCCGCTTCCACCGCGACCCCTCGATTCGCAGCGTGGAAATGCTCCTCCAGGAGCGGATCCACCACACGGCCCCCCTCGAAAAACCCCACCCCTCCGCTGCGGAAGGCTCGATCAAGGAGCACCGGGCGGAGCGCGTTGAGCCGTGGTCGGCGCCCCTCGACGCGCCGTTCCCGCTCGTGCACTACCTCTCCAACGGCACCTACGGCGTGTTGCTCACGAGCGGCGGCGGGGGCTACAGCCGGTGGGGAGAGGTGGATCTCACGCGCTGGCGCGCCGACACCACCAGGGACGACTGGGGCACTTGGATCTATCTCCGGGACGTGGACGCCGACGCCCTCTGGTCGATCGGCTATCAGCCCACGGGGACCGGGTACCAGGGCAGGACGGTCACCTTCTCGGCCCACAAGGCCGACCTGCGGTGTGAGTTCCGCCAGATCGCGGCCTCGCTGGAGATCGCCGTCCATCCCGAGCACCCGGTGGAAGTGCGACGGGTCGTGCTCACCAACAAAGGGTCCAAGCCCCGCCGCCTGGAAGTGACCAGCTACGGGGAGGTGGTGCTCGCTCCCCAGGACGTCCGCCACCCCGCCTTCAACAAGCTCTTCATCGAGAGCCAGTGCCTCGCGGACGGCAACACCCTCCTGTTCTCCCGCCGTCCGCGCGACCCGGCGGAACACCCCGTGTATCTGGCCCACCTGCTGGTCCTGAAGGAGGGGGCCGCAAACGCGGCTCACGAGACCGACCGGGCCCGCTTTCTGGGCCGCGACGGCACGGAGCGCAGCCCGGCGGCGCTGCGCTCCGCGGGCGCCGGGCTCACCGGAACAACAGGCGCGACGCTCGATCCCGTCTTCTCCCTGTCGCAAGCGGTCATCCTAAAGCCCCACGCGACCGTCGAGCTGGCGTTTGTTACCCTGGCGTCGGAGAGTCGCGAGGCGGCCGTTTCCCTGGCCGACCGCTACCGCCAGTGGAGTCAGATCGACCGGGTCTTCGGAGAAGCGCGCACCATGAGCGAGATCGAGCTGGAGCGCACGGGCCTCACCACGGCGGAGCTGGAGCGGTTTCAGGGGCTGTTGAGCCTGCTCCTCTATCCCCACGATGCCCTGCGGGCCAAGCCCCACGTGATCGCCGCCAACCGGTTGGGCCAGCCCGGGCTCTGGCCGTTCGCCATCTCCGGGGACCACCCGATCCTGCTGGTGCGGGTCGCCGGCGAGGAAGAAGCGGGGGTCCTCCTCGAGGTCTTGAAAGCCCACGCCTACTGGAGGAACCGCGGGCTGCGCGTGGACCTGGCGATCCTGAACGAGAAGCAGGCGGGGTACTCCCAGGAGGTCCAGGGCCACCTCCAACGGCTGGTCGCCCAGACGGGGGGCGAAGCATGGATCGACCGGCGCGGGGGCATTTTCCTGCTCCGGGCGGAGCTGATGCAGCCGGAGGATCTCGTGTTGCTCGAGACGGCCGCGCGGGTCGTCCTCGACGGCGCCGAGGGCGACCTGGCGTCCCAGTTGCGGGGGATCGGGCGGGAACCGTTGCCCCTGCCGGCTCTGTCGCCCTCTCCCCTGCACCGGGCGCTCCCGCAAGAGATCCCGCCGCTCGCCCGCCCGCAGGACCTCGCGTTCGACAACGGCTGGGGTGGCTTTCGCCCCGACGGGCGGGAGTACGTGATCTTTCGTGACCCCGGCACTCCTCCCCCCGCTCCCTGGATCAACGTGGTCGCGAACCCCTGCTTCGGGTTCCTGGTCACGGACTCCGGCTCCAGTTGTACGTGGTGCGAGAACAGCGGAGAGAACCGGCTCACGCCTTGGCACAACGACCCGGTGAGCGATCCGACCGGCGAGGCGTTGTATCTGCGCGACGAGGAGACCGGCGAGGTGTGGACACCCACGCCCCTGCCGGCGGGCGCCGCCGCCCCCTACCGGGTGCGCCACGGCGTGGGGTACTCCACGTTCGAGCACAATAGCCACGGGCTGGAACAGCAGGTTCGGGTGTTTGCGGCGGAGACGGACCCGGTCAAGTTCATCCAGGTCCGGTTGGAGAACGCGTGGAGCCACACCCGGCGGATCACCGCCACCCACTACGTGGAGTGGGTCCTCGGCACCCAGCGGTCCGAGACGCAGCCGTTCGTGGTGCTGGAGCACGACGAAGCCCGCAACGCCATCCTGGCCCGCAACCCGTACCACCCGGAGCTCGGCGGGCGCGTGGCCTTTGCCGCGGCCGACCGGCGCCTACACGGGTTCACCGGCTCGCGCTCGGAGTTCCTCGGCCGGATGGGCAGCCCCGCGAGTCCGGCGGCGTTGGGGCGCATCGGCCTCGCCGGAACGGTGCGCGCCGGGCTCGATCCCTGCGCGGCCCTGCAGATCCACCTCGACATCCCGGCCGGGGCGTCGGTGGAGCTTCTCTTTCTGCTCGGTCAGGGGGACGACCGGGAGCACGCGCTGCGGCTGATCGAGAAGCACGGGGGGGTTCCCGCCGCCGAGACGGCTTTCGACCAGGTCGGTGCCGCCTGGGAGCGCCGCTTGGAGACGGTGCAGGTGCGCACGCCGGACCCGGCGCTGGATCTCCTCCTCAACCGCTGGCTCCCCTACCAGAACCTCTCCTGCCGGTTGTGGGGACG
>JAVVFC010000170.1:0-6369 GCA_032250975.1 Longimicrobiales bacterium | reverse complement strand
CTCCGGGTCCGGTAGTCGACGCCCTCCTCGGTCTCCACGCGCCAGCCGGGTGTGGAGTGCGGGCCCGGCGGGTGGATGGCGACCACCGTGCGGCCGAAGTGGATCGCGGCGCCCGCCGCGCGCGCGGCCTCCACCAGCGCGTCCCGCACGTCGCGGGCGCGGTTCGAAGCCGGAAAGAGCTTGTCGCCGTCGGCCTGGTGCACGAGCGGGAGGGCGAGTTCCTCCTCGAAGTAGCGCCGCTGCTCGGCCAGGGGCCAGGAGCGAAGGACCCGGCGCAGTGTATGCGGGGAGGAGTCGGTCACGAAACGCTCGGGGCGGAACGTGCCCGGGAGCACGTTGCAGCGCCCGCCCCCGCTGATGAGGATCTTGCGGCCGCCGTCGGCGGTGCGCTCGAGCAGGACGGTGCGGGCGCCGGCGCCGGCGGCGAAGCGGGCCGCCATGAGCCCGGCCGCGCCGGCGCCGACGACGAGGACGTCGGCTACCGTGTCGTCCATGGGGGGAGACGGGGTGGGGGACGGGTGGGTTCGCGCGCCCGTCAGCGGAGCTTCCAGGCAAAGAAGCCCAGCACGCCGGCGATCACGGCGCCCGGCCATTGACCCAGCAGAAAGCCCACCGCCGCACAGAGCAGGGTGAACCCCCACCAGGGGAGGTGAACGCGCCGGGGCTCCCGCTTCATGCCTCCTCCTCCGCCGCGCGCGCCGCCAGACCGCGCCGCTCGTCGAGGGGGAGCAGCAGCAGCCCCCCGATCAGAAAGAAGACCAGGATGGTGGACATCCCCGCCCGCACCGATCCGGTGAGCTCGGTCACCACGCCCAGCAGGAGGGGGCCCATGAAGGCCATCGCCTTTCCGGAGAAGGCGAAGAAGCCGTAGAACTCGGTCTCCTTGGCGCGCGGCACGAAGCGTCCCAGCAGGGAGCGGGAGGCCGCCTGGTTGGGTCCCACGAAGATCCCCACCCAGAGCCCCGCCAGGTAGAGGCTGGTCTTGGAGTCGGCCGTCACCGCCCAGAGCCCCCCGATCAGGAGGCCGGCCAGCGTCACGTACAGGGTGCGCTTGCCCCCGACGCGGTCGTCCAGGAAGCCCATCAGGAAGGCGCCCGCGCCCGCGGTGACGTTGAGCGCCAGCCCCCAGTACATGACCTCCGTGAGGGTGAAGTCGTGCACCTCGGCGGCGAAAATGGGTCCGAAGGCGAAGATGGTCACCAGGCCGTCGTTGTAGATCATGCGCGCCACCAGGAGCTTGAAGATCTCGCCGTAGCGGCGGATCTCGCGGAAGGTGGTGCCCAGACGGTGGAATGCGTCGGTGACGAGCGTCCCCAGGGGCGGGCGCACGACGGTGCGCGGCTCCTTCACCCAGAGGAACATGGGCAGGCTGAGCACCGCGAACCACACGCCCACCAGCACGGTGGTGGCCCGCACATGCTCTCCGGTGCCCTTGTCCAGCCCGAAGGGCGCCGTCTCCGGCTGGATGAACACGAAGAGGGCCACCGCCATGGCGAGCAGCCCACCCAGGTACCCCAGGGCCCAGCCGTACCCGGAGATGCGTCCGATGTGGGAGGGGGGCGCCACCTCGGGCAGGTAGGAGTTGTAGAAGACCCCGCACAGTTCGTAGGCCACGTTGCTGAGCACGAAGATCGCGAGCGCGAGGTGGACCTGGCCCGGGCCCGGGAGCGCCAGCAGCGAGACGCTCACCACCGTCACGGCGGTGGCGGACATGAGCAGGCCGCGCCGCATCCCGCCCCGGTCGGCCAGCGCCCCGAGCGCCGGCGAGGCGAGCGCCACCACGACCGCGGTGATGGTGACCCCCCTGGACCAGAGCGCCGTCCCCGTGACCCCGTCCGGGGCGATCTGCTGGGTGAAGTAGACGGCGTAGATGAAGGTGACGATCAGGGTGGTGTACGCCGAGTTGGCGAAGTCGTAGAGCGCCCACCCCCACACGGCGCGCCGGTCGTAGGGAGTTCGTTGCACGCGGCGGCTCCTGGCGGTGGGGGCGATACGACGGGGGTGTGCCCGGCGGGCGGGCACGGGGGCACTCTACGGGGGCACTCTACGCTCCCCGCGGGCGTTCTGTCCACGGGGCCGGGCGGGACGACGGCGCTTTTCCCGGTCCGGCCGGCGTCCTATTGTCAGGGGCTCGTCTCCGTGGGCCCGCCACCGGGGTCCCGCCCACCGCCCACCACGCACAACCGCAGGCCGGCAGCATGAACCGCATCGAGGGACGCACCGCACTCGTCACCGGAGCCACCGCGGGGATCGGGGAGGCGTGCGCGCGGGCCTTCGCGGCGCGCGGGGTGCACCTGGTGCTGGTGGGGCGCCGGCGAGAGCGCCTGGAGGCGCTGGCCACCGAGCTGCGCGACGCCTTCGGGGTCTCCATCCGCACCGCACCCCTGGACGTGCGCGAGCGGGCGGCGGTGGCGGCGCTCGGGCGCGAGCTGGAGGCGGAGGGGGTGGCGGTCGACATCCTGCTCAACAACGCCGGCAAGGCGCTCGGGCTGGACCCGCTGCACGAGGGCGACCCCGACGACTGGGACGAGATGATCGACACCAACCTGAAGGGGCTGCTCTACCTGACCCGCACCTTCCTCCCCGCCATGGTGGCGCGCGACCGGGGGCATGTGATCAACATCGGCAGCACGGCCGGACGGTGGAGCTATCCGCGCGGCAACGTCTACTGCGGCACCAAGTTCGGGGTGCGGGGCATCTCCGAGGGGCTGAACATGGATCTGGCCGGGACCCGGCTGCGGGTCTCGAGTGTGGACCCCGGGCTGGTGGAGACCGAGTTCAGCGAGGTCCGCTTCCACGGGGACACCGGGCGGGCGGAGCAGGTGTACGAGGGCTACACACCCCTCTCCCCGGCCGATGTGGCCGACGCGGTGCTCTACGTGGCCAACGCCCCCGAGCACGTGGACGTCTTCAACCTGGTGATCATGCCCACCGACCAGCGCCACTCCATGATCGTGCACCGGGAGGGCGGGTGAGTCCCCCTCCCCACTGTATCCGGGTCCGCTTGCCGTGAGCCCGCGGAACGCCTCCCCGCAGGTCATCGTCTTCGCGCTCTGGCTGCTGGTCTTCTCGGCCTCCAGCCAGATCATGATCATCTCGCCGATCCTCCCCCTGATCGGCACCGAGCTGGGCATCGCCGACGCCGCCCTGGGCACGCTGGTCTCCGCCTACGCACTCATGGTGGGCGTGTTCGCCATCATCTCGGGACCGATCTCCGACCGGATCGGCCGGCGCCGGATCCTGCTGCTGGGCACCGGCACGATGTTCGTGGCGCTCACCCTGCACGCCCTGGTGGTGGACTACTACTCCTTCCTGGCGGTGCGCGTCTTCGCGGGCTCCGCGGGGGGCGTGCTGAGCGGGGCGGCCGTGTCCTACATCGGGGACTACTTTCCCTACAACCGGCGCGGCTGGGCCACCGGCTGGGTGATGAGCGGGTCGGCGTTCGGGCAGATCATCGGCATTCCGCTCGGCATCGTGTTGGCCGGCCGCTTCGGCTTCCGGGCGCCGTTCGCCCTCTTTGCGGTGACCATGTTCCTGGCCTTCTTCCTGATCCTGGCCCGCATCCCGCAGCCCGACGTGGCGCGCTCGCAGGGCCGGCTCACGGTGTCGGGCGCCTTCCGCGACTACGTGGCCCTGCTCCGCCGGCCGGGTATCGCCTACGCCTCGCTCGCCTTCTTCCTCATGTTCCTGGGGGTGAGCCTCTACGTGGTGTACTTTCCCACCTGGCTGGAGCGCGACATGGGGGCGACGCCCGGGGCGATCGCCACCCTCTTCCTGCTGGGCGGGATCGCCAACGTGCTCACCGGGCCACAGGCGGGGCGCATGTCGGACCGGGTCGGGCGCAAGGGCATCATCCTCCTTTCGTGCGCCGGGCTCTTCGTCGTCATGGGTCTGACCACGGTGCTCATCCAGGACTTCTGGATGGCCTACCCGGTCTTCTTCCTCACCATGGTGGGTGTGGCCATGCGCATCTCCCCCTTCTCGGCGCTGCTGACCGGGCTGGTGGACGACCACCGGCGCGGCTCGCTGATGAGCCTCACAGTGGCCCTGGGGCAGATGGGCTTCGCGGTGGGGGGCGCGGTGGCGGGCCCCCTCTTCGCGGGGGCGGGATACGCGTCCAACACGGTGCTGGGCGCCTTCTCGGTGCTGGGCATGGGGCTGATCGTCTGGTTCCTGGTGCCGGAGCCGTCCCGCACGGCCGGCCGCCCGGTGCCCGACCTGACCCCGGCGGGGGAGACGTGAGCGCGGCCGCCGGGAGCCGGTGGGGGCGCGGGTGGGCGCTGGTCACGGGCGCCTCGGGCGGCCTGGGCGCCGAGATGGCGCGGGTGCTGGCGGAGCGGGGCTTCCCTCTCGTGCTGACCGCGCGCAGTGGCGAGCGCCTGCAGGCGCTGGCGCGCGAACTGGAGGACGCCCACGGCACCCGCACGCACACGCTCACGAGTGATCTGGGGCGTTCGGGGGCGGCGGAGACGCTGGCCGACGCCGTGGAGGCGCTCGATGTGACCGTGGAGGTGCTGGTCAACAACGCGGGAGTGGGGCAGTGGGGACCGTGGCTCGAGCAGGATCCGGAGGGCGAGCTCGCAATGCTCCGTCTGAACGTGGAGGCGCTCACCGTGCTGGCGCGCCGCTTCGCCCCGGACATGGCGGCGCAGGGGTACGGCCGCATCCTGAACGTGGCCTCGGTGGCGAGCTTCTTTCCGGGCCCCGGCATGAGCGTATACTACGCCACCAAGGCCTACGTACTCTCCCTGAGCGAGGCGCTCGCCCAGGAACTCCGCGGGAGCGGCGTCACCGTCACCTGCCTCTGCCCGGGGCCGGTGCTCACCGGCTTTCAGGAGCGGGCCGGCTTCCGGGTGCCGCGCGCGGCCCGGGCGAGCGTCCTCCCCGCCGCCCGGGTGGCGCGTGAGGGCATTGACGGCATGTTCCGGGGCCGCGCGCGTGTGGTACCGGGCTTCCTGAATCGGGTCTCCGCCTTCCTGCCCCGCCTGCTGCCCCGCAGCGTGGTGCCCGCCCTGGTGGACAGGGTCCAGTCGGAGCGGGGGCCGGGAGGGGAGCGATGACCGGGGCGGACGGAGGAGCGGCGCAGAGGATCCGCGTGCTGCTGGTGGAGGACGCGCTGGACCAGGCGCTGCTGATGCGGGCGATGCTGTCCCGCGATCTGTACGACGTCACCCATGTGCAGGACGGGGTGCGGGGGCTCGAACTGTCCCAGGAGCGGGAGTTCGACCTGGTCGTCACCGACCTCAACCTGCCGGGGATGGATGGCTTCGACCTGACCCGGGAGCTCAAGCGGCGCCGCCCCGACATTCCGGTGCTGGCCACCACCGGATACACCGCACCGGGCTATGCCGAGTCGGCCTACCGCGCGGGCGTGGACGGCATTCTGACCAAACCCGTGCAGCGGGAGGACCTGCTGCGCACGCTGCGGGATCTGGCGCCCGGACTGCACCCGGCCGCCATGCGGCCCCCCAATGTCCTGGCGCTGGGGGTGCGGGCCGGCGACGTGGTCATGGGGTGCGGTGCGACCCTGGCCTTCCACCGGGCGCAGGGGCACGACGTGCTGGTGTTCGTGCTGGGGACGGGTGATCCCGACCGGCGGGAGCCGCCGCAGGCGGCGCGTCAGGCCGCCGAGCGGCTCGGCGCCCGCGTGATCCTGGCGGACGGGGACGAGGCGGCGGGGGACCTCACCGACCGCCAGCTCCTGCTGGGGCGGGTGGTCAAGGAGCTGCGGCCGGACGTCGCCTACCTGCCCTCCATGGCCGACCACGACCCGTTCCGCAAGGAGGCCCACCGCCTCGGCCGCATGGTGCTCACCGACACCCGCGCCGTGCTGGCCTACGCCACCCCGTCGGCCTCCTTCGACTTCCGGCCGGGATACTTCAAGGCGGTCGAGCAGTACATGTCGGTGAAGCTGGAGGCGCTGGAGCCGTTCTACGGCGCGGGGCGTCCGGCGCGCGAGTACTCCGCCCGCTTCGCGCAGGCGTCGGCCCGCTACTGGGGACGCCTGGCGGACTTCGGCGAGGTGGAGCCGTTCGAGGTCATCAGGGGGGAGGGTCCACGATGAGAGCGGTACCTGCCATGCGCATCCGGGTCCCGCTGCCGGGGCTCGCCCTGGCGGCGGTGGCCGCGTTCGTCCCGCACGCGGGGGTGTGGGCCCAGCTCCCCGAGCCCGCGCCCATCCCGCAGGTAGACCAGAGCGGCCAGCAGGACGAACGCGGCAGCGAGCACCTCCCCGAGCCCGACCACAGAAGCGACGGCCTCGACGTGCACAGGGTGCACGGCCCAGAGCGCCGCGCCGGCGAGGGGGCCGGCGACGCCGGGGACAAGGGCGGCCAGCAGGAGGAAGACGAGCGCCGTTGCCCCCGCGTG
>JAVVFC010000016.1:0-29156 GCA_032250975.1 Longimicrobiales bacterium | reverse complement strand
GCTCGATCACGCCCGAGACCGACACCGAGCGTTCGATGGAGCCCCGCGTCACCGGAACCACTCCCACCGCCTGGGGGGCGCCGGCGCCGGGCGGTCCTCCGGGCCCGCCGCCCGCCTGGCCCGCACCTCCGGCCGGGGGGCTCTCCCCGCCGCAGGCGCCGAGGCCGAGAAGAGTGGCGAGACCCAGGCCGGTGAGTCCGGCCGCGCGCCGCGGCCGGCGCCCCGATCGATCGAGCCCCGGCGTGTAGGGGAATCCGGTGATGGTGAAGTCTATGAGCATGGCCCTGGTGGCCAGAGTGGATGTCATGATGTGAGCGTCTCGCCCAGGATCGCTTCCAGTTCCGCGAGTGCGGTGCCCAGCGCCTGGCGGGCCACCACCGCGGCCGCCTCCGCGTCCGCGAGCGCAAGCTGAGACGTCTGCAGGTCGACGATGTTGGCGACCCCGAGCTGGTAGCGGTCCTCCTGGACGCGCAGATCCTCGCGAGCGAGCGCGACGCCGCGGTCGGCGATCTCGACCTCCCGCTCCCGGGTCCGGACCGCGCGGTAGGCGGTGCGGAGGAGGGTGCGCACGGCGCGGTCCGCGTCCGCGGCCCGCGCCTCGGCGGCCCGCAACTGGGCGTTCACCCGCATGATCCCAGTCTCGCGCTGGAATCCGTTGAAGAGGGGCAGCGACGCCACCAGCCGGAAGGCCCACGAACGCCGGTCGGGGGGGAACTGGAAGGCGAACCAGTCGTAACCGCCGATGAAGCGCACGCTGGGGATGTACCCGGTCCAGGCCCCGAGCCGGTCGGCGCTGGCGGCGTTGACCTGGGCCCGGGCCGCGACCACCTCGGGGGAACTGCGCAGCGCGCGCGCAACCAGAATGTCCTCGTCCGGCAGCGCCGGCGCCCGGTCCGGCAGGGCATCCGCCGAGGGGCTCACTTCTCCCTCCAGCCCCGCCAGCCGCCCAAGCTGGAGCCGGTTGGCCTCCAGGCTGGTGCGCGCCTGCAGGACGGCCAGCTCGGAGTTGCTCACCTCCAGCTCGGCACGCAGGACGTCCGAGGAGGTGGCGTTGCCCACCTCCAGGCGGGTCTCGGCGAAGACCAGCTGCTGGCGGGCCCGTTCCAGCCGGCCCTCCGCCGCCCGCAGCAGGTCGTCCGCGGCGGCGGCCGCGAAGTAGGTGGCTGTGGCGTTGAGGATGGTGTTGAAGCGCTGGGCGCGGAGCCCCGCCTGGGCGGCGTCCATTCCGGCCCCCGCCGAGCGCATCTGCAGCAGGCGGCGCCCGCCGCCGAACAGCTCGTAGTTGGCCTGGAGCTGCGCCGAGTAGTTCTGCGAGACCAGCTGCCCGGTGGTCTGATCGAAGCGCTGGTTGCTGGAGTTGGCGAAGGTGAAGCTGGAGTTGACGGTGGGCAGCAGCGTGCCGCGGGCCTGCAGCTGATTCGCCTCGGCGAGCGACACGGAGGTGGCCGCCTGGACGGCGGCGGGGTCCGTCACCAGCGCACGCTCGATCACCTCGTCGAGAGTCAGCACGGGTGGAGCAGCGGACTCCTGCGCGTGCAGGACGCCGGCGTCAGCGGCGATCAGCCCGAACAGGACGGTCCCGACCAGGCACCACCCCGCGCGGTGGCGGAACAGACGTCCGCGGCGGGCTGCATGAATCGTAGGGGGCGCGAAGCGCATGGGGAGGGTACTGGGGAAGACGGAGAGCGCGAGCCGGCCCCGCGGAGCGGGGTGTGCTCAGGAGACACCCGTACCCAACGCCTTGTTGGTGGTTCGCGTTCCGCCGTCGCGGCCCCGGGGTGGGGCGCGCCCCCGTCCCCCTGCCTCAGCCCG
Source organism: Longimicrobiales bacterium (assembly GCA_032250975.1). Classification (GTDB taxonomy): domain Bacteria; phylum Gemmatimonadota; class Gemmatimonadetes; order Longimicrobiales; family Gaopeijiaceae; genus Gaopeijia. The sequence continues at coordinate 27,344 of JAVVFC010000016.1, read as the reverse complement.
TCCCGGCGGTCACGCCCGGCGTGACCGCCGCCGCCCGGTCCAGGTCCCGGTCGACCCGATCGATGTAGACCGCCGCCGAGATGTCGCCGCACACGTTCAGCGTGGTGCGGGACATGTCCAGGATCCGGTCCACGCCCAGCACGATGGCGATTCCCTCGGGGGGCACACCCACCGTGGCCATGATGAGCATCATCAGGGGGAGCGATCCGCCGGGGACGCCGGCCGCTCCGATGGCGGTCAGGACCGCCAGCATGATCACCACCACCTGCTGGCCCAGACCCAGGTCCACCCCGAATACCTGCGCCAGGAAGAGGACGGTGACGCCCTCGAAGAGCGCGGTCCCGTTCATGTTCATGGTGGCGCCCAGCGGAAGGACGAAGCCCGCCACCTTGGGCTGCACGTCCAGCTCCTTCTCGGCCGTGGCGATGGACGTGGGCAGGGTCGCCATGGAGGACGAGGTCGAGAAGGCGGTGATGATGGGGGCTGTGACCGCCTTCCAGAACCGGATGGGACTCATGCGGGCGAAGATCCGCACCAGCGCGGAGATGCCGAAGGCCGCGTGCAGCCCGAGCCCCAGCACCACCACCACCACGTACATGCTCAACGATCCCAGAATGCTCCACCCGAACTGGGAGGTGATCACGAAGATCAGGCCGAATACGCCGTAGGGGGCCAGCGCCATGGCCATGTCGATGATCTTGATGATGGCGTCTCCGATCCCCTGTAGCACGTCGATGACGGGTTGGGCGGTCTGGCGCGGGATCAGGGTGAGCGCGGCGCCGAAGATGAGCGAGAAGAAGATGAGCGCCAGCATGTCCATGTCCGCCGCCGCCGCCACCGGGTTGCGCGGAACGATGTTCACGAACGTGCTGACTCCGAAATCGGTGGAGCCCGCGATCGCCAGGTCCTGCGCGCCGCCAGAGAACTGCGCCATCAGCTCGTCGCGGGTCTCCTCCGTGAGCCCGCCCCCGGGCCGGATGGTGTTCACCAGCGTCAGGCCGATGGTGGCGGAGATGAGCGTGGAAAGGGCGAAGTAGCCCATGGTGCGCCCGCCGATGCGCCCGAGCGTCTTCATGTCACCGATCCCCGCCACCCCCAGGGCGATGGAGGTGAAGACGATGGGCACCACCGTCATGAAGAGCATGCGCAGAAAGACCTGGCCGACCGGGTAGGCGATGTTCTCGGAGACGAAGTCGACCCAGCCGGCGTCCGGGAAGAGGGCGTTGGCGCCTCCGCCCACGACGGCGCCGGCCACGAGTCCGATGGCGATCTTGGTGTGCAGCTTCACCCGTCTTCCTCTCCCGAATGGGTCCACGGCCTGGGGCTCAAAGGGTGCACAAGGTACGGTGGCGAGGGAATCGCCGCCATTGCCGCCCGCGGTGCGGCAGGGCGCGGCGTGGCGCGCAGTGTCAGCGCACCAGGAACCCCTCCCGGAACGGGTCGGCGGGGTCGAACAGGAAGCGTGAGCGGGCCGTGATGAATGCCCGCCCCTCCACCTCGGGGACGACGGTGTCGAGACCGAAGTGGCGGCCCTCCTCCACGATGCGCCCGCGGAAGCGGCTTCCGATGATGCTCTCGAACGTCAGCGTCTGCCCAATCCGCGCCCGCCCCCGCGCCCGCAGCAGGGCCAGGCGCGCGCTCACGCCGGTTCCGGTCGGGCTCCGGTCCACCTCTCCGTCCGCGAAGACGCAGACGTGGCGGGAGTGGTGCGCTGGATCGACGGCGGGACCGGTGAAGATGGTGCCGTAGAGAAAGGATAGATCGGGCTCGCCCGGATGGTGCGGGGGGGCGTGCGCCTGCACCGCGGCCTTGATGGCGCGGCCGGCCTCCACCAGGGGACCCACCGCCTCCGGCCGGAGCGGAAGGCCGAGCGCCCCCGCGTCCACGAAGGCGTAGAAGGCACCACCGAAGCCCAGGTCGCAGCGCACCGCCCCGATCCCGGGCACGGGAACCTCGAGGTCCAGCCCGGCGGCCCAGGAGGGGACGTTGCGGAATGCGACCGCGGTCACCCGCCCGTCGCGCACGCGCGCCCGGGCGCGCACGACCCCGGCCGGCGTGTCCAGCACCAGGTGGGTCTCCGGCTCGCGGCAGGGTACCAGGCCCACCTCCACCGCCACGCGCGCCACCGCCAGTACGCCGTGCCCGCACATGGTCGAGTAGCCGGCGTTGTGCGTGAACAGCACGCCCAGGTCCGAGTCGGGACGCTCCGGAGGCACGACGATGCACCCGTACATGTCGGCGTGCCCCCGCGGCTCCCACATGAGACCGGTGCGCAGCGCGTCGAATCGCTCGCGGGCGTCGCGCCGCCGCCCCAGGACGGAGTCTCCCCGGAGTTCGTCGAAGCCGCTGAGGATCACCCGCAGCGGCTCGCCCTCGGTGTGGGCGTCGATGCATTCGATCTGAATGCCGCCTGCCGGGAGGAGCGGATCGCGGGGGGTGGCGGCGCCGTCTTTCATGGCCGGTCCGGGGTGTCGGAGTGTGTGTGGGGGGCGGTAGCTTGCCGACGTCCGGGCCGCGCGGGCCCGGAGGGGATCCGGAGGAGGTTGCCGCATGAACCTGGACGACGTCAACGCCGTCATCGAGAGCGCCAAGGCGCGGGGGCGCGAGGGCCTGGACCGCTACATACAGCGGCGTCTGCCGGAGGCCACCGACGAGCAGGTGCGCGAGACGGGGGACGTCGCACTGGAGATCATCGAGAGCGTCCCCGTATTCCTGGCGCGGGCCCGGCAGGAGGCGGAGCAGCGGGGGCTGCAGCCGGTGGTGACGCCCATCTTGGAGTTGGCGGCCCGGTATTTCCTGAACCCCGTGGACGTCATACCGGAGATGACGCACGGCCTGGGCGGGCTGCTGGACGACGCCTACGTGGTGCTGCGCGTGCTGGACCGCCTGGACCACGGTCCCACCCCCTTCCTGGGGTGGGATCTGAAGGAGCCGCTCGAGTTCCTGGCAGGGGTCATGGGGCGCGACACGGTACGTCGCCTGGACCTGGCCACCCTCCGCTACGCCGAGGCAGCCGAGGCGCACTACACGCGGGTCTGGGACGAGGTCTCCGCCCGCGCATGAAGCGATGACCGGCCGCGGGGCCGGTCTCCGGGACCTGCCCCGCGGACCGGGTCTGCGGACCGGGTCCGCCGTCTCGCCCTCCCGCGGTCAGTTGAACTTCCAGTTCACGAGCGGCAGCACGGGAAAGTTCTCCTTGCTGCGGATGATGTTCACCAGCCCCACCTGCAGGCCGTTCATGTCGTCGGCGATGTTGACCAGCGAGAGCTGGAAGCCGCGCATGACGGTCTGCGTGTTGTTGACCAGGCCCAGCTGGAAGCCCTCCGCGGTCCCGGCCCCGTTGTAGAGCGCCAGCTGCACGCCGCGCACCTCGCCGCGGGTGACGTTGGCGAGCGCGAGTCCCGCCCCCCACCCCGCCTGGACGCCCAGGAAGTCGCCATCCACCACGTTCACCGCACCGATCTGGAGCGCGGAGGCGTTCCCGGTCGAGTGCAGCACCAGCCCCAGGTCCAGCCCGCTCATCTCCGCGTTGCGGGCGTAGACGCCAAGCCGGAATCCGGAGACGGCCTCGTCCTCGGGCACGATCTGGATCGGCGGGAAGAGTGAGAGCTGAATGGGGTTCTGGGCGTGGACCGCCGAGGGCACCGCCAGCAGAGTGAGGGCGAGCAGGGAACGGAGTCGCATGCGGTTCTCCAGACGCTCGGGGAGCGAAGAGGGTGTCGGAAGGCGGAAACGGAGGATCATGAAATGCGGATGATTCAATAAAGGCTCCGGAGGGGGTATTCGTGCAACCCCGCGGCGGGTTGCGGGTGATGTGCCCCCGCAACCATCGTTCGACGGGCCGACCCACCTCGACCGGTTCCGTCCGTCCCGCCGCCAACCTTCGACAAGAACGTTTGCATGAATCGAGCCAGATCCGACGCAGCGCCCTCCACGGCGCCGGACGACGTGTTCTTCCGGGAGCTGCGGGGACGGGAATTCGCCCGTCTGGCCCGCAGCGGACATGCCTACCTGGACTACACCGGGAGTGGCCTCTACGGCGAGAGCCAGGTGGAGCGGCACCGGGATTGGCTGCTCGGGAACGTGCTGGGGAACCCCCATTCCGAGAACCCTGCCTCGCTGGCGTCGGAGCAGACCGTGGAGCGGGTCCGGGAGCGGCTGTTTCGCATCTTTGACGCGGATCCGGCCGCCTACGACCTGGTCTTCACCAGCAATGCGTCCGGCGCCCTCAAGCTGGTGGGGGAGGCCTTCCCCTTCGCCCCGGGATCGGTGTTCGCCCTAGCGGTGGACAACCACAACTCGGTGGGCGGCATGCGCTCATGGGCCCGGCGCCGGGGCGCGTCCGAGCGGCTCCTGCCGCTGACCCGAGAGCTTCGCCTGGACGACCCGCTCGCCCACCTGGGGCGGGCGGGCACCGCGCCCTCGCTGGTGGCGTTTCCCGCCCAGTCGAATTTCAGTGGGGTGAAGCACCCCCTGGACCTGGTGTCCGCCGCCCGGGAGCGGGGCTTCCGCGTACTGCTCGACACCGCCGCCTACGTTCCCACCAACCCCTTCTCGATGAACGAGGCGGGCGCCGACTTCGCCTGCGTCTCCTTCTACAAGATGTTCGGCTTTCCGACCGGACTGGGCGCACTGCTGGCGAGGCGCGAGGCGCTGGAGGCGCTCGAGCGGCCCTGGTACGCCGGGGGCGCGGTGGACTTCGTCTCCATCCAGAACGATGTCCACCAGCTGCGGGAGGCGGGGGGCGCCTTCGAGGACGGTACGCCGGACTTTCTGGGGGTGGGCGCGCTGGAGGCCGGACTGGACCTGCTCGAGGCGGTGGGGATGGTGCGGCTCAGGCGCTGGTTGGGCGGCATCACCGCGCGGCTGCTGGAGGCGCTGGCTGGCCTGCGCCACCCGGACGGCGCACCGGCGGTGGCGGTGTACGGACCGGCCGACACCGCCGACCGGGGCGGCACGGTCGCCTTCAACCTGCTGGACCGGGCCGGGCGCCCGCTCCCCTACGAAGCGGTGGAGGGGGCCGCGGCCCGCGCCGGAGTCTCCATCCGGGGTGGCTGTTTCTGCAATCCGGGTGCGGCCGAGGTCGCGTTCGACATGCCGGCGCGGGAGACGCTGGAGTGCCTGCAGCGCCTGGGGCGGGATTTCACGCTGGCACGCTTCCGGGAGTGCCTCGGGGGTGATGTGCCGGTGGGGGCTGTGCGGGCGTCACTCGGGATCGCCAGCGAGCCGCAGGACGTGGCTCGGCTGATGGCGGTGCTCGAGGGGGTGATCGAAGGGGTGCCGGAGGGGGTGGCGGAGTGAGCCGACTCCCCCCGGCGTCCCGGCCGGGACGCCGGGGGCCGGGAGGGATGGGGATCCCGCGCACCGCGGTCTCCAGCACGGCCAGATCCTCGGCCGCGAGCACGCGCCAGCGCCCCCCATCCCGCGCCAGCGTCATGACGCCGACGCGCGGCTCCGCGCCGGTCGCCAGGGTGACGACGCGGTAGACCACATGCCGGAGTTCGCCCTCGGCCACCTCCCCCACCACCTCGGCCCGGCGCGACACCAGCGAAGAGAGGAGTCCCGGCACCTCGCGCTGGATCCCCGCCATCAGGCGGCGCACCACCTCCTCGTCGGGGAGGGCGGGGTAGGCGGTGGACACCACACCTCCGAGCAGGGTGTCGAGCGTGTACCCGGTGGTGTCGACCCGGACCAGGATGTCGGTCGCGAGGCGCAGGCGGGCGAGGGCGTCGGGGTGGATGCGTTGCACGAGTGCGCGCCACGCCATGCTGGCGAAGGCCCCGTGGAAGTCGGCCGCCACCTCGGGCGCGAGTGCCGACGCCGGATCGGGGGCCTGCGCCGCAGCCGGGTGCGGGCCGGCTGAATTCCCCAGCGAGAGCAGGCACACGGTAAGGACCCGGCCGGCCGGCGGGATCCCGGAGGAGGCCCGTCGAGGTGCGAGCGGGAATTCGGCTCCTCGGGGCCCCGGCGGAGTGGGAGTCCGTCGCGGTGAGCGTGGGGGGGAAGTCGGGAGGGCCATGGCCCACGCTACGTCCGCCGCCTCAGGCCGGCTACCCCACCCGCCCCGGTGGACCATCCCACCTCCCCTGCGACCAGCCCGGTCTCCGGGGAGCCGCGCCCCTCCCCGATCGATGGGCCGAAGCCGCACCTGGCCGGCGGGGGTTGACCCCACCCCCCCTGGGGGGGGTATACTTCAGGGTCCCACCCCGAGTCCGTAGATCCGGCCGGGGCCGCGAGATCTCCGAACCCCCGGGAGGACGCCATGCCAGAGCCGACCGTCGCGGACGGCGACCGCGAGATCCTGCGTCGCTTGAAGAGCGTGGAGGGGCACGTGCGCGGGGTGGGGCGCATGGTGGAGGAGGGCGCCTACTGCATGGACGTGGTCAACCAGATCCTGGCCGTGCAGCGGGCGCTCAAGAAAGTGACGGGGCTGGTGCTGGACCGCCATCTGCACTCCTGCGCCATCACCGCCATCCGCGGGGGGGATGCCGACGAGCGGGAGCGCGTGATCGACGAGATCCTGTCGGCCTTCGAGGCCGCGGGTCGGGGGTGAGGGCCGCGCCGGCCGGAGGGCGGCCGGGCGGAGAATGACACACGAAACCGGGAGGGCGAGACCATGGCCGAGCGCACCGTGAAGGTACCGGGGATCAGCTGCGGGCACTGCGTGAACACCATTGAGCGTGAAGTGGCGGAGCTGGAGGGCGTGCGCACCGTGAAGGCGGACGCGGCCACGCGCGAGGTGACGGTCGCGTGGGACGAAGGGGCGACCGGCTGGGAGGCGGTCGACGCGCTCCTGCGGGAGATCAACTACCCGCCCGCAACCTGACGTCGGAGGGGAGTCCGTGGCCCGCACCGAGATCACCCTGCCCGTGACCGGCATGACCTGCGCCAACTGCGCGGGCACGGTGGAGCGCGCCCTGCGCCGGACGCCGGGCGTGGAGGAGGCGGTGGTGAACTACGCGTCCGAGTGGGCCACGGTGACGTTCGATCCGGGCCGGGCGGATGCGGAGATGCTGGCGGAGCGCATTCGCGACGCCGGCTACCAGGTCCCGCTCCGGCGGGTGGAGTTCGGGGTGACCGGCATGACCTGCGCCAACTGCGTGGCCGCGGTGGAGCGCACCCTGCGCCGCCGGGCGCCGGGGGTGCTGAACGCGTCGGTGAACCTGGCCACCGAGCGCGCCTCGGTGGAAGTGGCGGGAGACCTGGACCGGGGCGGGGTGACGCGCGCCCTGGAGCGGGCCGGGTACGGGGCGGTGTGGCTGGAGCACGGAGCGGGCGAGGGAACGGACGGCGGGGCGGGCGACGTCGAGGCGGAGGCGCGCGCCGCCGAGATCCGCCGCCAGACCCGCGCCGTGTGGACGGGAGCCGCGTTCACGCTCCCGCTCTTCGTGCTGAGCATGGCGCGGGACTTCGGTCTCCTGGGGGCGTGGGCGCACGCCCCCTGGGTGAACGTCCTCATGCTGGCGCTCGCCACCCCGGTGCAGTTCTACGTGGGGTGGGACTTCTACCGGGGCGGGTGGAACGCGGTGCGCAACGGCACGGCCAACATGGACGTGCTGGTGGCGCTGGGCTCGTCCGCGGCGTTCTTCTATTCGGTGCCGGTGACGGTGGCGCTCTGGGGCGGCTCCACGGCGCTGGGGGAGCACGTCTACTTCGAGACCGCGGCCGTCATCCTCACCCTGATCCGGCTGGGCAAGCTGCTGGAGGCGCGCGCCAAGGGGGAGACGGGCGCCGCCATCCGTGCCCTCATCCAGCTTCGCCCGCGCACGGCCCGCCGCGTCCGCGACGGCATGGAGGAGGACGTCCCGCTGGAGGGGGTCGCGGTGGGCGACGCGCTGCTGGTGCGGCCCGGGGAGTCGGTCCCCACGGACGGCACGGTCGTACACGGGCACTCGGCGGTGGACGAGAGCATGCTCACGGGGGAGAGCATGCCCGTCGAGAAGGGGCCCGGGGACGCGGTCACGGGCGCCACGCTGAACCGGAGCGGGGCGCTCACCATCCGCGCGACCCGGGTGGGCTCCGACACGGCGCTGGCCCGCATCATCCGCATGGTGCGCGACGCCCAGGGATCCAAGCCCCCCATCCAGCGGCTGGCCGACCGGGTGGCGGCGGTCTTCGTGCCCGTGGTGCTGGTGGTGGCCGCCGGGACGTTCCTGGTGTGGTACCTCTGGGTGGGCGCCGGCTTCACCGACGCGCTCCTGCGCCTGGTGGCGGTGCTGGTGATCGCCTGCCCGTGCGCCCTGGGGCTGGCCACTCCAACCGCCGTCATGGTGGGCACCGGCCGGGGTGCGGGGATGGGAATCCTGTTCCGAGACGGAGCCGCCCTGGAGCGTGCCCGCGAGGTGCGGACCGTGGTGCTGGACAAGACGGGCACGGTGACGGTGGGAGAGCCGGCGGTGCAGTCTGTCGCGCCCGCTGCCGGCGTCGATGAGGCGGAGCTGCTCATGCTGGCGGCCGCGGTGGAGCGGGGCAGCGAGCATCCGCTGGGCGAGGCGGTGGTGCGCGAGGCCCGCCGGCGCGGCCTCTCACTCCCGGAGGTGGAGGCGTTCCGGGCGGTGGCCGGACACGGCGTCTCGGCCCGCGTGGGGGCGCGGACCGTGCTGGTGGGAAGCCGCCGCTACCTGCAGGCCGAGGGCGTGGATCCCGGTCCGCTGGCCGGGGCCGCCGACGCCGAGGAGGCCCGGGCGCGCACCGCGCTCTGGGTGGCGTGGGACGGGGAGGTGCGCGGCATCGTCGCGGTCGCCGATCGCGTGCGAGAGCACGCCCGGGAGGCGATTGCGGAGTTGCGCGCACAGGGGCTGGAGGTGGTGCTGCTGACCGGAGACAACGCGGGGGCGGCGGCGGCGGTGGCCGGGCAGGTCGGGATCGAGCGCGTGCGCGCGCAGGTGCTTCCCGATGGAAAGGCGGAGGAGGTCGCCGCGCTGCAGCGCTCCGGGGCCGGGCCGGTGGCGATGGTGGGGGACGGCATCAACGACGCGCCGGCGCTGGCCGGGGCGGACGTGGGCATCGCGATGGGAAGCGGGACGGACGTGGCCATGGAGACCGCGGACGTCACGCTCATGAGCGGGGATCTGCGTGCGGTGCCGCGGGCCCTCCGATTGAGCCGCGCCACCCTGCGGACCATCCGCCAGAACCTCTGGTGGGCGTTCGGCTACAACGTGGTGCTCATCCCGGTGGCGGCCGGGGCGCTCTACCCGCTGGAGGGCGCGCCCATGATGCTGCGCGCGCTGCACCCCATCCTGGCGGCGCTGGCCATGGCCTTCAGCAGCGTAAGCGTGGTGGGGAACTCGCTGCGACTTCGCCGGGCCCGGCTCTGAGAGCCCACCCGGCTCCGGCCGCGGGCGGACCCTAGAGCGTCTCGAGCGGGGAGAACGACTCCACGCCCTCCTTGAGCCAGTGCTCGCGGAAGGGGCTCTGGCTCACCTCCTCGAGTGTCAGGTCGCGGGTGATGGCGTGGGGGTGCAGGGTCAGGCTGCCCTGCTCCTGCTCGTGCATCGAGTAGCGGCCCGTGATGCGCACGTCGGCCTTGAGCCGCCGCTCCCCGTCCATCATCAGGGAGTGGAAGTAGTGGGTGGTGTTGCGCCACTTGTGCAGCGTGACCGTCATGTCCACGACCGGATCACCCTGGCACAGAACCTGGACCCGGGTGTGGTCGCTGCGCTCCAGGAAGCGGGCTTCGATGGGCTCTTCGTGGGTCGGAAAGTGCCGCTCCCGCACGAGGAGATCCCGGCTCTCGGCCGAGGACGTCGCCGCCATGAACGGGAAGAAGCCCGCCTTGGGGTGCAGCGACCAGCGCCCGACCACCGGGGGCACCACCACCGAGAGGACCAGCTCCGCGTAGGGTCCCACCTCGCTGTCCCGGAAGAGGAAGGCCGAGATGTTGAGCACGCTCCGCTGCGGACGGACTTCCACCGGCTGCAGGTGCGGCGGGATGAGCCGCTGGGCGTCGGCTGTGGCCATCTCGAAGAGGCTGCTGACGCCGGTCGTGAAATAGGCCTTGCTCATGGCTTCCCGCGGACGGGCTTGGAGGTGGGTCCGGATGCGCACGTCACCCCCGGTCCCGGATGTCCAGCCGCGTGACGTGCAGGTTGACGCCCCGGCCCACCCGGAGCCCGAAGGCGCCGTCGAGGGCGAGGTCCGTACGCGGGCGGCGGGCTACCTCCCGGCCGTTCACCAGGAATCGGACGTCCCCCTGCGACACCTCCACGGCGAGGACGTTCCGGACGGTGACGTCCCCGTCGGGCCGGTCCGCGAACCGGGCCACCGCGGGGTGGGAGGTCCACTCGGGAGGCGATGCCGCCACCCGGCCCCGCACGGGGACGACGGCGAACTCCCCCCCCTCCCTGATCAGGAAGTACGTGCAGAGGGCGTCCGGTTCCTGCAGCCCCCGGCCTCCCAGCATGATGCCGAATTCCCCCTGACCGCCTTCCGGATCGAAGAGGAAGGTCTCGGTCTCGAACCGGAATTCGCCTGTCGCGGTCGAGTCCGGGCTCCAGAGCAGCACGGCGGGGCCGGTGGTGACGTGCCAGCCGGGCGGCATGTCCACGAAGAAGACCTCCGCCGCGTCCGCGTCCGGGGCGTCCGCGCGCACCAGCCACCCGGCGGGCGTCCCCGCGTCCTGACCCCGCAGGGGGAGGGCGGAAAGCACCGGGAGAAGGAGTGGCACGACGAGGAGGCGCATGGCGGGGGAACGGGGGAGGAGGGTCTGGGTGCCGCGGGTGGGCCCAAGGAGATTGCCCATCCCGTGCCCACCGGTCAACGGGGGAGGTCGGCCCGGCCCGCGGGAGAGGCCCTGACCGGGCAGGTGGGGCGCACCCCCGGTTCCAGCATTCTTCCGGCGTCGGCTGTCCCCGGTCTGATCCGGCCCTTTCCTCGCGGGCCGGCAAACCCCGCTACCGGAATCACCCCATGAATCGACGCGCCCGCTCCGGAACCCGGTCGCTCCGCCCGGCCCCGTACCTCTTCCCTCTGCTGGCCCTCGCACTGATGAGCGCGGCGGGACCCGCCGCAGCCCAGGCCACCGTCGACGACGTCCTGTCCGCGCTCACGTGGCGCAACGTCGGCCCCGCCAACATGATGGGGCGCGTCACCGACGTGGAGGGGATCGGCTCGCCGTCCAAGACCTGGTTCTTCGCCGCGGCCGCCGGCGGCATCTGGAAGACCACCAACAACGGGATCACCTTCCGGCAGGTCTGGGATCAGGAGCGTGTGGTTGCCATGGGCGATCTGGCCATCGCACCGTCCGATACGCTGCAGATCTGGGCTGGCACCGGTGAGGAGGATTCCCGCAACTCCATCTCTCCCGGCGGCGGCGTGTACAAGTCCACAGACGGGGGCCTGAGCTGGGAGTTCAAAGGCCTGAAGGAGACGCAGGCCATCGGTCGCATCGTGGTCCATCCGCGCAACTCCGACGTGGTGTTCGTAGCCGCGCTGGGGGCCATCTGGGGGAGCAACCCGGAGCGCGGCCTCTACCGTACCCGGGACGGCGGGGAGAGCTGGGAGCGGGTGAAGTTCATCAGCGACCGGGCCGGCTTCGTGGACGTGACGTTCCACCCGCGCGATCCCGACGTCCTCTTCGCTGCCTCGTGGGAGCGGGTGCGCGGACCCTGGTTCCTGCAGAGCGGAGGCCCCGGCAGCGCCCTCTGGAAGTCCACCGACGGCGGCGACAGCTGGAGCGAGGTGGTCGGGGGCGGCTTCCCCGAGACCCTCAAGGGGCGCATCGGGATCGCCATCGCGCCCTCCGATCCCGACCGCGTGTACGCCATGGTGGAGGCCGAGGAAGGGGAGGGCTCGGAGGGGAATGGCCTCTACCGCTCCGACGACGGCGGAGCGTCGTGGCAGAAGGTGAACGACGCCAACACGCGCCCCTTCTACTACTCGCAGGTGCGCGTGGACCCGTGGGACGCCGACCGCGTCTACTTCTCTTCCACGCCCGTGCGCTGGTCCCCGGACGGGGGCGTGAGTGCCGGCAACACCACCGTGGGTGTGCACGTGGACCACCACGCCATGTGGATCGACCCGGCCGACCCCGACCACATCGTGGTGGGGAACGACGGGGGAGTGGCGTGGAGCTGGGACCGGGGCGGCAACTGGGAGGTGCCCGCCTCCATGGACCTGGGCCAGTTCTACCACCTGAGCTACAACATGGACGTGCCCTACCGGGTGTGCGGCGGGCTGCAGGACAACGGCACGTGGTGCGGCCCCTCGCGCCGGGCCTCGGGCGGGATCACCAACTCCATGTGGGCCACCGTGAACGGCGGCGACGGGTTCGTCACCGCGCAGCACGCCCGCGATCCGGATCTGGTCTTCGCCGAGTCGCAGGGCGGGAACATGGCGCGTATCCGTATGGACACGCGCGAGCGTACCGGCCTGCAGAAGCCAGAGTGGCGCGACAACTACCTGGCCTTCGAGGATTCCATCCTGGTGGTGTGGGACGACGAGGATAACGAGCCCCCGGCGGCGGCGGCGGAGCGCATCCGCCGCTTCCGCGAGCTGCAGGCGGCCGACTCCGCCGTGCGGGAGCTCCGGTGGAACTGGAATACGCCCTTCCTGCTGTCCGCGCACGACCCGGACGTCTTCTATGCCGCGGCCAACCGGGTGCTGAAGAGCACGCGGCTGGGGGATGACCTGGAGCCCGTCTCTCCCGACCTGACCGGCCGGGACCCGGAGAAGATCCGGGTCTCGACCCGCACCACCGGTGGGATCACCCCGGACGTGACCGGCGCCGAGACCCACGCGACCATCGTCTCGCTGGAGGAGTCCCCGCTGGTGGCGGGCCGGCTCTACGCCGGAACGGACGACGGCAACGTCTGGATGACCACGGACGACGGCGGAAGCTGGACGGAACTCACCGCCCACTTCCGCGGTCTGGTCCCGGACAGCACCTACGTGAGCCGCATCGAGGCCTCGCACCACGACCCGGAACGGTTCTACGTCACCTTCGACAACCACCGCCGCAACGACTTCACGCCCTACGTGCTGGTCACCGACGACCGGGGGCGCACCTTCCGCTCCATCGCCGCGGACCTTCCCGCGGACGGCCCCGACTTCGTGCACGTCCTGGCCGAGGACCCGGTCAACCCGGAGCTGCTCTACGTGGGCACCGACGTGGGCGCGTACGTCTCGCTGGACCGGGGCCGCTCGTGGCGCCGCTTCATGGAGGGGATCGGGCACGCGGTCCCGGTGCACGACCTGAAGGTGCACCCCCGGGACCGGGAGCTGATGGCCGCCACCCACGGACGCTCCATCTGGATCGTGGACGTTGCGCCCCTGCAGCAGCTCCGCGCGGGGTGGGTGGCGGAGGCGCCCGTGCTCTTCCGTCCCGCCCCCGCCCTCCAGTTCGGGGACGGCTTCGTCGACGGGCACTCCACCGGTCACCAGTGGTTCGCGGGCGAGAATCGGGCGTACGGCGCCACGCTGCACTACGTGCTCCCCGAGCGTCCGGAGGCGCGACAGCTGGAGGTGGTGGTGGCGTCGCCGGACGGGAGCTTCCGCCGCACGCTGGAGGGCCCGGCCCGCGCCGGACTCAACACGGTGACGTGGAACTTCCGGGGCGACGCCCCCCCGCCGGCCGCGCTCTCGCCCGCGGAGCGCCGCGACTCGCTCCGCACGGCGGCGCTGGTGCGGGCGGTGGCCGATTCGCTCGTGGAGCACGAGGGGGCGGACCGCGCCCAGGTGGACCGCCTGCTCGAGACCTTCGGGCGGGGCCGCGGCTTCGGCGGCTTCGGCGGAGGCGCCGGAGGCGGTGCGTCGGGCGCCTGGAACGACCGTCCCGGAGAGACCGCCGCGGTGCGCACGCCGGGAGGCGGCGGAGCGGGCGGCGGGCCGGGGGGCGCGTCCCCGTCGCTCATGCGCCAGATCTTCGGGGCGCTGCGCGACCGGGGGATGAGCACGCGCTCGCTCTTCGGCGGGGGCGGAGGCGGAGCCGGAGCACCGCTGGCGGAGCCGGGGCGCTACCGCGTGACGCTCACCGTGGACGGGACGGCCTACGAGACCGAGCTGGAGGTGGTGCGGAGCCCGCGCTACCGCCCGGACGACGGGTCCGGAGAGGCCCCCGCCTTCCGCGACTGGGACGACGTGTTCCGCTGGGTGCGGTCGCTGGAGAGGCGGTAGAGGGTGAGGGCGGCGTCGCCCACCAGGCGGCGCCGCCCCCCGGGCGGGAGTTCGGTCGCGGGCGCGGTCTCGACCAGCAGCCAGCGCGCGAAGGGCACCGCCCGCCACGCCTCCACCACCCGCACCCCCAGCCGGGAGGTGTAGGGTGGGTCGGCCAGCGCCAGGTCGTAGGCGCCGGCCTCCAGCCCGGCCAGGAACGCCAGGGCGTCCCGCTTGAAGACCCGCACCTGACCGCGGGCGCCCAGCGCGGCCACGTTGGCCTTGAGCGCGTGCAGGGCGGCGGGCGCCGACTCCACCACGTCGGCGCGGCCCGCGCCTCGTGAGAGCGCCTCCAGGGCCAGCGCCCCGGTTCCCGCGAACAGGTCGAGCACGCGGGCCGCGGGCAGGATCTGCCGCACCCACGTGAGGGCCTCGTCCCGCACCGCCTCGGCGGTGGGACGCACCCGTCCCCCCGGCGAGGCGAGCGTCCGTCCCGCCCAGCGTCCGGCCACGATGCGCATGGGAATGAATGTGGGGAATTCCCGTACACGCGACCACGGACCGCCTCCGGTACATGCCGCGGGCCGCGTCTGGGGAGATTCCGGGAAACCTACGGACCGAGCGGAACCGAATGACCCGGAAACTTTCCTCCCTCGCCGAGCCGCGCCTCCTGCTGGGGGACGAGGCGGTGGCGTTGGGAGTTCTCGATGCGGGTGCGGCTGCGGCCTACGCCTACCCCGGCACCCCCTCCACCGAGATCTTCGAGACGTTGGAGCAACGTGCACACCGCCACGGCGTTACGGCCCACTGGTGCGCCAACGAGAAGACGGCGTACGAGCAGGCGCTCGGGGCATCCATGATGAACGCCCGCGTGCTGGTGTCGATGAAGCATGTGGGGCTGAACGTGGCCATGGATCCCTTCGTGAACTCCGCGCTGGTGGGGATCCGCGGGGGGCTGGTGGTGGTGGTGGCCGACGATCCCGGCATGCACTCCTCGCAGAACGAGCAGGATTCGCGCGTGCTGGCGGACTTCGCACGCGTGCCCTGCCTGGAGCCGGCCGACCAGCAGGAGGCGTACGACATGACGCGCGAGGCCTTCGCGGTCTCGGAGCGCTTCGGCGTACCGGTGATGGTGCGGCTGGTGACGCGCGTCTGTCACGGGCGGTCGCTGGTGCGGCCCGGTCCGCTGACCGGGGGCGGGCCGGTCGGCAAGCCCGACTCGCCGCGCGACTGGGTGCTGCTGCCCGCCAACGCCCGCCGACTGTGGCGGGGCCTGCTCGACCGGCAGGAGGCATTGCGGGACTGGTCCGAGGGGCTGGCCGCCGGGGTCCGGGTGCTGGGGCCGCAGGGTGCTCGCACCGCGGCGGGGGGCGAGGGCGGCGGCGAATTCCGCCTCGGGGTGGTCACGACCGGGATCGCGCGCGGCTACCTGGCCGAGAACGTGCCCGACCTGGATGCGCCCCTGCCGCACCTGCACGTGGGGGCCTACCCCCTCCCGGCGGGGGCGCTGCGCGCGCTGGCGGCCCGTGTGGACCGGCTGCTGGTGCTGGAGGAGGGGTACCCCTTCCTGGAGCGGCAGCTGCGCGGGGTCCTGCCCGGGACGGTGCCGGTTGCGGGCAAGGAGGACGGGACGCTGCCGCTGGACGGAGAGCTCACCCCCGACTCGGTGCGCGCCGCGCTGGGCCTGGCGCCGAGGACCGTGGGCGCGATTCCGGAGGGGCTGCCCGCCCGTCCGCCGCAGCTCTGTCCCGGGTGCCCCCACCGGGATGCCTACGAGGCGATCGGGCTGGCGCTGCAGGGGGAGGAGACCTGGACCGTGACCGGCGACATTGGCTGCTACACGCTGGGGGCGCTCCCCCCCTTCGGGACCCTCGAGTCGTGCGTATGCATGGGCGCCTCGGTGGGCATGGCGAAGGGCGCCTCGGACGTGGGGGTCCGTCCGGCACTGGCCGTCATCGGGGACAGCACCTTCCTGCACTCGGGGGTCACGCCGCTCATGGACGCCGTCGCGCACCGCACTCCCATCACGGTGGTGGTGCTGGACAACGAGACGGTGGGGATGACGGGGCAGCAGCCCACCGTCCTCCCCGACTCGCGCCTGGTGCCGATCGTGCTGGGGGTGGGCGTGGATCCCAACCACGTGCACACCATCGAGGCCCACCCGCGCAACGTGGAGGCGATGGCGGCACTGCTGCGCGAGGAGATGGCCTACCCGGGCGTGAGCGTGATCGTGGGGGTGCGCGAGTGCGTGGTCTCGGCGCGCAAGCGCCGGTCGGGGGAGCGGCGTGCGGCTCCGGCCCCGAGCGCCGGGGAGTCGGCGGGGCGGACCACGGATCCGGTCGCGAGCGGGGGTGAGCCGTGAAGGCCGACGTGATCCTGTGCGGGGTGGGCGGCCAGGGTGTACTCTCGGCGGCCGGCATCCTTGCGGAGGCGGGGGTGCGGGGGGGGCTGCACGTGCGCATGGGCGAAGTGCACGGCATGGCGCAGCGCGGCGGGGCGGTGCAGGCGTCGCTGCGCCTCTCCGACGCGCCCATCGCCGGGGAACTGGTTCCGCGCGGCACAGCCGACCTGCTGCTCTCGCTCGAGCCGCTCGAGACGCTGCGCTACCTGGACTGGCTGGCGCCGTCGGGGTGGGTGGTGGCGTCCACCGACCCGGTACGCAACATCCCGGACTACCCGCCTCTGGAGGAGGTGCTGGAGCGCCTGCGCGCCCTGCCGCGCCGGGTGCTGGTGGAGGCGGCCGCGGTGGCGCGCGCTGCGGGGAGCACCCACGCGGCCAACGTGGCGGTGGCGGGGGCGGCCGCGCGCCTGCTGCCGCTGGATGCGGCCGTGATCCGGGACGTGATCACCGAGGGCTTCATGGAGAAAGGCGTGAAGGTGGTGGACGCCAACCTGAAGGCCTTCCAGGAGGGGATGCGGGTGGGAGCCCCGGCGTGAAGGGGGTCTTTCTGCTCGAGGACGCCGGGATGGCGCTCGCCCGGTCGGCGGGGCTGGAGGTGCCCCGGCACCGGGTGGTGGCCTCCCCGGGAGAGGTGGACGAGGCGCTGCTGGCGGAGTTCCCGGGCCCGCGCGTGGTGGCCAAGCTGCTCACCCCGGAGCTGCCGCACCGCACCGAGGCGGGGGGCGTCCGGGTGATCGCGCGCGAGCCGGGGGCGGTGCGGCAGTTGATGGCCGGATGGGAGGCGCGCTTCGGATGGGCCCGGCCGCGCTTCCTGCTGGCGGAGTACGTGGCGCCCGACCCGGACGCGGTCGAGATCCTGCTGGGATACCGGATCAACCGTGAGTTCGGGCCGGTGGTGACGGTGGCGCCCGGGGGCGTCCTGGCGGAGTTGACGGCCGGAGCGCTGCGGGCCGGCCAGGGGCCCGTGCACGTGCTCGCGGAGGCGTTGGCGGGGGGAGTGGACGAGCGGACGCGCACACGCCTGGCGGAACGCGCCTTCCTGGCTCCCGTTCTGCACGGGGTGCGGGGCCGGGCGCCGCTGCTGGGTGTGGAGCGCTTTCTGGAGGTGCTGGGCGGCATCGCTGCACTGGCGCGCGCGGGCCGGGAGACCGGCCTGGAGGAGTTCGAGGTGAATCCGGTGCGGATCACGGCCGGGCGTGCGGTCGCACTGGACGCACTGGGGCGCTACGGGGTGGACGGGGACGAGGCCGGCGGCGTCGCGGATCGGACCGGACTGGATGTCCTCTTCCGGCCCGGCACACTGGCGGTGGCGGGGGTCTCCGCCACAGCCATGAACCCCGGACGGGTGATCCTGCGGAACATTCTGGCGGCCGGCTTTCCGCCGGAGCGGGTCCAGGTGGTGAAGGCGGGGGTGGCGGAGGTGGACGGGGTACGGACCGTGCCCTCAGCGGCAGCCCTCGACCCGGCGGTGGACCTGCTGGTGGTGGCGGTGCCCGCGCCCCGGGTCCCCGCCCTGGTGGAGGCGGCCGTGGCCACGGGGCGGGCTCGCGGCCTGGTGCTCATCCCGGGCGGCCTGGAGGAGGGTTTCCATCCGGGGGAAGAGACTCCGGCCGACCGGATCCGGCGGGCGCTGGCGTCCGCTGTTCCCCAGGGTCGGGCCGCGGTCGCGGTCGGGTCCAACTGCCTGGGGATCCGATCGGTCCCGGGACGCTTCGACACGCTCTTCATCCCGGCGCGCAAGCTGGGCTTTCCGGACACGCCCCCGGCGCCCGTGGCGCTCCTCTCGCAGAGCGGGGCCTTCGCCATCGCCCGCGCGAGCGCCCTGCCCGGTCTGAACCCGCGCTACATCGTCACCCTCGGCACGCAGCTGGACGTTACGCTGGGGGAGGTGCTGGAGCACCTGCTCGACGATCCCGAGCTGGAGACCGCCGCCTGCTACGTGGAGGGGTTCCGCCCGGGGGACGGCGCCCGCTTCGGGCGGGCGGCCGCGGCGTGGCGGGCCGCGGGCCGACGGGTGATCCTCTACCGGGGCGGGCGATCCCCCGCCGGCCGGGAGGCGGCGGCCTCGCACACCGCCGCGCTCGCGGGCGACTACGACGTGACCCGGGAGGTGTGCGCCACCGCCGGAGTGGACGTGGTCGACACGGTGGAGGGGTTTCAGGACCGCCTGCTGGCGGCCGCGCTCCTGACCGGACGACAACCGGGCGGGCGGGTGGGCTTCGTCTCCAACGCGGGCTTCGAGTGCGTGGCGCTGGCGGACCACGCCACTCCGCTCCGCCCCGCGACGTTCGCCCCAGGGACGGTGGCGGGGCTGGAAGCGCTGCTGGCCGAGGCGCGACTGGACGGCGTGGTCAGGCCCCGCAACCCGCTCGACGTCACACCCATCCTGGGGGACGGCGGCTTCGTCGCGGCGGTGGAGCGGGTGCTGGCGGACCCGGGTGTGGACGTGGCTGTCGTGGGTCTGGTTCCCCTCACACCCGCGCTGCAGACGCTCCCGGGCGGGGGAGAGGACCTTCGTGCGCCCGGCGCCGTCGCCGAGGGCCTGGCGGCGCTCTGGCGGCGCAGCCGCAAGCCGTGGGTGGTGGCGGTGGACGCGGGGCCCGCCTACGACCCCCTGCGCGTGGCGCTGGCGTCGTCCGGAGTGCCGGTGTTCACCTCGGCGGACCGGGCGGTGCGCGCGCTGGCCGCCTGGGCGGCGTTGGGGTAGGGCTCCACGTGCACGAGGGCGTCCAGCACCGGCAGTTCGCACTCCACCAGCGCCTCCTTGACGCGGTGCGCGATCTCGTGCCCGTGCCAGACGGAGATCTCGCGGTCCACCTCCACGTGGATGTCCACCAGGTAGGTGAGCCCGTTCTTTCGCACCCGCAGTTGCTCGACCGCCAGCACGCCGGGAACCGAGCCGGCCAGCCGGGCGATCCGGTCCCGCACCTCGCGCGGGGGTGCGGCGTCGAGCGCCTCCCGGACCGCGCGCCAGAGCAGGCGGCCGCCGTTCCATAGGATCACCGCGCACGCCAGCAGCGCCGCCCAGTCGTCGGCGCTCTCGTACCCGGGTCCGGCCAGCAGGGCGACCGAGATGCCCGCGAAGGCCGCCGCCGAGGTGAGCGCATCGGAGCGGTGGTGCCAGGCGTCCGTTCCCAGCAGGCTGCTGCCGGTGGCGGCGGAACGGGCGGAAACGACCCGGAAGGTGACCTCCTTGACCACCACCACCAGCGCCAGCACGACCAGCGTGAAGGGCGCCGGCGTCTCATGCGGGATGCGGATCTCGTGCACCGCCTGGACGGCGATCCCCACCCCTGCCGCCAGTACGATGGTGGCGACCGTGGCCGCCGCCAGCGCCTCCGCCTTTCCCATCCCGTAGGGGAAGGTCTCGGAGGACGGACGGGCGCTCAGGCGCAGGCCGCCCAGCACCAGCAGCGACGAGAAGACGTCGGTGATCGACTCGACGCCGTCGGCCACCAGGGCGTAGGCGTTCCCCACCACGCCCGCCGTGATCTTCACCAGCGCGAGGACCGTGCTGACCAGCACGGTCCCGAGCGCCGTGCGGGCACCCAGTTCCACGGCCCGGCGCAGCTGGTCGGGGGTGGGGGTGCCGTTGGAGGGGTTTGATCTTGCGGGTGTCATGGGCACGGCCTCAACCCCCGATGGCGATGAGGTGTCGTAATGGGGATGGGTCCCCCGGGAACGGGACCGCACGAACCGTAAATCTCCATCGTGAGGCTCGAATGAGAAGCTCCCTGATGATCCTGCTGGCCTTCGCCGGCGCCTGCGCCTCCGCCAGCGCCGAGCCCGCCGCCGCCCCGGCACCCGCCGCCGCCCAGTCCCAGCAGCGTCCAGGCGGTCGCGCCGCCCAGGACCGCAACGGCGGCATCCGTCCCTACGCCGAAGTGGTCACCGACGAGGCCGTCACGGACGAGGGGCTCTTCCGTGTGCATACGGTGGGAGAGGACCTCCTCTATGAGATACCCGAGTCGGAGCTGGGGCGGGAGATGCTGCTCCTGACCCGGGTGGCCCGCACCCCGGACGGAGCGGGGTTCGGAGGATCCAAGACGAACACCTCGGTGGTGCGCTGGGAGCGCAACAGAGACCGGATCCTGCTGCGTCTGGTGAGCCATGAGAACGTCGCCGATCCCGAGCAGCCCATTGCGGAGGCGGTGCGCAACTCCAACTTCGAGCCGGTCATCGCCGCATTCGACATTCAGGCGCTCTCGCCCGACTCCACCAGCGTGGTCATCGAGGTCACCGACCTCTTCACCACCGACATCCCCATGCTCGGGCTCCCCTCCTTCCGCCGGACCCAGTACGGCGTGCGCCGGATGGACCCGAGCCGGACCTACGTGGAGTGGGCGCGCTCGTTCCCGACCAACGTCGAGGTGCGGCGGGTGGTGACCTACGAGGCCACGCAGCCCCCCTCCAACGCCGCCACCAACACGGTCTCGGCGGAAATGCACCACTCCATGCTCGTGCTGCCCGACGATCCGATGCAGCCGCGCATGTGCGATCCCCGGGTGGGCTTCTTCAGCATCCAGCAGGTGGACTTCGGCCTGGATACGCAGCGGGCCACGGAGCGTTGCTACGTCACACGTTGGCGCCTGGAGCCCAGGGATCCGGCTGCCTACGCGCGCGGCGAAGTGGTGGAGCCGGTCAAGCCCATCATCTACTACATCGACCCGGCCACCCCCGAGAAGTGGCGCCCCTACCTGAAGCAGGGGGTGGAGGACTGGCAGGTGGCCTTCGAGGCGGCGGGCTTCCGCAACGCCATCATCGCCATGGATCCGCCCTCCCCCGAGGAGGACCCCGAGTGGAGCCCCGAGGACGCCCGCTATTCGGTGATCCGCTACCTGGCCTCGGGCATCCAGAACGCCTCCGGGCCGCATGTGCACGACCCTCGCACGGGAGAGATCCTGGAGTCCGACATCCAGTGGTATCACAACGTGATGAACCTGGTACGCAACTGGTTCTTCATCCAGACGGCGGCCGTGAACCCCGACGCCCGGGGGGTGGAGTTCAGCGACGAGGTCATGGGTGAGCTCATCCGCTTCGTGAGCGCCCACGAGGTGGGCCACACCATCGGGCTGCAGCACAACATGCAGTCGTCGGCCTTCTATCCGGTGGACTCGCTGCGCACCCGCTTCACCTGCACCATGGGCGTGGCGCCCTCCATCATGGACTACGCCCGTTTCAACTACGTGGCGCAGCCGGGGGACGACACCTGCCTGATGCCGCTGGTGGGTCCCTACGACAAGTTCGCGATCGAGTGGGGGTACCGGCGCCTGCCCGGGCAGACCACCGAGGGGGAACGCCCAGACCTGAACACCATGGTGGCGGAGATGCAGGCCAACCCCATCTACCGATTCTCCTCCCCCGACGGGGCGGACCCCACGGCCCTCACCGAGGCCATCGGCGACGACGCCATGCGCGCCTCGGACCTGGGCGTCGAGAACCTGAAGCGCATCGTGGCCAGCCTGGACGCCTGGACCTACCAGGAAGGCGAGGACTACGATCAGCTGCAGGAGCTCTGGGGCCAGGTGGCGGGGCAGTGGAACCGCTACACGGGCCACGTCCTTGTGAACGTGGGCGGAGTGGTGCAGACGCGGAAGCGTCAGGGCCAGGACGGACCGGTCTTCGAGATGGTGTCCCGCGACCGGCAGAAGCGCGCGGTGGAGTACCTGAACCGGCAGGTGTTCAGCACACCGTCGTGGCTGCTGGCCCCCGACCTGCTGAACCGCTTCATGGGCTCGGGGGTGCCCGACCTGGTGCGCGGCCGGCAGGTGTTCGCCCTGAACGGGCTCCTGAACGTGGCCCGCATGAAGCGCCTGGTGGAGCAGGAGACGTTCCACGGAAGCGCCGCCTACCCACTCGGCGAGATGCTCGACGACGTGCGGGCCGGAGTCTGGTCGGAACTGGCCGCCGGCCGCGCCACCGACGCCTACCGCCGCAACCTGCAGCGCGCCTGGCTGGCGCGCATGGAGACGCTCATGGAGGACGAGGACGCACTGGCCTCGGACGTGGCGCCCTTCGCGCGCGGACAACTCCGCACGCTGCGCGGTGAGCTGGAGCGGGGCGTATCGCGGGTGAACCACAGGGCCACGCGCCTGCACTACCAGGACGTGATGGCCCGCATCGACGCGGTCCTGGAGAACGGCTGAGGGTCGCCCGTCGCGCGATGGGCGTGCTCCTGCGGGCTGCCGGGACCCGGTTCCCGGTCTGGTGTGCCGCCGCCGCCACGGCTCTGAGCCTGGCGGCGGCGGTTCCCCTTTCCGCACAGGCGGAGGGGGGAGGCCTCCGGGCGCTGCGCCTGGAGGAGGGGGTGGACGTGCGTCTGGACGGGCGTCTCTCGGAGGCGTTCTGGGACCGGGCGCTGCCCATCACCGACTTCACCCAGCAGGTGCCGGTGGAGGGGGCGGCGCCCTCCCGCCGCACCGAGGTGCGCGTCGCCTACGACGCCGACGCCCTCTACATCGGTGCCGTCCTCCACGACGATCCCGAGGCGATCCTGGCCTACCAGAAGCGCCGCGACCAGGGGCTGGGGACGGATGACCGCTTCATGTGGATCCTGGATACCTTCAGCGACGGGCGCACGGGGTACTTCTTCGAGATCAACGCCAATGGCCTGATGGGGGACGGGCTCATGGGGGGCGGGGGGGGCGGCTCCGGCGTCACCAAGAGCTGGGACGGCATCTGGGAGGCACGCGTCTCACGGAACCCCGACGGGTGGTCGGCCGAGGTCCGCATCCCCTTCGGGACGCTCAACTTCGATCCGGGAGCCGACAGCTGGGGGATCAACTTCCAGCGCACCATCCGGCGCCACAACGAGGAGATCCTCTGGCGCGGATGGCGCCAGAACCAGGGGCTGTTCAACCCCGTCTTCGCCGGCCGCCTGGAGGGTCTGGAGGAGCTCTCCCAGGGCGTGGGCCTGGAGGTCAAGCCGTACGTGACCCAGGGGTGGCGGGACGTGCGCTCGGAGGCGGACCCCACCTCCTTCCCGGGCGATGTGGGCGTGGACGTGACCTACAGCCTCACCCCGGGGCTGCGCGCCGCGGTGAGCTGGAACACCGACTTCGCCGAGGTGGAGGTGGACCAGCGGCGGGTGAACCTCACCCGCTTCCCGCTGCGATTTCCGGAGCAGCGCGACTTCTTCCTGGAGGGGTCGGGGGTCTTCTCCTTCGCGCCCCGCAGCGGTCCCAGCCCCTACTTCTCGCGCCGTATCGGGCTGGAAGGCGGCGAGCCCGTCCCCATCGATTTCGGGGGGCGTCTGGGGGGGCAGGCGGGCCCGTACGAGATGGGATTCCTGCAGGTGCGCACGGGGGGGATCGAGCACGCGGCGGCGGAGGACTTCACGGTGGCGCGGGTCAAGCGCCGCCTCTTCGCGCAGTCCAGCCTGGGGGCGATGTACACCCGGCGGGCGGGCGGAGGGGACGGAACGGTCCCCGCACCGGAGGACCGGCACACCGCCGGGGTGGACCTGGACTTCAAGACCGCTGCCTTCCTGGGCGGCAGCAACCTGGAACTGGAAGCTTTCGTGGTCTGGAACTCCGATCCCGAACCCGGTGAAGGTCGTTCCTTCGGCGATCTCTCCGCGCGCGGGTTCCGGCTCAACTTCCCCAACGACGTCTACCAGGGTCACCTCTCGTTCCGGGAGTTCGGGGATGCGTACGACCCTGCGGTGGGCTTCGTCACGCGCACCAACTTCCGGCGGGTGGAGCCGCGGGTCGCGTGGGCGCCGCGGCCGTCGGGGGTCGCCTGGCTGCGCCAGCTGGAGTTCTCGCTGCAGTACCGGCAGCTGACCAACCTGGAGACCGGCGTGCTCGAGGAGCGCACCTGGGACTTCGGACTGCTGGAGGTGGACTTCGAAAGCGGCGACAACTTCGAGGTCCAGCTCACCCGTCAGTTCGAGTTCCTGGACCGGGGCTTCGAGGTGCGGGACGGCTTCTTCATCGACCCCGGAGCCTTCACCAACTGGGAGGCGACGCTGCGGGGCGGGACCGCGAGCCGGCGGCGGGTCTCGTTGCGCGGTGAGGCGGCGCGGGGCGGGTTCTGGGACGGGGACCGATTCCGCTATTCGGTCGACCTCTCGGTGCGCCCCCGGCCCGGATACACCGTGGCGCTCGACCTCGAGCGCAACGAGGTGAGCTTGCCGGAGGGGGACTTCGACACCAACCTGGTGCGCCTGAACGGGGGGTGGGA
Organism: Longimicrobiales bacterium; assembly: GCA_032250975.1. GTDB lineage: Bacteria > Gemmatimonadota > Gemmatimonadetes > Longimicrobiales > Gaopeijiaceae > Gaopeijia. The sequence continues at coordinate 2,668 of JAVVFC010000016.1, read as the reverse complement.
CATCTCACCCTGGGCGTCGTTCACCACCAACGTGCAGTACGACGACGTGTCCGAGGTGCTGGGCTACTTCGGGCTGCTGCGCTGGATCATTCAACCGGGCAACGAGTTGTTCTTCGTCTTCACCCAGAACTGGCAGCGCGGTCCGTCCGACACCGACCCGCTCGACCACCGCTTCCGGACGCTCTCGCGTGGCTCCAGCCTCAAGGTGAACTACACGTGGCGGTGGTAGCTCCGCGATTCGCCGCGCTGTGGCTGTGCGCCGCAGCCGTGGCGCTCGCGGTGCTCCACGCCACCCCGGCCTCTGCCCAGGCCGGGGAAGGCGTGCGGGCGGTCTCCATCGCGGAGGGGGATGGCCCGCTCCGCCTGGACGGTCTGCTCTCCGAGCCCTTCTGGGCCCGGGCGGAGTCCACGGCGGGCTTCCTTCAACGTGAGCCGCTCGAGGGGGTGCCCGCCAGCGACGACACCGAGGTGCGGGTGGTCTACGACGGAGAGGCGCTCTACGTCGGGATCGTGGCCCACGACGCGCACCCGGAGGGGGTGGTGGCACGCATCCGCCAGCGCGACCGGGTCCTCTCCGGATCGGGATTCGGATTCAGCGCGGCGGGCGACGACGTGGTCGCCATCCTCCTCGATTCCTTCCGCGACCGGCGCAACGCGGTGGTGCTGGCCGTCAACCCCAACGGCGCCAAGTTCGACGCGCTGGTGAGCGACGACGGTGGGGAGGTGAACGAGGACTGGCGCGGCGTGTGGGAGGTGGCCGCAACGCGCACCCCCACGGGGTGGAGCGCCGAGTTCCTGATTCCGTGGCGATCACTGCGATACCCCGCGGACCGCGTCCAGACCTGGGGGTTGAACGTGATGCGCTTCGTGCAGCGCACCCAGGAGGAGACGCTCTGGCGCGGCTGGGAGCGTGACGGCGGCGGATTCCGGCGGGTGAGCCGTGCCGGACCGCTGACCGGGCTCGCCGATCTGCCGCGACGGCCCTTCAATCTGGAGGCCAAGCCGTTCCTGCTGGGCCGCCGAACGCAGGAGCGGGCCCCCGGGGCCGATCATCTGGACGCGACTGAGGACGCCGAGGTGGGGCTGGACCTGAAGACCGAGCTGCGCCCGGGGCTGGTCCTGGATCTGACCGTGAACACGGATTTCGCGCAGGTGGAGGTGGACGACCAGCAGGTGAACCTGACTCGCTTCGACCTCTTCTTCCCCGAGAAGCGGGACTTCTTCCTGGAGAACGCGGGCATCTTCGAGTTCGGGCAGCGCGGCTTCTTCGAGCCGCCCCCCTACCTGATGTTCTTCTCGCGCCGACTGGGGATCGGGTCCGGGGGCGAAGTCCCCATCCTGGGGGGCGCGCGCCTGACGGGGCGCGTGGGGCGACAGACCGTGGGGCTGCTGAGCGTGGCCACGGACGCTGCGGGCGAAACGGACGAAGAGGTGTTCAACGTGTTGCGCGTGAAGCGGGACGTCGGGGAGTCGGCCTACGTGGGGCTGATGGCGACCGACCGGCGCGGATCGGGTCCCGCCAACTCCGTGCTGGGCGGGGACGTTCAACTCTACCCCCACCCGACGCTGGAGGTGAGCGCCTTCGCCTCGCGCAGCTTCACGGAGGGGGCGGGAGGGGAGGGGTGGGTCTACCGGGCGGCCCTGGACTGGACCCGCGACCTGTGGGGCGGACTGCTGCAGTTCCTCACGGTGGAGGGCGGCGCCCGAGCCGATATGGGCTTCGTCACCCGCACGGACATCCGGCGCTACCAGGGCTCCCTCCGGCGCAGCGTGCGCCCGGGTGTACTCGGCATCCGCAAGGTGGACTTTCGCCCCAACGGGCAGGTTCAGACCACCATCGGGGGACGGTTCCAGGACTGGGAGTTCGGGCCGAGCCTGAGCTTCGACCTGGAATCGGGTGGGAGCGTGAGCCTGGGCGCCAGCTGGGGGGCCACCCGGGTCGATGAGGACTTCCCGGTCGCGGGGCGGGTCCCGGTTCCGGCCGGGCGCTACCGGACCGACGAGGTGACGCTGAGCGCCTCCACCACCTCGGCCCGTCCCTGGCAGTTGAGCGGGAACGCGCGTCGGGCCGACTTCTTCGGCGGCGACCTGGTTTCGTGGGGCGGCACCGTCTCGGTGACGCCCGTTCCCGCCTTCTCGCTCAGCGCGGGCTTCACGCGCAACGACGTCGAGCTGCCGGGCGGCGACTTCGTCTCGGACATCCTATCCCTGCGCACCACGTGGGCCTTCTCCACCACCCTGGTCACCAGCGCGCTGGTCCAGTACAACTCCCTCACCGACAACGTTCAGGCGAACGTACGGCTCAACCTGATCCACCGCCCCGGCAGCGACCTCTTCCTGGTCTTCACCGAAGAACGGGGCGTGGACGGCGCGCTCTGGGACGTCGCGGACCGGGGGCTGGTGGCCAAGCTCACCTGGCTGGTGCGCCTCTGAGATCCGCGCTTCGCGCGAACCGTCCCCGGGGGAACCTCCCCCTCCCGGGCGGGTTACCCCGCGGGAGCCGACGGCGCCTTCCCTCCTCCACGCCGCCGCTGCCCTCCAACCCCGGAGATGCCATGAACCCGTGGATCCGGCGGAGCCTGCCGGGCCTCGCCCTTCCGGCGGTCCTCGCAACCGCCCCCGCCCCCGCCACCGCCCAGGAGATGGACTTCCTCGAGGTGGGAGAGAT
>JAVVFC010000169.1:0-6424 GCA_032250975.1 Longimicrobiales bacterium | reverse complement strand
CCTCTTCGACGTTCGCGGCTTCGTGCTCGTAAAGGAGGGTGGGTTCGGCATCCAGCCAGCAGGTCACCTCCCGAAATGTCAGTGAGGCCTCGTCGACGATCCGCAAAGACCCGGCGTACAGGTTGTTCCGGAGCGTGATCTCCAAGGCATGCAGCGTGGGTACCATGGCGGTGGCGAGTGCCGCATTCCAGAGGTATCGCGCAATGGGGTCGATCTCGTCGGTGTCGTGCGACGTCGAGTACGCCGCGAGGCGCTCGTCTGATAGGGCCCGTCGCAGTGAGCCAAGGGAGATGACGGGTTGACTTTGTGTCATGGCTCCTCGATCCTTCGAGTGTGATTCCTCGGGAAGTCCCATGCTGCTGAGCCTTCGGGCGCAGTACGACTCCGAGGTCGGGACCCCAGTAGCCGCGCGGCCGCTGGGGTCCCTTGTTTTTCGGAGGAGTGGCAGCACCCGGAACCGGGAGGATTCGGCCTACGGCCCAGAGAAGCCATGGCGGGATGGGCCGTGGAGTCGGATGAAGTGGTAGACCGCCTCCACTCTGGTGACCTGAAGAGCCTTCTTTAGGTGCGCCGGTCGGCCAAGCAACACTCCTGCGAACGCAGGTCGATCGGCCTGGTGCTCTTCATCGACTGGAATGACCCAGGTGCCTGCGCCGCTGAGGCCCCGCCAACTTGGCGGCGCTCCAACACTCCGTGCCGTCATGATGGACTCACGCCGCAGCCGCAGAAGCAGGTGGTAGCGTGGGTCGACCCGTGCCCTCTTGTAGTTCTCCGGCTCGAGAAACCCGGTTCCGAACTGAGTCAGCTCCCCTGAAATCTGGGACGTGACGGCGTCGGCGGCGGTATCTCCGACGGAAAAGCCCAGGACCACGACAATCGGGGCCACCCACGCACGGGTGGGGGTCAGGCTATCGGGGCGAAGGTCCAGGAACCGTTCGGTCCGGAAACCCGAGGCCTCGCGACTCGTCAACTCGACGACGCCCAGATCAAGGAAGTCGTCGTTTCGCCCCTGAGGAGGCGTCGAAAGGACAAGCGGAGACTCGGGCCAGATGAACTGGCCTGTGTCGTCCGGGATCGCAAAGCCGTCGCGGCAGGCGCGCATCGCGTGACCAGCGGAGACAAGGAACCGTCTACCGTGAAAGTCGATCAGGACTCCGGATCCTTCGTGATCCAAGGAGTTGAAGTCGCTGTCGGCGCGAAAGACCGGAACGACATGATCCTGGATGCCGTCCACTGCACGGTTGACGATCATCCGCACCTCCTGGCGCGCATCCCGGAACCACGGTTTCTCTCTCGCCAAAGCGCCTCTCCAGTCTACCTGACTTTTAGTTCCACTGCGGTGGCGCCCGTGATATGAGGCAGGGATCGACCCACCATGCCGGCTCGAAAGTATGGTCGCCGCTAATCCCGGCGGCCAGCGTACCCGCCTCAAGCATACCCCGCCAGGGGGAGAGCGGTATGTCCCGCCCAAGAATTGGGCCACCGTTTCTAAACATTGCCTCCTTGAGCCGCCCAGGGAGCCGCTCGGGAACCGTTCTCACGCCCGCACCGTACTGCCCCCCACCACCTACCACCCCACCGAACCCCATGCCCACCCTCACCACCCTCACCTCTGAAGTCCTCGCCTTCCGCGACGAGCGCGACTGGGCGCAGTTCCACACGCCCCGGAACCTGGCGGCGGCCCTGGCCATCGAGGCGGCGGAGCTGCAGGAGGAGTTCCTCTGGAAGGAGGACGCGGAGATCGCCGAGTACCTGGCGTCCAAGCCGGGGCACCGGGCCGTCTCCGACGAGATCGCCGACGTGGTGATCTACGCCCTCCTCTTCGCCCATGCCTCGGGGATCGACCTGGGGGCGGCGGTGCGGAAGAAGCTGGAGAAGAACCGGGAGAAGTACCCGGTGGAACGGGCCCGGGGGAGCGCCCGGAAGTACACGGAGCTGGGGGATGCTGCGGAGTGACGCCTGATCGGCGGCACAAGCTCACTCCAGGGTGGCACCCCCCCCGGCCCCCCGGATAAGGTCGAGCCCGTCCAGGTCGAACGCCGGTACCCCGCACAGTAACCGACAGCACCCGCATGGATTGAATGCCGCTATTGCGATGCGTTCCCGGAGCGCGGCACATTGGAGCGTGCATCCATTCCGGATTCTCGTCATCCTGGCGGGCATGCTGGCGGTCGGCATCTTCTCGATCGCCGCCACAGAACTCGTGCAGCACCGGGGAGCCACCCCATTCCCGGGCTGGACCGACGCTCGCCAGGGGAGTGACTGGGTGGTCAGCCAGGTGTCGCCCACCGGGCCGGCCGCGGACCGCCTTCGGGTCGGCGACCGCCTGGTCTCCCTGAATGGCGACACGCTGGTGGCGAGGTACGGCGCGGCGGTACACCGGCGCACCCTGTCGATCGGTGAGCCGTACACGCTCACGGTCGAACGAAGCGGGCGGGATCACGTCCAGACCCTGACCGTGGCGGCGGGAGAGAAGCGACTCGCCAGCCTGCTGGTGTGGATCGCCGTGAGCCTCGTCTGGGTCGCTGTGGGACTGTTCATCGGTTACGCCCGACCGGGCGATCCGGTGGCGCGGCTCGCGTGTGCCGCCGCGGTCTCCACCGGCGTGGTGTACGTGCAGGTCAGCCTGTTCCCGGGCATACCGGGGGCCCTGTACCAGCCCCTCCACGTGGTTCTCGGCTACCACTTCTTCTACCGATTCCCCGGTGGCGTGCGGCGCGGGTGGGCCGCGCGCGGGCTGCTCTGGGCGCTGTATGCCTGGGGAGTGTCGAGCGCCGGACTCCGTCAGTCCCTCAACCTCGCGTGGCTGCTGGAGGGCCCCGGAGCCGCGGCGGCGTGGGCCGCACGGCACCAGGAGCTGTTCGCGCTGAACCGGGTGCTGACGCCGGCGATGGTGTTCCCGATGGTGTTCGGCATGGTGGGGCTGATCACGTATACGTACGTCAAGCTCGACGATCCCCAGAAGCGCCGGCGAATCCGCTGGGTGATGATCGGTTCGGCTGTTGCGCTGGTCCCGTTGTTCCTGTGGGCAGGGGTCGCCCAGGCCGGCGCCCTCGCCGCGCCGGGGGAGTCGCCGGTCCCCCCGGATGTGCGGCGGGCCGTCGACCTGTTCGTCAACGCGGTCACCGTCGTCATCCCCGTGACCGTGGCGTACGCGGTGGTCAAGCACAGGATCTTCGACATCTCGGTCGTCATCCGCCGGGGCCTCCAGTACCTCCTTGCTCGACGGGCGCTGCAGGCGATGCTCGGGCTGCCGATCCTCGTGCTGCTGGTCACCGCGGTGACCCACCGTGACGATACGATCGAGGAGCTGGTGGCCGGGAACCTGGGGTACCTGGTGGTGATCGCCGCCACCGGGCTGTCGCTGCGCTACCGGGACCGACTGACCCACTGGCTCGATCGGCGCTTCTTCCGTGAGCAGTACGACCGTGAGCTGGTCCTGCAGCGGGTGATGGACGACCTGGTGTGGGCCCGCGAGCCGGCGGAGGTGTCGGCACTGGTGCGCACCGAGGTGGAGGCGGCGCTCCATCCCAGCGAGGTGCGGCTGTGGTTCGAGGGGGATCCCGATCGTCCTCCCGAGGAACTGCTCACCCGGCTCGCCGGCCGGGACCGGGGACGCGTCCGCCCGCTTGCCACCGGGGAGGCGTCGGGGGAGGCGTTGCCGGACCGGATCTGCGTCGCCGTGCCCTTCCTGAACAGCGAAGAACGACTGGACGGCCTGCTGCTGCTGGGGGAGAAACGCTCCCAGGAGCCGTACTCACCCGGCGATCTCTCGTTGCTCGGAGCGCTGGCCCGGCAGGCCGCCGTCGTCCGGGAGAACCTGCTGCTGAGGCAGCGGATCGGCGACGAGCGCCGGGTCCGCGTCGACGTGCTCGCCCATCTTCACCCGGACCGGGCGAACCTCGTCAAGGAATGTCCCACCTGCGGTACCTGCTACGACTCCGGTGTCGAGCGGTGCGCCCGCGACGGCCGCGAGCTCGACCTGTCCCTCCCCGTGACCCGCGTGGTGGCGGACCGGTACCGGCTCGACCGGCTGATCGGGCGAGGCGGGATGGGGGCGGTGTACGAGGCCCTCGACCTCAGACTGCGGCGCCGGGTCGCCATCAAGTTTCTGCTCGGTCAGACCCTCGGTCGGGAGCAGGCGCTGCGGCGGTTCCGCCGGGAAGCGAGGGCGATCGCGGCGATCCGGCATCCGAACATCGTGGAGGTCTTCGACTACGGAAGCCTGGAGCCCCATGGCGCCTTCCTGGTCATGGAGCGGATCTGGGGCGTGACGCTGCGGGAGGAGCTGGATCGCCGGTCCCCACTGTCGGGCGCCGGGGCGGCGGAGTGGTTCGAGCCGATTCTCAACGGCGTCGCCGCGGCCCACGAGGAGGGGGTGATCCACCGTGACCTGAAGCCGGAGAACGTCGTACGATCCCGCCCCGAGCCGGGTCCGCCCGTGGTTCGGATTCTGGATTTCGGGGTCGCGAAGGTCCGGCCCACCGGCACCATGGACGGAAACCTGACCGCCACGGGAGTGGTGGTGGGGACCAGTGGATACATGTCTCCGGAACAGCTCCGGGGCCAGGACGTGGATGAGCGCAGCGACATCTTCGCCATCGGAGTGATGGTCGCCGAAGCGGTGGCGGGGCGGCGGCCCTTCACGGGCGCCACGTTCGACGAGCTGCTCCTCGCCATCCTCCTCGAACCGTACCGGCTGCCGGGGGACGCCCCCGAGTTCCGCGCACTCGACTCCGTGCTCCAGCGCTGCCTCGCCAAGGACCCCGCGGACCGCTTCGTCAGCGCCACCGCGCTCCGCCGCGACCTGATCCCGGCGCTGTGCGCCTGCTCGACTCTCGCTGTCGGCGATGCTCTGTAGAAGCCCACCGCCCCCGGGACGGTCCTCCCGGGGGCGGAGAGGAGGGCGCTGCGGCCTTACGGATACACGCGGTTCTCCTGGTGCTCGAGCAGCCAGGCCAGCAGCGGGGTCCAGACCAGCGATTCCGCGTTCGAGGCCGTGAACAGATCGGCGTGCCCGAAATCGAGCGCCGCCTCCGCGTCCGACAGCAGCTGGATGTGGAGCTGCCGGTACTCGGTGGTGGCCGTGCGCGAGGCCGTGTAGTTGCCCCGGCCGGCGCCGCCGGCCGCATCCACATCGAGGATCGGCAGGGTGATGTCACCCAGATGACCGTCGAAGGGCGTGTTCACGTCTCCCATGCACCGCATCGACGCCAGGTCCGCATCTGCCTTGAGCGGAATGTAGAGTGGGCCGTTCTGCATCAGGTCCACCCACAGGGCCGGATCGGTGAAGCGGAGCCCCGTGGGAATGCCGGACCCATCGAACTCGCCGGCGACGAAATGCCACGCGCTGCCCGGGTTCACCGCGCCCACGAACAGACCGAACTGGTAATTCGTCAGCACCGGATCGAAGAAGTGACCGTCGGGGTCCTGGGCCGCGAGCGTGCCGATGAACTTCAGTGTAGCGCCGATCGCGTCGTGATACTTCCCGGCTTCCATCTTGGTCTGCGTGGCGGCCGCATAGGAGCACGCGGCGTCTCTCCGATCCGGATCCTCGAGCAGGAACTCGAAGTCGGCGATCACGAGCCCCTTGGCCAGCCGCTGGCCCGGCGGCATCTGTGTCTCGGCGCCCGCGATGGCGTAGGCGATGGGCACGCCGTAGCTGAACCCGAGGACGTGGAAGGGCGTGTTCCCCTGGCCGCTGGCCACGCGGAGCGAGCGGGCGACCCCCAGCGCCCCGTACGCGAAGTCGATGTCCTTCTGAAAGCCCCACTCCCGCATGAAGGTGAAATCGGTGGTGCCTGCGGGAACCTGCGCCCAGGCGTAGTCGATGCCCCACACATCGATATCGTTCTGGGCCAGATAGATCGCCACGGCATCGTCGGGCGAAACCGCGCCAGAATAGGCCGGCTGGAGGAAGACCTGCGTCCAGTAGTTGGGCGAGCCGGGGAGCATGAAGATCGCGCCTCGGGTGCGGACGGGGTCGTCCGGTCCCTGTTCCCGGACCACCCGATGGAGCCGGACCACGTCGAACGGCTCCGGGCCCAGGGCGACCTCCCAGGTGTAGTGGGCGACGCCGCCGCCCAGCGCGGTCCGTTGAGCATTGGTGAGCGCGATTCCCGGTGCCACCAGCGACGCCTCGGCAGTGGGGGCGACGTCGGGCGACAGCGGGTCGTTGTCACATCCGACGGTCCAGAGCCCGACCCCCAGGGCCCCGACCGTCAGGCCGATCAGCTTCATTCCGCGGTTCATGGTGCCTCCTTCAGTCCAGAGAGATTGACGGGGCGCGACCGGGTGGGTGGGGCGGCGGCGCCGTGGTTCCGGTAGAGTACGAGGGGCGTGTCAGGGGCCCGTCGACGGCGCGTCGTGCCGCTGTCGATCGACGCACGACCATTCTTGATTCCCCCCTCGCGAACCCACACAA
>JAVVFC010000168.1:0-6425 GCA_032250975.1 Longimicrobiales bacterium | reverse complement strand
GCCGCCACCAACCCACCCCCGCCCCCTACCCCTCAATCCGCCAGAAGGCGATGCCGCCCGCCTGCTGGCCGACCGGCACGTCGGCCACCCGCTCGAAGGTGGCCAGGTCGTAGATGTCCACCTTGCCGGGCTCGGCGCCCACCCCCTCGACGCTCACGAAGGCGTAGCGCGAGTCGGGCGAGACCACCACGCCGTGCGTGACGGTGGTGGAGGAGGGCGTGACCGCCAGGCTCCGGCCGCTCTCCAGGTCGAAGAACTCCACGGCGGCGCCCCCCTTGAGGGTGGCCACCAGCAGCCGCCCGTCCGGGGTGACGTCCAGGTTGTAGGGGGCGCGCCCGGCAGGGATCTTGCGCCGGAGCGTCCAGGTGGCGACGTCGATCTCCAGGATGTGGTCCGCGCGGTTGCACGCCACGTACACGCGGCTGCCGTCCACGCTGGGCTCGGCCCAGGTGGGCGAGCAGGCGTTCGACATGGGGAAGCCGCCCATGGCGCTCCCCATGGCGCTCGCCATGGCGGCGTCCCGGGCGTCGTGGCCCATGGCGTCGTGCCCCGCGGCGTCGTGCCCCGCCCCCGCCCCACCCGGCGCCCAGGGGCCCTCGGCGCCCGGCGCCAGCGAGAAGTAGCGCGCGACCTGGAACGTGCGGGTGTCGACCTCCACCAGCAGGTCGTTCATCATGCAGTTGGTGAAGATGCGGGTGCCGTCGGGCGCGGTGCGGAGCCCGTGCGGCATGACGCACGTCTCGATCTGGCCCACCTCGATCATGTCGGGGGTGTAGACCACCGAGACGGTGCTGGGCACGTGCTCACCGTGCAGGTTGAAGTTGGCCACGAAGGCGTAGAGCCCGTCCGGCGTGAGGTCCACGGTGGCCGGGAACCAGCCGAGCAGGGTGGGCGCGCCCACGAGCGTGTCGGGGCCGGCCTCGTACTTCCAGAGCTTGCCGTCGGGGACGCCGTGGCCCGTGGTCCAGTACAGGTACCTGCCGTCCCGGCTCATGTTGAAGCCGTGCGGCCCCTCGTTCTCGACCGCCATCTCCCCCACCGGGATGGTCTTCTCCACGCGGGCGCCCTCGGGGCCCCAGGTGATGCGGTGGATGAGGTCGGCGGACTCGGCGCCCACGTAGACGGTGTAGGTGGCGTTGGGGCGGTCTGCGCGCCCCCCCCGCTCGGGCGCGGGCGCCGCAGGGGTGCCGGCGGGGGGCGTTCCGGCGCCGCAGCCGGCCAGCACGAACAGGAGCAGAACGGAGGGGGCCGGAGCGCGGAGGCGGGCGACGGGAGACGTCATGGAGGCGGGCGGGGCCGTGGGAGGGGATCATTCTGGCCGTTTCGGCCGTTGGGTGGGTATACTGTACCCCCTTCGCGCCCCGGTGCGCCACACCGGGGCGGCGTGGAAACCCCTCCCACAGGAGTACCGCAGTGAAGAGAAGCGTATCGGTCTGGGCGCTGGGCCTGGCGTGGGCGGCGCTCGCCGCGCTGCCGGCGGCGGCGCAGGACGTGAGCCGGGTGGTGAGCCTTCGGGCGGTGCCCGGGAACCCGACGGTGGAGCTGGGCGGCACGGCGCCCCTCCGGGTGGAGGCGGTGGACGCCGACGGCAATGTGGTCCCCGGCGTGCAGCTGCGCGTGGCGGGACGGGGCGTGGCGTGGGCGGACGGGGTGGTGCGCGGGCAGGCCGGGGGGAGCCAGGTGCTGATCGCCACGCTGGTGGTGCCGGCGGACTACGCGGGCCCGCCGCCGCAGCTCCGGGTTGCGGTGGAGGTGACGTGGCCGCGGGTGGAGCGCGTGGACGTGGAGGCGGTCACGGACCACACCCTCTACGCCGGGACGAGCATCCGCCACCGGGCGGCGGCCTTCCACGCGGACGGGAGCGAGCGGCCGGAGGCGGCCTTCCGCTGGTCGTCCTCGGACCCGGCGGTGGCCACCGTGGACGCCTGGGGGAACGTGAGCGCGCACCGGGCCGGGCGGGTGACGATCCGGGCGGAGTTCGAGGACGCCGGCGGCGGCCTGGACTACCAGGTGGCCCCCTTCCCCGCCACCGCGCTCGAGATCCGCGGCAACCTGACGCAGGCGCGCCAGGGCGACGTGGTGACGTTCGATGCGGTGGCGACCGGGTCCGCGGGGCGGGTGGACGATCTGCCGATCCTGTGGACGACCACCTTCGTGCCGGACGACACCATCCACGCGCCGGGCGCGGGCGGGCTGGTGCGGGACGGCAAGTTCGTGGCCGAGGTGCCCGGGCAGCACACGGTGCTGGCCAGCGCGGGCGGGCTGGTGGCGCGCGCCACGGTGGACGTGCGCCCGCGCGAGGCGGTGCGCGAGGTGGAGGTGCTCGGACAGGGCTCGGTGGACGACGTGCACACCTCGGACCTGTGGGTCTTCGAGGGGGTGGACGGGCGCGACTACGCCGTGACCGGCACCTGGGGCGGCGACGGCCTGGCCTACTTCTGGGACGTGACCGACCCGGCGGCCGTGCGGCGCGTGGGGCAGGTGCAGGTGGACGCCCGCACGGTGAACGACGTGAAGGTCTCGCCCGACGGGCGCTACGCGGCGCTCTCGCGCGAGGGGGCGTCGAACCGCCGGAACGGCGTGGTGATCATCGACCTGGCCGAGCCCACCAACCCGGTGATCGCGAGCACCTTCGACGAGGGGCTCACCGGGGGCGTGCACAACATGTTCGCGCAGGACGACTACCTGTTCGCGCTCTCGGGCGGCGACAAGTACGTGATCCTGGACGTGCGCGACATCTACAACCCCACCTACGTCTCCGAGTACAACCACCCCGACTCGCGCATCCACGACGTGTGGGTGCACGACGGCATCGCCTACTCCAGCGAGTGGGGCACGGGCGTGGTGGTGGTGGACGTGGGCAACGGCAAGTGGGGCGGCTCGATCGAGAACCCGGTCTTCGTGACCAACGTCCCCTACCCGGTGGGGGCCACGCACGCGGCCTTCCCCTACGTGCAGGAGTCCACGGGCAAGGTCTACATCTTCCTGGGCGACGAGATCATGAACCGCCAGGGGGCCGCGTGGAGCGGCGCCGGGCTCTCGCGCATCCCCGAGCAGGGGGGCACGCCGTCGGTGACCCGGGGCTACATCCACATCATCGACTTCACCGACCCCGAGAACCCGGTGGACGTGGCGCGCTACGAGGCCAGCGAATTCGGGACCCACAACCTGTGGGTGGAGGACGACGTGCTGTACGTGGCCTACTACGAGGGCGGCGTGCGGGTGGTGGACGTCTCGGGCGAGCTGATGGGCAATCTGGCCACCCAGGGCCGCGAGATCGCCGTCTACAAGGCGTTCGACCCCAACGGCTACGTGGCCAACGCCCCCATGGCGTGGGGTCCCCAGCCGCACAAGGGCAACCTCTTCTTCAGCGACTTCAACTCCGGGATCTGGAGCATCAAGATCCAGCCCAGGACGCGGCCGATCTCGTAGGGGACGGGACGGGGACGGGTCCGGCGGCCGCAGGGAGCCGGACGCAGGGAGCCGGACGCAGGGAGCCGGGCGCGGTCAGGGGGGAGGCCCGGATGGGCCTCCCCCCTCTTCGTTGGGGACGCGGGCGGGCGGGTCGGGCGGGCAGGTTCGGGCGGGCGGCTACCGCGGCCCGGACCCGGCCACCGTGATGGCGAGCGTGAGGTCGTCGCCGTCGTTCAGCTGCGCGTGCTGCGAGTTGACCCAGAGCGTGCGCCCGTTGCGCGAGAAGTAGACGCCGGTGCTCTCGGCGCCGCAGTCCCGCAGGCGGGCGAAGAGCTCCACCGACGTGGCGACCGTGCCGTTGCCGCGCGCCACCCAGATGTCGCTCGGGGCGTCGTCCTCGGTGATGTACAGGTCGCCGTTGGGGGCGAGCGCGAGGTTGTCGGGGTCGTCGAAGCCGGTGCCGGCGTCGCCGTTCATCTCGACGGCCACGTTCACGCCCGGCTCCACGTAGTTGCTCACGTACGCCTCGTCCCCGAGCAGCTCGATGCGCAGCACCAGCCCGTTGTCCTGGGCCAGTTCGGAGCTCTCGGTGACGGCGACGTACATGATGCCGTTGCCGCCCCGGCTGTTGCCCGTGCTGGTACCAATCTCCAGGTCCTCGGGGCGGTCCCAGGCGGTGGCGCCCACGGCCTGCGCGGCGGCGTCGGAGTCATAGGTGACCGGGTCGAGGTCGAGCGGGACCCAGTCGGCCATGCCGGTGCGGGCGCCGCCCCGCACGCGCAGCGCATAGAGCTGTCCGGAGGAGAGGTCGCCGCGGCGGTCGGGCACGAACTTGAAGATGGCGCCCGACTGGCCGGGCTGCCCGGCGTTCTTCAGGCCGCGGGACTCCGAGATCCCGTAGAGGTTGCCCTGCGCGTCGAAGCGGAGTCCCTCGTGCGAGCGGGCGCCCACGGCCGGTCGGGGCGTGACCTCGCCGGTCGCGGGGTCGTACTCGTAGACGAGACCGCGCTCGACGTCCGGCAGCTCCGGGTCGCGGTACGTCTGCACGATCCGCTCCTCGGCCATGAGGATCGTGCGCCAGGGAGTCCAGACCAGTCCGTCGAACGACTCCCAGTCCTCGCGCTCCACCAGCATCTGGTTCTCGCCGGTCCAGAGGTCGATCCGGCTGAGCGCCGCCCAGGGCCGGACCTCATGCGTGCGGTAGAGATAGCGGCCCGCCTCGGGACCCGTCTCGTTCAGGGTCAGCATGTCGAAGTTCACCTCGGGGTTCGTGGTCCCGAGGTCCGACTGGCGGCCGATGATTTCCTGGGCGAAGCCCGCCGGAAGCTGCAGCGGCGCCTCCTGGGGTACCGACGGATCCAGGCAGGCCATGTCCCCGGTGTAGGGGGTGATGGGGTCGAACCGGAAGGAGCCGCTGCCGGACTCGGCGCGGGCGAGGGCCGCAGGGGGAGCGTCCACGGAGGTGGGTTCGGAGTCCTCGCAGGCGGCGGCCACAAGGGCGGCAGCCAGGAGGGGAAGAAATGCATCTCGACGCATGGGTACCTCTCTGTGGTGTGCATGGGGGAGGGAGTCTCCCGTGAGTGAGGGGAAAGGTCGGGGGCGGGCGTCACAGAGAGGATCGGGCCGGATGCAGCGTCCGGTATAGGTCGTACGCCGATCCGGTAACGGCGCCTTCCCCTCCGGTTGCGGCGCGTCCGCCATCTCCGGTGCCTTGTAGTCCCGCCCGCCACCCCCGAGATTGCCCCCCATGACCAAACTGGTTTGGGTCCTCGGGGTCTCACTCTCCATCTCCTTCCTCTGCTCCATCCTGGAAGCGGTGCTGCTCTCCATCACCCCCGCCTACGTGGGGGTGCTGCGGGAGCGGGGGGACCGCGCCGGGGCCCTGCTGGCGCGCATGCAGGAGCGCATCAACGAGCCCATCGCGGCCATCCTGACGCTCAACACCATCGCCCACACGGTGGGCGCCGCCATGGGCGGGGCCATCGCGCTCGAGGTGTTCGGAGACCGGTGGATCGCGGCCTTCTCGGCGGTGCTGACGCTGGTGATCCTGGTCTTCTCGGAAATCCTGCCCAAGACGCTGGGCGCCACCTACTGGCAGGGGCTGGCGCGCCCGGCGGCCTACGTGCTGCGCGGCATGATCGTGGTCATGAAGCCCATCCTGGTGCCGCTCTCGTGGTTCAACCGGCTGATCCAGCCGCGGGGGGAACGCGGGGCCACCGTGAGCCGCGCCGAGCTCGAGGTGCTGGCCGAGATCGGGCGGCGCGAGGGGACGCTGGACGAGGAGGAGTGGCGGGTGGTGAGCAACGTCATCCGCCTGGACGAGATCACGCTGGGCGAGGTGATGACGCCGCGCACGGACGTGGTGGGAGTGCCGGCGGAGGCCACCGTGCCGGAGGCCAAGGACATCATGCTGGACACCGGGCACCTGCGCATGCCGGTCTACGACGGATCGCTCGACCGCGTGGTGGGCATCCTGCTGGCACGGGACCTCTGGCGCGCCGACCGCGACGGCGCCACCCACATCCGCGACCTGGTCCGCACGGCACAGTTTGCGCCCGCCTCCAAGGCGGTCGAGGACCTGATTCCCGAACTGCGCCGCCAGCGCGCCAAGATGGCGATCGTGGTGGACGAGTTCGGCGGTACGGCGGGGCTGGTGACGCTCGAGGACCTGATCGAGGAGATCGTGGGCGAGATCCAGGACGAGCACGAGGCGGACGAGCCCGAGGACTTCTTCCCCCTGGAGGGGGGCGTGACCCGCGTCTGGTGCGGCGTGGCGCTCCGTGACGTGAACACCCGCCTGGGGCTGGATCTGCCCGAGGACCGGCACGACACCCTGGGCGGCCTCCTCTTCGGGGCGCTCGGCCGCGTGGGGCGCGTGGGCGACGCCGTCCCGGTCGAGGGCGGCCACTTCCGCATCACCCGCATGAAGAAGCGCCGGATCGAGTACGCCGTCTTCCACCCCGCGGGCCGGGACGGCATTGACCTGATCACAGGGCCGGAGAGCGATTGAG
>JAVVFC010000167.1:0-6452 GCA_032250975.1 Longimicrobiales bacterium | reverse complement strand
CTGCACGGGCATACTGCAGATCCGTTCCCGCCCTGCCCATCGACGGTGCATCCGGTGTGCGATCCCATCCTGGCGCGCACCGGAGCCCGTAGAACGCAACGGCTTGCCTGCAAACGAGTTGGCGGTGCGCCAAGGGCCGGGCGGAGTGTGTGGCCCGGCCCTTGCTCAGACTCACCGGGCTGCAGGATCCCTCCCCCCCGACCGGCTTGACACAATGCGCCCCGCCAACCCCATCACCCCCGTCCCACTCCGACTGCTCGCCGCCTCTCTGCTCCTCTTCGGCCTGGCATGCGGGGACAGCCCCACCCAGTCACCCCCGGGGATCGAGCCGCAGATCACGAATCTGCAGGATGCGTTCTCCTACCAGGTCACCAGCCTGAGTCGGGTCACCGGCACCTGGGACTACACCTGGCAGAACACCGGAACGCTGGCCAAGGTGACGCACGCTTCGGACGCGGGGGCCACCGGCACGGCCACCCTCACGATCCGGGACGGAGCGGGAACCCAGGTGTACACGGGCCCCTTCGCCACCAGCGGTGAGCCCGTCACCTCGCCGTCGGGGGTCGCCGGGGCCTGGACGGTGACCGTCACCTACGCGAACTATTCCAACTCCCAGGTGAACTTCGCGGTGGTCCGGCAGTAGATTTGCGGTGGGTGCCTGGGCCGGCGGGCCGGGCCGACTGGCCGACGGCTCCCGCCGGGCCTACCCTGGCTTCATCGATCCCCGAGAGTCGAAGTGATCCCCGATGGCCCTCCCTTCCGCGACGCTACGGTCGTGCCTCCTCGCGGCGGCACACCTCCTCACCGGGGGATGCGCGGAGGGGTCCGGGCCGCCCCTGATCGCGGTCGCGGGCGGGACGGCCTACCTGGATGCGGCGCGCCTCGCGGTCCAGGAGGCTGAGGAAGCCGGGACCCTTCCCCCCTTCGACACGCTGTTCCTGGTGGAGGTCTCGAACCGGGCCGCACCGGCGCTGGCGATCGCGGGAGAGGTCGTCTCCCACCCGGATCTGGTTGCCGTCGTAGGTCACGCCAACAGTGCATCGAGCCTCGCGACGGCGCAGATCTACAACCAGTCGGAGGTCGTCCAGATCGCGCCCACGAGTACCGCCCCGGCCTACTCCGAGGCGGGTCCGTGGTCGTTCCGGATGGTCCCCTCGGATGCGCGCCAGGGCCTGTTCCTGGTGGAGCGCGTGGCCGAAGCCTTTCCGGACGGCGCGCGCATCGCCCTCTTCTACGTGAACGACGACTATGGCCGGGGGATCCGCAACGCGGTAAGGGCGACGCTCCCGGGTGGCCGGTTTCCGCTCGTGGTCGATCTGCCCCACCTCGAGGGGGACGTGAAGGACCAGGACGTTCGCCGGGGGATTGCCGCGCTCGAGGCCGCCTCCCCCGACGTGATCCTCTGGCTGGCGCGTCCCGAGGTGTTGGCGCGTTTCCTGCCGTCGATCCGGGAGCAATGGCCCGCCCTCCCGATCATCGCGGGGGATGCGGTGGCTCGCGCGCTGACACTCAGCCACGAGCCCTCGTTCTGGCGGGGGGTGGCCTATTCCGACTTCGTCGATCCAGCCGATCCCGATGTCGCCGCCTTTCTGACTCGGTTCGAGGCCCGCGTCGGGACGCGGGGTTCGGGGGGGGAGGTGCTCGTCCGGGATGCGGTGAGGATGGTGCTTGAGGCGATCCGGGACGGATCCCGCACCAGTGCGGAGATTCGGGCGTGGCTCGAGTCCCTGGGTTCCAGGCGCGCCGCCTTCGAAGGCCTGTCGGGTCAGGTGGCCTTCGACCCGGCGGGGGACGTGCGGGGGTCGCGGTTCGTGCTCCGCCGGTTTGATGAGGGTGGATGAGGGGGCGCGCTTCCTCTCTGCGCAGGCGCATCCGCCTCACCCTGGCGGGGCTCGCGGGGGTCGGTCTGGTCGGGGTCGCGGTCCTCGTCCGGGTGAGCACCTCCGCGCACGCGCGGTCCGTGGAGGCGACGGCGGACTTCGTCGAGGACGAGCGGATCTCGGACCGGGTGACCCGTGCCGTGATCCGGCAGTTCGCCGTGGCGGCCGCCTTCCCCACCTCGGCCACCGAGCGGGATCGCGAGGAGTTCCTCGCCACCGGCCTGGTCGTGCACGACGAACTCCGGCGATACCTCTTCGGCGAACTCACGCCGGACGAGCGGGTCCGGTTGGCCGGGCTGCGGGAGGCGCATCAGCGCTTCGAGGTCCAGGCGGTGCAGGCGGCCGCGCTGTTCGGGGGCGGGGGTGGGGGCGAGGCGGACCGGGCGCTCGCCTCGATGGCGGTGCTCGCCGACGAATTCCTGGAGGGGCTCGAGGGCTTCTTCGTTCTCCGGCTGGATGCGCTCGACCAGCTGCAGCGGACACAGGAGGCGCTGCTGGAACAGCTCCGTTGGGGCGTCATGCTCCTCGCGGTGGGGCTGCTGGGCCTCTCGTTGGCGGCGGCCTGGGAGCTCAACCGGCGGGTGGCCCGTCCCCTGCACGCGCTGGCGCAGGTCACGGAGCAGATCGCGGCGGGAAATCTTGAGGCTCGTCTCCCCACGGGCGGGGACGATGAGTTCCGGACGCTCGCGCGGCGCTTCAACCGGATGGCGGTTGCGCTCGAGCAGCGCACCGACCAGCTCACCCGGGCGCTGGCGGAGGTGAAGGAGGCGCAGGCCGAGCTTGTCGAGTCGGAGAAGCTGGGTGCGGTGGGGCGGATGTCGGCGGGGTTCGCGCACGAGATCAACAACCCCCTCACCTCGGTGCTGGGGTACGCGGACCTGCTCTTCGAACGGGTCGCCACCGACCCTCCTCCGGGACCGGCGGAGGTCCAGGATCTGCTCGACCCGATCCGCAGCGAGGCGACCCGGGCCCGCACCCTGGTCCGCAGCCTACTCCAGGTCGCTCGCCGCCCCGAGGGTGCGGTCGGGAGCGTTCCCGTGCGGGAGGCGCTCGAGGTCGTGGTGGGGCTTCGGAGCTACGCCTTCCGACAGGCAGGGCTCGAACTCTGGACCGACGGGGTGCCCCATGTGTCGGTGCGCGCCGATCCGCACCTCCTGCAGGGGATCTTCCTGAACCTGATCAACAACGCATACGATGCCATGTGCGGCCTGGGCGGGGGGACACTTACGATCTCCGGAGACGTGTCGGCGACCGACAGGGTCGTCGAACTCGACTTCACCGACACCGGCCCGGGACTCCCCGACCCCGACCGGATCTTCGAGCCCTTCTTCACCACCAAGGCGGTGGGGGAGGGGACCGGGCTGGGCCTGTCCCTGGTGCACCAGTTCGTGACCTCCTTCGGGGGGAGCGTTCGCGCAGTCGATGCCGACGGCGGCGGCGCGCGATTCGTGGTCCGCGTCCCCCTCGCCGAGGAGGAGGCGGTGGACGATTTCCTACCGGTGGACGATCCACCTCCGCCGGGCGCCCCCGGCGTGGATGCCGCCGGTACGACCACGGCCGCCGCCGCGACGGCGACCGCCGACCCGCTCACGGTCCTGGTCGTCGAGGACGAGCCCCATCTTCTGCTCCTCCACCGTCGAATTCTGGAGCGGCACGGCATGCGGGTGGTGTCCGCAACGGGTGTGGAAGAGGCCCGCCGGGCGCTCGAGCGGGGGAGCATCGACCTCGTCGTTTCCGACGTGAAGATGCCCGGCGAGAGCGGGGTTGTCCTCTTCGAGGAGGTGCGGGAGCACCATCCCCAGCTGGCCGGCCGCTTCCTCTTCGTGACGGGGGACGCGACCGTACCCGAGCTCGTCCCGATCCTGCGCGATCACAAGGAGATCGTGCTCTGGAAACCCTTCCGGACAGAGGACTATCTCGACCGGATCCGGGCGGTGCTGGGGGCGTGATCGGGCCGCGGTCCGGGGGCTGAGCGCACCGCGCGAGCCCTGATCCGGAGTGCGTTCGCTTCCAGTAGTGCGTCTTGCGCATCGTGACACCCATAGGTATCATATTGAGTATTGTAGGTATCAAAACAAATCGTCCACCGGAGCCGCACCGTGTCCATACTGAATCCCCGCAGCCCGGCCGAGGCCCGTGACGTCCTGGCGACGCTGACCGCGGCGGCGGTCGGAGTCGCCGCCCTCGTCTACTCGGTCAACGTGCTCGAGGTGTTCGTCCCGGAGGGAACCGCGCACGTCCTCGGGTTGGCGCAGATCGCCGGCGCCGTCCTGATCCTCGCGGTCTATGCGCCCATGCTGGTCCGTCTCAAGCGCCGGGGAGGCCGGCCGGAGGGGAACGACTCCGCCGGGGGGAGCTACCTCCAGGCGGTATTCCGGCAGGCATCCTCGACCGCGTTCTCGGTCCTGCTGGTCGTGCTGGTCGTCCTGAGTCTGCTGGAGCGTACGGTGCTGGCGCATCTCACCGCCGGGACGGCCGTCGATCTGATCATCACGCTCGCACTCACCGTTCTTTCGCTCTCGTACTTCTTCGTCAACCGCTTCGGCCGACTCGGCTGAGGGGTGGGAGAGGACGCATGGGTGCCCCACTGACCAACCGGATTCGTGTGCTGCGGGCGGAACGGCACATGAGCCAATCCGATCTGGCCGAGGCCATCGATGTCTCGCGCAAGACGATCAGTACCATCGAAGTCGGCCGCTTCACCCCCTCCACGGTCATCGCGTTGAAGATCGCCCGATACTTCGGCGTGCCCGTGGAGGACGTGTTCAGCCTGACGGATGACGCCTGACCAACCACACCCTGGAGACCTGGATGCCTGTGCGATCTCGACGGACCCTGACCCCGATCCCGATCCCGACGATCCTCCCGTTCTGGGTGGCGCTGATCGCCTGTGTTCCGCAGACCGGCGCCGTCCAGCCCGCTGCCGGCCCGGCCCTGTGGCAGGTGGGCGACGAGGACACCACCCTCTTTCTCTTCGGTCTGCCGAACCTGATGGACGCCGACACCGGATGGCGGAACGCCGCCTTCGATTCCGCGGTCTCCCGGGCGGACGCCGTCATCCTGGAGGCCGACCGGTCCAGCGCCGAGGCTGCGAGCGCCATGCAGCGGGTGGCGCAGGAGGTCGGCGTCTTCCGGGACGGGCGCACCCTGGCGGATGTCCTGAGCGCCGACGTGCGGGCGCGGGCCGGGGCGGTGGCCGCCTCCCTGGGCGTTCCTCTCCAGGCGCTCGACCCCCTCAAGCCGTGGCTGGCGGCGAACCAGCTTCAGGCCGTCGCCCTGCGGCGGGCCGGACTGACGGATCCGCGGACCCCTGCGGCGCTGATCGTCGAGGCGGCGGCGGAGGCCGGCAAGCCCATCACCTATCTCGAGGAGCCCACGACGCTGCTGACGGCGATCGGTGGACTGCCGGAGGCCAGCCAGCTGCGCATGTTCCGGCAGACGCTCGACATCATCGAAACCGATCCCGGCCAGGCCCGGGAGATCCTGTCACTGTGGGCAGCGGGCGACGTGAACCGCCTGGCCGACGCCTTCCACGGCGAGGGGGAGTGGGTGGACGAGACCGTGCGCACGGTCATGCTGCTGGAGCGGAACGCCGCGTGGCAGGCGCGCCTCGAGGAGATCCTCGAGACGGAGACGGGCGTGTACTTCGTCGCGGTGGGAATCGGGCACCTGGTCGGCGACGACAGCCTGGTCGCCGCGCTGGAGGCCGCCGGGTACGGGGTTCTCCGCCGGTAGGCCCCCGCGGGCGCTGTCGCCGCCCACGGGGCCGCAGGCCTCACGGCCCGCGACCCCGTTACGTCGCCGGGTGCCTGAACCCTAGTACCGGTAGGTATCCGGCTTGTACGGCCCCTCCTTGGGCACCCCGATGTACTTTGCCTGGGCGTCGGTGAGCTCCGTGAGCTTGGCGCCCAGGTGGGCCAGGTGCAGGCGGGCCACCTTCTCGTCCAGCCGCTTGGGCAGAACGTACACCTTCTTCTGGTACTGCTCGTTGTTGCGGGCCAGCTCCACCTGGGCGATGACCTGGTTGGTGAAGGAGGCGCTCATGACGAAGCTCGGATGCCCGGTGGCGCACCCCAGGTTCATGAGGCGGCCCTCCGCCAGGATCAGCACCGAGTGGCCGTCAGGAAAGACGAACTCGTCGTACTGGGGCTTGATGTTGACCCGCTCCACGCCGGGACGCCGGTACAGCCCCGCCATGTCGATCTCGTTGTCGAAGTGGCCGATGTTGGCCACGATGGCCTTGTCCTTCATGCGGGCCATGTGCTCGACGGTGATGATGTCCTTGTTCCCGGTGGCGGTGATGAAGATGTCCGCCCGCTCGAGCACCTCATCCAGCGTCAGGACCTGGAACCCCTCCATGGCGGCCTGCAGGGCGCAGATGGGGTCGATCTCCGCCACCACCACCCGGGCGCCCTGTCCGCGCAGGGCCTGGGCGCACCCCTTGCCCACGTCGCCGTACCCCAGGACCACCGCCATCTTCCCGGCGATCATGACGTCGGTGGCGCGGTTCAGTCCGTCCACCACCGAGTGCCGGCAGCCGTAGAGGTTGTCGAACTTGGAGTCCAAGTTCGA
>JAVVFC010000166.1:0-6458 GCA_032250975.1 Longimicrobiales bacterium | reverse complement strand
CGTGATGGCGCAGAACGATCTCTCCCAGCACCCCGGCACCGGCCAGCCGCAGCGGGTGCGCGCCCAGCCCGCGCCGGGGGCGCAGCGCGCTCACCTCGCCCAGCGTCTGCAGCTCCCGGCCGGGGCGAAGGTGCAGCGTGAGCGCCACCTCGGCGAAGAGGTCCACCCCCCCGCCCTGCCCCCTCCGCCGGATGCCGCGGGCCATGACGCCCACCAGCCCGTGGTCCTCGGTGAAGAAGCGCAGCACGCGGCTGCTCTCGCTGAAGGGGTGGGCGCGCAGCAGCACACCCGTCGTGCTCACCACGCTCATGAGGGCGCGCCCGCCGGCAGCCGCGGGCTCATGCGCGCGCGCGCAGGAGGTTCACCAGCGCCCGGCGGCGGTGACGCAGGCGCTCCCGCTCGCCGCCCGGAGGAAGGCCTTCCAGCGCTTCGTCCAGGAGGGCGATCTGGCGCACCAGCTCCTCGCGCGAACCCCCCTCGGGGGAGGGTGCGGACGCCGTACGGGCGGCGGGAGCGCCGCGAGCCGGGGTCCGCTGGATCACCACCCCGCCCACCACCGCCAGCAGCAGCCCCAGCGCCACGGCCACCCACGCCACCGGGAAGGGGCGCTCGGCGGGGAGCGCCCGCAGCCGGAGCACCGCGTCCGGCACCCCCACGCCGGCGTAGCGCCGGTAGCGCGCCCCCGGCTCCAGCTCCACCGACTCGGTGGCGGTCAGCCCTTCCACCTCGACCGGCGGGGCGGGCTCACGCACCAGCACGTCCATCTCCTCGACACCGCCCGGGAGCGGGATGTCGAAGGCCAGCGAGTCCAGCTGGTAGCGCACGATGAGCTGACGCGGGCCCGGGGGGAGCGGCGCGGATACCAGCAGGTCGCCGTCCTCGACGCGGGCCGCGCCCGCCGGCACATCGCCGCCACCCACCTGCAGGTTGCGGTGCCCCGGGGGGAGCGGGTAGCGCCAGGTGACGCCCGAATCCGCCGCCACCAGCGTGCGCTCGCCCTCGACCACCAGTTGGAACAGGTCGGTCACCTGCCACCCGTTCGCCGCCTCCTCCACCAGCAGGTAGCGCACGGTGGGCACCAGCGGCGCCCCGGAGCGCGCCACCACGGCGGTGTCGTGCACCAGGATGCGGTAGAGGGAATCCAGTTCGGCCGCGGTCGCGACCGGGGGGCCGAAGTAGAGGACGCCCTGATGGCGAACCGACGCGAAGTACACCTCGCCGCGTCCGCCGGGATCGGGTACGGTGGGGAGCCGGAAGCGGAAGCGCCCCTCGTCGTCGGCGCGCAGCGAGTCCACCTCGCCCGCGTCCAGGGGATCCACCCGGTGCAGCACCACCGTCGCGCCCGGCAGACCGCGCGCCTCGCCCACCGTGACCCGGCCCCGCAGCACGGGGTCGGCGAGTTCCTGCGCGGAGCCCGCCCCCGGGGTCGCCGCCAGGGTGCCGGACAGGAGTGCGACGGACAGCAGCGCGACGGTCAGGTGCGCGCCGGCCGGGGGGCGGCCCGTCAGGTGCGCGGCGGCCGGAGCCGCCCGCCTCGAGCGCGGCCGCGCATGGGGCGGAGCCAGGGGGAAGTCCTCCTCAGGGCAGGAAGCGGCCGAAGTCCTCCGGATCCAGCTTCCGGAGGTACTCCTGCAGCTCGGCGGCCGACATCCCCTCGGAGGAGGACGGCTGACGGGGCGGCTCGTCCTCGCCCTCCTGGACCTCGATGCGCACCAGGTTGAGCAGGTCGTCCGAGGCGAAGATGGGAGCCCCGGTGCGGAGCGCCACCGCGATGCAGTCCGACGGGCGGGCGTCCAGCGTGACCGCGCGCTCCTCCACCCGCAGATCCAGGCGCCCGAAGTAGGTGCTCTGCTCCACGCGCGTGATCACCACCCGCTCGAGCACCGCGCCCAGCCCGGCGATGGTGGAGGCCAGCAGATCGTGGGTCAGCGGGCGGCCCACCGAGACCTCCGCCAGCTTCAGGTGAATGGCGCTCGCCTCGCCGGCGCCGATCCAGATGGGCAGCGCACGCTCGCCCGCATCCTCCCTGAGGACCACGACCGGCGTACGGGTGGCCTGATCCATGGTGAGACGCTCGACCTTGACCTGCACCAGCACGGTCCCGACTCCGGTAAAGGGTGACATGCGCGATCGGGGGGACGTCCGTGTTCGCGGGGACATCCGCGTATGGGTCCCCCGCTCGACGCTCGAGGTTCCGTCAGCGCTCCACCGCCGCACGCAGCTCGTCCACCCGGTTGGACTGTTCCCAGGGGAAGAGGCGCACCATCCGCCCGAGACGCTCCTCCTCGCGCGAGGTGCGCCCGAAGTGTCCGTAGGCGGCGGCGGGGACGAAGATGGGGTCCCGCAGGCGCAGCTGCTCGATGATGGCGGCGGGCCGGAAATCGAAGACCTGCGAGACGGCGTTGCCGATGACGGCGTCCGGGTGTGCCCCGGTACCGAAGGTGTTGACGTGCACCGATACCGGCTCCACCACCCCGATGGCGTAGGCCAACTGAATCTCGCACCGCCGGGCGAGTCCCGCCGCCACCACGTTGCGGGCGGCCCAGCGGGCGGCGTAGGCGGCGGAGCGGTCCACCTTGGTGGCGTCCTTTCCCGAGAACGCCCCCCCTCCGTGCCGTCCCATGCCGCCGTAGGTGTCGACGATGATCTTCCGCCCGGTCAGGCCGGCGTCGCCGTGCGGGCCGCCGATCTCGAAGCGACCGGTGGGGTTGATGTGGAAGATGCAGTTGCCCGGGTCGTAGAGGTCGGCGGGCAGCACCGGAGTGATGACGCGCTCGATCACCTCCCGCCGGATCTGCTCGTGGGTCACCTCGGGGTGGTGCTGGGTGCTGACCACCACCGTGTGCACGCGCACCGGACGGTCCTCGTGGTATTCGAGGGTGACCTGCGCCTTGCCGTCGGGCCGCAGCCAGCCGATCTCACCGTTGCGGCGCAGCTCCGCCAGCCGGCTGGTGATGCGGTGGGCGAAGAGGACGGGAGCGGGCATGAGCTCGTCCGTCTCGTCCGAGGCGTAGCCGAACATCATGCCCTGGTCGCCGGCGCCCCCCGTGTCCACCCCCTGCGCGATGTCGGAGGACTGCTTGTCGATGGAGGAGAGCACGGCACAGGTGTTGGCGTCGATCCCGTAGGCGCTGCTGGTATAGCCGATCCGGCGCAGCGTCTTCCGCACCACCTCGGGAATGTCCACGTAGGTGTTCGTGGTGATCTCTCCCGCCACCAGCGCCATGCCGGTGGTGACCAGCGTCTCGCACGCCACGCGCGCGGCCGGGTCCTCGGCCAAGATGTGGTCCAGCACGGCGTCGGAGATCTGGTCCGCGACCTTGTCCGGGTGGCCCTCGGTGACGGATTCGGAGGTGAAGAGGTGGGTGCTCATGAGACGTTCTCGCATCGGGATCGGGAGCCCCGGCGGGCCCGGGGCTCGCGGAAGCTAGAGGGGCGTCCGGAAGGCGACAACCCGCGCGACGTGGGGGCCGGTCCGGGCCTCAGCGCGCGGGCAGGCGCAGGCCTCAGCGGGCAGGCAGGTTCAGGTCCCAGCGCCCGCGCAGCGCGGAGAGGTCCACCGTCTCGCCCAGCGCCTTGGCCAGGCAGTCGGTGACGTCGCGCGCGGTGGGGGCCGCCAGCGCCTTCCGGGCGGCCACGCGCGCGTCCTCCGCCCGGCACTCGCGCAGCACCTTCTTGAGTTCCGGGATGGCGGGCCAGGCCACCGAGAGGGTGCCGATGTCCAGCCCCAGCAGCAGGAAGGCTCCCAGCGCGTTGGCCGCCATCTCGCCGCAGACGCTCACCTCGATGCCGGCCGCCCGCGCGACCCGGCTCACCTGGTGCAGCTGCCGCACCACCGCCGGGTGGAAGGGATTGAAGAGCTTGGCCAGGCGGGCGTTGGTCCGGTCCACGGCCAGCGTGTACTGCACCAGGTCGTTGGTGCCGATGGAGAAGAAGTCGGAGTGACGCGCCAGCTCGACCGCGTCCAGGGCGGCGGCGGGCGTCTCCACCATGACGCCCACCTTGTAGCCCGAGTTGTAGGGAATCCCCTCCTTGCGGAGTTCCTCCTCCTCGGCTTCGAGCAGCGCCCGCACGCGGCGGATCTCCTCCACGTCGTTCACCAGCGGCACCATGATGCGCACGTCGCCGTGCGCGGTGGCGCGCAGCACGGCCCGCAGCTGGGAGCGGAAGAGTTCGGGGCGGTCCAGGAGGACGCGCACCGCGCGCCACCCCAGGAAGGGGTTCTCCTCGGCCGGCATGTGCAGGAAGACGGGGAACTTGTCGCCGCCCAGGTCGAAGAGCCGGATGTAGACGGGCTGCCCCTCGAAGACCTCCGCCACCCGGCGGTACCCCTCGAATTGCTCCTCCTCGTCGGGCATGGCGCTGCGCCCCACGACCAGGAACTCGGTACGCAGCAGGCCCACCCCTTCCGCCCCGTGGCGCAGCGCCTGCTCCGCCTCGACCGGAAGGTCCAGGTTGGCGCGCAGCGCCACCGGGTGGTCGTCGGCGGTCACCGACTCCAGTTCGGCGATGGCCTCCACCTCCGACTCCCACACGCGCAGGCGCTCACGGCGCACCCGGAACACCTCGCGGTCGGTCGCGTCCGGCTCCAGCACCACCCGCCCGATGCGGCCGTCCACGATCGCCTCCATGCCTTCCTCCACCTGGCGGAAGAAGTCGCCCAGCCCGACCACCGCCGGAATGCGCTGGGAGCGCGCCAGAATCGCCCAGTGGGAGGTGCGGGTCCCCCGGTCGGTGGCGATCCCGGCGATCTGCGCCGGGTCCAGCTGCACGACCAGCGTAGGCGTCAGGTTGTGCGCCACCAGCACCAGCGGCCCCTCTCCCGGATCCACGCGGAACGGATCGGGGCGCCCAAGCAGGCAATCCAGCAGGCGCACCTGCATGTCCTCGAGGTCGTTGAGCCGGTCGAGCACCATGGGGTGGTTGCTGCGGCGCCACAGGTCCTTCAACTCCAGCATGCGCCACTCGAAGGCCCGGGGCGCGCTGAGACGCAACTCCCGGATGTAGCGCACGGTGCCGTCGATCACCTCGACGTCGTCCAGCATGAGGATCTGCGGGTCGAAGATGCGCGCCTCGACCCGCCCGAGCCGCTCGGCGGTCCGCGCCTGCAGCGCCTCCAGCCGGGACTGGACCTCAGCGCGGGCCACGTGGAAGCGTTCCACCTCGCACTCGACCCCATCCGCGTCCACCAGGGTGTGCGGCACGGTCGGCACCGACCAGTCCACCAGCCGTACCCGGCCGGCGCCGATGCCCTCGGAGGCGGGCGAACCATCGAAGAGGCGAGACACGCTCAATCCTCCTCGAAGCCCCGCCGCACCAGGCCGGCGAGCGCCTCCAGAGCCTGATCCGCGTCATCCCCGTCGGCGCGGATCACCAGACGGGCGCCCCGCTCGGCGGCCAGCATGAGCACGCCCATGATGCTCTTTCCGTTCACCTCCATTCCGTCCTTCTCCAGGCGCACCTCGCTCCGGAAGCGCCCCGCCAGCTTCACGAACTCCGAGGCGGGCCGGGCATGGAGGCCGGCGCGGTTCACGATCTCGACCTGGATCTCGTGCATGCCATTCCTCAAAGAAAGAAACCGGAGAGGAGGACCAGGCCCACGGCCCCCACGGTGAGTACGGCGGCGGGACGCCACAGACGCGGACCCGCTCCCATCCCCGCGGCCAGCGCGGCTGCGCCCAGCACGCCCCACACCGGCGGGAGCTCCCCGCTCAGGGCGGGCGCCGCCAGCCCCAGCCCCACCAGGAACCCCAGCGCCCCCGCCAGCCACCCCTCCACGCGGGTCGCCAGCCGGCTCAAGGCGAGGGTCTGCAGACGGGCCGCCAGCCCGATGCCGGCCGCCCACCCCTCCGCCAGCCCCCAGGCCCGCAGCGTGACGTGGCCCGCGTTGTAGAGCACGAGAAAGGAGGCCAGCACGGCCACCGGGGCCAGGCCCGCCAGCAGCAGGCACACCGCCAGGACGGCGCAGAGGGGCAGCCAGGCGGCCCACACCAGGCGGTCCCCCAGCGCCCCCAGCGGGCCCCCGAGGGCGACCCGGAACCGACGGATGGTCTCGGCGTCCCGACCGTCCGCCTCCAGCCGGGCCAGACTGCCGAGCGCCAGCGATGCCAGATAGGGGTGGGCATTGAAGTGCCCGGCGTGGCGCGCGACCGCCAGACGCAGCGCCGCCGGCTCGGGGTAGAGGCGCCGCAGCAGGGGCAGGAGCACGAAGGCGGCGCCCGCCCCCTGCAGGGTGCGGTAGTTCCAGGCCGCCTGCAGCAGCAGGCTACGCAGCAGCAGGCGCGCCCAGAGCCCGCGCGGCATGCGGTTCACGCTCCTACCCAGCCCGAGAGGAGGCCCAGCGCCGCCCCCGCGCCGAAGAGGAGCGCCGCACGGCGGGAACGTCCCACTCCGCGCAGCACGATCCCCACCGAGACCAGCCCCCCCAGCAGCAGCAGGCCCGTGGTGCCGCCCGCCGG
>JAVVFC010000165.1:0-6485 GCA_032250975.1 Longimicrobiales bacterium | reverse complement strand
CAGCTACCGGAGCAGCTCGCCGCGCGGCTGCCCACCGGAACCATACGGTTGCGCATGGCCGTGACCTCCGTGACGCCGGACGAGGTGCGCACCGCCGATGGCGAGCGGTACGCGGCCCGCGCGGTCGTGGTGGCCACCGACGCCGGGGGGCGGGTGACGCTCCTGAATCCCGCGGCGGAGGCGTTCAGCGGATGGTCGGCGGACGAGGCCGACGGGCGGCCGGTGGAGGAGGTCCTTCGCCTGGTGCGGGAGGACTCGGGCGAGCCGCTCCCCGCCCCCATGGAACGCGTGGCGTCAGGGCCCGCCGGGGAGGGGCACGCCGGGGAGGGGGGCGACGGACGGGCCGCACCGGCGGGGGAAGAAGCCGGGCCCGAGTCCTCCGCAGACGACCGCGAGGCAGGCACCCTCCTGGTCGGGCGCGACGGGGTCCGGAGGCCGGTCTCCTCCGGCGTCCGGCCGGTGCGGGGGCCGGATGGGGCCGTGATGGGTGCGGTGGTGGTGGTGCGCGACCGAACCAGGGACCGCGCCGCGCTGCGCCTTCTGGAGGAAAGTCGCCAGCGGATGGAGCTGGCGCTGCGGGGCGCCGAACTCGGGACCTGGGACTGGGACATGCGCACGGGCACGGTGGTATTCAACGCGCGCTGGACGGAGATGCTGGGATACCGACCGGAGGAGCTCGACGCCTCGATCGAGACGTGGAGCGAGCGCGTCCACCCCGACGACCGCCAGTCGGTGTTCGACGCGCTCGACGCGCACCTGGCCGGGAGGAGCGAGAGCTTCGACACCGTGCACCGGCTTCGGCACAGGTCCGGGCGCTGGGTCTGGATCCAGGATCGGGGGCGCATCCTGGAGCGGGACGACCAGGGCCGGCCGGTGCGCGCCGCCGGCACCCACCTGGACATCTCGGAATGGAAGCACGCCATCGACGCGCTGCAGGAGAGCGAGCGGCGCTTCCGGCGCCTGGCCGAGAACGCCCCCGACCTCATCTACCGCTACCGCCTGCACCCCGACCCGGGCTTCGAGTACGTGAGCCCGGCCGCCACCGCCATGACCGGGTACACTCCCGAGGACCACTATCGCGACCCCGAGCTGGGCCTCCGCCTCGCGCACCCGGAGGACCGGCCCCTCCTGGAAGCGGTCGCCGCCGGGGCGGTGGAGCCGGGGAGCCCGCTGGTGCTGCGCTGGATCCACAAGGACGGCCGGGTGATCTGGACCGAGCAGCGGAACGTGGTGGTGGAGGACGCCACCGGCCGGCCGGTGGCGATCGAGGGGATCGCACGCGATATCACCGGACGCATGGAGATGGAGGCGGCGCTGCGGGAGCGGGAGGCGACGCTCCGCCTCTTCATCGAGCACGCCCCGGCTGCGCTGGCCATGTTCGACCGGGAGGTGCGCTACCTGGCCGCCAGCCGCCGATGGCTCGCGGACTACGGCCTGCAGGGGGATGTCACCGGCCGCTCCCACTACGAGGTCTTTCCGGAGATCGGCGAGGGGTGGAAGTCGGTGCACCGGCGCGCGCTGGCGGGCGAGGTGCTCCGCGCCGAGGAGGACCGCTTCGAGCGCTTGGACGGAAGGGAGCAGTGGGTGCGCTGGGAGGTGCGTCCGTGGCACCGCGAAGGGGGCGAGGTGGGCGGCATTGTGATCCTCTCGGAGGACATCACCGAGCGGATGGAGGCGGCCCGCAGCCTGCGCGAGAGCGAGGAGCGCTTCCGGGAGGCCCTCCGTCACCTGCCCGACCTGGTCATGATCCTGGACCCGGAGCTGCGCGTGCAGTTCGCCAACGACTCCGCCCGCACCCTGCTGGGCGTAAACCCGGAGGAAGCGGTGGGGCGCCCAGTGGCGGAGCTGTTCCCGCCCACGGCCGACGCCCGGCGGCGGCGGGCCCTCGAGGTCGCCCGCGCCGGCGAAGTGCCGAGTCCGGTGGAGGACTCGGCGCACTTCCCGGAGGCGGGCGAACGCTTCCTGCGCACCCAGTATCTGCCCCTGACCGACCCCGACGGCGCGGTGCGCGAGATCCTGGCCATCACCCGAGACCTGACCGAGCCGGTGCGGGCCGAGCGCGATATCCGGGCGCTGGCCGAGGCGCTGGAGGAGAAGGTCAGGGAGCGCACCCGCCAGCTTGAGGAGGCCAACCGCGAGTTGGAGTCGTTCTCCTACTCCGTCTCTCACGATCTGAAGGCTCCGCTGCGGGCCATCGACGGGTACGCCGCCCTGCTCGCGCAGGAGCCCGACCTTCCCAGGGCGGCGGGCGACCTGCTGGACGAGGTGCGCGCCGGCGCCCGCCACATGGCCTCGCTGATCGACAACCTGCTCGCCCTCTCGCGGGTGGGGCGCGCGGAGCTCTCCCTGGCGTCCGTTCCCCTGGAGCCGCTGGTACACGCCCTGCTGGAGCGTGAGCGGGAGCTGGCCCCGGAGCGGCGGATCGACATGGAGGCCGGCCACCTCATGCCGGTGGTCGCGGACGCCACGCTGCTGCGCCAGGTGCTGGGAAATGTGCTGGCCAACGCCGTCAAGTTCACGCGCCCGCGTGAGCGGGCGATCATCCGGGTGTGGACCCGCCGGGTGGGCCGCTGGGTGGAGGTGCGAGTGCGGGATAACGGGGTCGGCT
Organism: Longimicrobiales bacterium; assembly: GCA_032250975.1. Lineage (GTDB taxonomy): Bacteria > Gemmatimonadota > Gemmatimonadetes > Longimicrobiales > Gaopeijiaceae > Gaopeijia. Next base: position 3,877 of record JAVVFC010000165.1, on the reverse strand, counting down.
TCGACCCCGCCTACTCCGAAAAGCTCTTCCGGGTCTTCGAGCGCCTGCACTACCCGGAGGAGTTCGAGGGCACCGGCGTGGGGCTGGCCATCGTCAAGCGGATCATGGAGCGGCACGGGGGGACAGTCGCCATGGAGGGCGCGCCCGACGAGGGCGCCGAGATCCGCCTTCGCTTCCCGGCGGAGCCGCCGGGTGCAGATCCAGGAGTGGCGGACCCGGAGGGCGCGCATGTCGGCTGAGGTGCGCGTCCTGGTGGTGGACGACGACGTCCTGGAACTGCGGCGCTGCGTGGCGGCGCTGGACGAGGAGCCCGGGTTCCGGACGGAAGGGCTGGCCCGCAGCTCCGAGGCGGTCGCCCGGCTCGGGCAGGATTCCTTCGACCTGCTGGTCACCGACCTCCGCATGCCGGTGGTGGACGGCATGGACCTGGTGCGGCTGGCGGCCGCGCACAATCCGGACCTGCCGGTGCTGGTGCTCACCGGGTATCCCTCGGTGGACACCGCGCTGGCGGCGCTCAAGGCGGGGGCGGACGACTACCTGACCAAACCGGTGCACGAGGCGGAGCTGCGCACGGTCGCGCGCCGGCTGGTCGAGGCCCGCCGCGTACGGCGCGAGAACCGGCTGCTGGAGCGCCGCCTGGGGGTCTCGGGAGAGGGCGACCTGGTGGGCGCCAGCCCGGCCATGGTCGGGGTGCTCGACCTGGTGCGCCGGCTCGCGAAGTCGGACCTGGACGTGCTGGTGGTCGGCGATACGGGTACGGGCAAGGAACTCGTGGCTCGGCGTCTGCACGCCCTCTCCGGTCGGCGCGGCCGCTTCGTGCCGGTGGACTGCGGGGCCATTCCCGAGGCGCTGCTGGAGTCCGAACTCTACGGACACGAGAAGGGGGCCTTCACCGGGGCCGACCGTCAATCCATGGGGCTGCTCGAGTACGCCTCGGGCGGCACGTTCTTTCTGGACGAGGTCCAGGCACTGACCCTCTCCCTGCAGGCCAAGCTGCTCCGGTCGCTGCAGGAGCGGCGCTTCCGGCGCGTGGGGGGCACGCGGGAGATCCAGGCCGACGTGCGCGTGGTCGCCGCCATGAACGTGGACCCCGGGATCCTGGTGGCGGAGGGGCGGCTGCGGGAGGACCTCTACCACCGGCTCAACGTCGGACGGGTGGATCTGCCCCCCCTGCGGGAGCGCCCCGGCGACGTCCCGCTGCTGGTGGAGCACTTCCTGGGCCGGTACGGGCGCAGCGACACCGGGCCCGGACCGGCGGTGAGCCACGAGGCGATGGCCCGTCTGGAGGCGTACCCCTGGCCCGGCAACGTCCGCGAACTGCAGAACGTGATCCGCCGCGCGCTGGCGCTCGGCTCGCACGACCTCGTCACCAGCCTCGACCTGCCCGCGGCGCTCACGGGAGCCACCGGCGGTCCCGCCCCGGACGCGCAGGCCCCGGGCGACGAGCGGGGCAACGGGCCGGATGTCCCTCCAGGTGACTTCGCCGCCGCCCGCAACGCCGTAATGGCGTCCTTCGAGGCCGACTTCCTGGAGCGGGCCCTGCGCGCCACGCGCGGCGATGTGAGCCGGGCCGCCCGCGACGCCGGCATCGGCCGCGCCACCTTCTACCGGCTGCTCGCCCGCCACGGGGTGGAGCCCGACCGCTTCCGCCCCGCCTCGGACGACGGCTGAGCGACGCGCCGGACCGGCGCTCAGCGATCCCGTGCCCCGACGCTGAGACACACAGGACGATCGTCTCAGGTACGAGACACGCACCGGGGCGCCGTCTCAGGCGCTGCGGGGCGCACCACCGATCCTGCAACTTGCCATTCGGGAATGTGTTACCGGATCAGGCCCGCGATCCGACGGCCGCCCAGGCGGGTGGCACACCCCGTGCACATGAAGGAGCCACATGGCCCTCCCTCACCACTCCCGAATTCACAGGCATCGTACCGTCTTCATGAATCACCATGCCGCGGTCCCGACCGCGCCCGATCCCGACTCCGATCCCGACTCCGATCCCGACCCCGACCCATCCGGTGGTCCGGCACACCCGGCGCCCGACGAGCCCCGGCCCACCCGCGTCCTCGTCGTCGAGGACGCCCGCACGGACGCAGACCTCATGCTGCGACAGCTCCGGGCCAGCGGACTCGAGGTCAGCGCCCGGATCGTACAGGAGCGGGAGCCTTTCGTCGCGGCGCTGCAGGAATTCGAACCGGACCTGGTGCTGGCGGACTTCCGGCTCCCCCGCTTTTCGGGCGCCGAGGCGTTGGCCCTGGTGCGCCAGCGGGACCCCTTCCTGCCCGTGATCCTGGTCACGGGCACGCTGCCGGAGGAGCAGGCCATCACCCTGCTGGAGGCGGGACTGAGCAACTACGTGCTCAAGGACCGCCTGCTGCGGCTCGGCCCGGCGGCCGTGTCCGCGATGGCGCAGGCCGCGGACCGGCGCCAGGCGGCCCACGACCGGGCCGCGCTCGAGGCCAGCGAACGACGCTTCCGCTCGGTGGCCCGTGCCTCCGGGGACGGGCTGGTGGTGGTGGACGGAAGGGGGTGCGTCACCGCGTGGAACCCCGCGGCCGAGGCGATCTTCGGGTACCCGCCGGCGCACGTCCTGGGCCGGAGCGCCCTGCGCCTGACGGCCGACCCCGCCCGGCGGATCCTCCTCCGCATCTGGCTGCGGGCCCTCCGCGCCGCAGCGCCGCCCGCACCCGTCACCCTGGAGGTGAAGGGCCGCCGCGCCTCGGGCGCCGACTTCCCCGCCGAGGTCACGCTCTCCTGCTGGGACGAGGGCGAGATCCGCTTCCTCTCCGCGCAGGTCCGTGACGTCACCACCCGCAAGGAGGAGGCGCGGCTGCGCCAGATCCTGAGCCGCACGGTCGACCAGACCAACACCTCGGTGATCATCACCCACCTGGACGGGACCATCGAGTACGTGAACCCCGCCTTCGAGCGGCTCACCGGCTACACCCTGGACGAGGTGCGCGGGCAGACCCCCAGGATCCTGAAGAGCGGCCGGCAGTCGGACACCTTCTACCAGGAGCTTTGGGCCGAGATCGGCGCGGGCCGCGTGTGGCAGCGGGAGACCGTGAACCGGCGCAAGGACGGGAGCGAGTACCCCCAGCGCACGACCGTCTTCCCCCTCCTCTCGGACGCCGGCCAACCCGACCGCTACGTGGGGCTGGGGCAGGACGTCACGCAGGAGCGGCTACTGGAGGCACAGCTGCAGCAGGCCCAGAAGATGGAACTGCTCGGCCAACTGGCCGGCGGGCTGGCCCACGACTTCAACAATCTGCTCACCGGCATCCAGGCGAACGCCCAGCTGATCGAGTTGGACCTGGAGAAGCGCCCGGAGGCGTGCCGGGAACACCTGGACGACCTGGTCCGGTCCGCCCGGCGCGGCGGCGAGATCGTGCGCCGCCTCATGGGGCTGGCCCGGCCGCAGCCCGAGCACGTCGCGCCCCTGGATCTGCGCGGAGCGGTCGAGGACGCCCTGCGCACCGCGCGCCGCCTGCTCGACCCGCAGGTGGAGGTGGTACAGCGCCACGAGGGCGACGCACCCCTGCCGGTCCTCCTGGACGAGGCCGGTCTGTACCAGGCCATCCTGAACCTGGTGGGGAACGCGCGGGACGCGATGCCGGAGGGCGGACGGCTCACGCTGCGCACCCGCCCCGGCTTCCTGGAGGGGGAGAACGGACGGCGCGTCGCCGCGGGGGTGGTCGAGGTCTCCGACACCGGCAGCGGGATTGACGCCCGCATCCGCGACCGGATTTTCGAACCCTTCGTCACCACCAAGGAACCGGGCCGCGGCACGGGGCTCGGCCTCAGCATGGTGCATCGCTTCCTGACCCGGGCGGGGGGCGACGTGACCGTCCAGAGCGCGCCGGGCGCGGGAACCACC
>JAVVFC010000164.1:0-6491 GCA_032250975.1 Longimicrobiales bacterium | reverse complement strand
CCCGCCGCCCTCCATCACCGAGTACAGGCCCGAGTCCACCCTGGTGGTTCCGGAGCACCCGGTGCCGCGGGCGAAGTTTCCGGCGGTGGACTTCCACGGGCACCCGCCCGCGCTGGACGACCGGGAGACCATCGAGCAGGTCGTGGCGGCCATGGACGCCCTCAACCTGCAGGTCATGGTGCAGGCGCGGGGCTCGTCCGGGGAGCGCCTGCGGGCGCAGATCGAGGCGGTGCGCGCGGCGGGCTACGCCGACCGCTTCGTCTTCTTCACCACCCTGGACCTGCGCGATGTCGGCCCCGGCGCGGGCGCCCGCATCGCGGCCCAGCTCGAGGCGGACGTGGCCGCGGGCGCCGTGGGGATCGGCGAGATCGGCAAGGGCTTCGGCCTCAGCACCCGCAAGGCGGACGGCACCCGCCTGCGGATGGACGACCCGGAGCTGGACGTGGTCTGGCGGACGGCGGCCCGCCTGGGCGTGCCGGTCTTCCTGCACACCGGCGATCCGGCGGAGTTCTTCGAGCCGCTCGACTACACCAACGAGCGCTGGCTGGAGATGGCCATCTTCCCCAGCCGCCGCTTCAACGACCGCTCCCGCTACCCCGCCTTCGACGACCTGATGGCGGAGCGCGACCGGCTCATCGCCCGCCACCCCGACACCACGTGGGTGCTGGCGCACATGAGCTGGTACGCGAACGACCTGGCCCGCCTGGGAGCGCTCTTCGACCGCTACCCCAACACCTACGGGGAGCTGGGCGCGGTGCTCTACGACCTGGGCCGCCAGCCGCGCTTCGCGCGCGCCTTCTTCGAGAAGTACCGCGACCGCATCCTCTTCGGGAAGGACGCCTTCCAGCCGGCGGAGTACCCCTACTACTGGCGGGTCTTCGAGACCGAGGACGAGTACTTCGACTACTACCGCGACTACCACGCCTTCTGGAAGCTGTACGGCATGGGGCTGCCGGACGAGGTGCTGCGCGCGATCTACTACGAGAACGCGCTCCGCCTGATTCCGGGGATGCCCACCGGGGGCTTCCGGTGAGCCCGGGACCGGACCGGCGCCGCTTCCTGCGGGAGGCCGTTGCGGGTGCGGCGCTCCTCCCCTCGGCGCTGGCCGCGGGGGAGGGTGCGCACCGCCCTCCGCGGCTGCCGGGGGGCGTCGAGCCGGACGAGGAGTACTGGGGGCAGGTGCGAGCCCACTTCGCCTTCCCGGAAAGCCGCATTCCCATGAACGCCGCCAATCTCTGCCCGTCCCCGCGGGGAGTGGCGGAGCGGGTGACGGAGCTGACCCGGGACATCGACCTGGACTGCTCCTTCCAGAACCGGGGCAAGTTCGGAGAGCTGCTGGAGGCGTCGCGCGCGCAGGTGGCGGCGCTGCTGGGCGTGGACGCGGACGAGGTGGCGCTGGTGCGGAACACCTCGGAGGCCAACAACACCGTCAACGCCGGGCTGCCGCTCGCGGCCGGCGACGAGGTGGTGGTGTGGGACGAGAACCACCCCACCAACAACGTGGCCTGGGACGTGCGCGCGGCGCGCTACGGGATCCGCGTGCGCCGGGTCACGCTCCCCGCGCGGCCCGTGAGCCGGCAGGAGCTGGCCGACCCCTTCGTGGCGGCCTTCACCGCCCGCACCCGCGTGGTGGCGCTCACGCACGTCTCCAACCTGAGCGGGATCCGGCTGCCGGTGCCGGAGATCGCGGAGGCGGCTCGCTCGCGCGGCATCCACGTGCACCTGGACGGCGCCCAGACCTTCGGGGCGGAGCGCCTGGATCTGCGCTCGCTCGGGTGCGACTCGTACGCGTCCTCGGCCCACAAGTGGTTCATGGGCCCGAAGGAGGCGGGGGTGCTCTGGGTGCGCGCCGGGCGCATCGCGGAGATCTGGCCCGCCGGGGTGGCGCCCGGGTGGGGGAGCGACGCGGAGCCCGATGTGGTGGGGGCGCGCAGGTTCGAGTCGCTCGGCCAGCGGGACGACGCCTGTCTGGCGGCGCTCGCGACCACGGCCGCCTTCCACCGCGCCATCGGCCCCGCGCGCATCGAGGCGCGGGTCACCGAGCTGGCCACCGCGCTCAAGGAGGGGGCGGCGGCCCTCGGCGTCCCCGTGCGCACCCCCATGGACCCGGCCCTCTCCGGCGGGGTGTGCATCTTCGAGCCGGGCGGAAACCGCCAGGCGGCCTTCCAGCGTTTGTACGACGAGTTCGGGATCGCGGGCGCGCCCACCGGCGGGCTGCGGCTCTCGCCTCACATCTACAACACGCGGGCCCACGTGGAGCGCGCCCTCGAGGGGCTGCGGGCGGTCTCCGCGGGCGCCTGACCCCCGGCCTCCGTCCCTGCATCCGTATCCGCACCCCTATCCGCACCCGACCCGGACCCCGATGACGCTCGAATACTGGTACATGCTCCCGGTCGCCACCGGCGTGGCCACCGTCGCCATGGCCTCCGGCGTGGAGGGCGCCACCTTCTTCGCGCCCATCTTCCTGCTGGGGCTCGGCCTCCCCGCCGAGGTGGCGATCGGCACGGGGCTCATCACCGAGGTGTTCGGCTTCGCCAGCGGCGTCACCTCGTACGTGCGGCGCGGCCTGGTGGACTACCGCCTGGCGCGGGCGCTGCTGGTGGCGACCGTCCCGGCCGCAGTGCTCGGAAGTCTGGTGGTGGGCTTCTTCCGGCCCGACATCCTGGAGGCCATCCTGGGGATGGGGCTCGTGGCCGTGGCGCTCGCCTTCCTGCGGGCGCCGGACCACGAGGAGGTGGAGCGTCTGGACCGGAGCGTGGACGAGGACCACGGCGCGCAGGGCGAGACGTGCATCCTCACCGCGGACGGGGAGGAGGTCCGCTACACCGTGTGCAACCGGCTCGAAGGGCGCGCTATCGCCGGCGTGGGCGCCCTCTTCATGGGGATGACCTCGACCGGGCTCGGCGAGTTGAACGGCTACTTCCTGCTGCGCCGCTGCCGGGTGCCCAGCCGGATCGCGGTGGGGACGGGCGTGCTGGTGGTGGCCGTCACCGCCCTCTCGGCCGCCTCCGTCCACCTCTACCACTTCGTGAAGGCCGGGGGCGACACCCTGCCCACCGTGCTCTCGCTCACCGCCTTCACCGTCCCGGGCGTCCTGATCGGCGGCCAGCTCGGGCCCGCCCTGGCGGCCCGCGTCCCCGGCCACGTGCTGGAAAAGGTGCTGGGCGTGCTCTTCTTTCTGATCGGTGTGCTCATGCTGGGCAAGGTGGCGCTCTGAACGATCCGGCGGCCTCCGGACGCGCCATCCTCCGCCGCGAGGTCGGCCTCCCCGGCGCCGTCCTGCTCGGGCTCGGCTCCATGGTGGGCACCGGCGTCTTCGTGAGCGTGGCCATCGCGGCCGGCGTGGCCGGGCCCGCCGTGCTGACCGCCACCGCCCTGGCCGCCCTTCTGGCCGCCGCCAACGGCCTCTCCAGCGCCCAACTCGCTGCCGCCCACCCGGTGAGCGGAGGGAGCTACGAGTACGGCTACCGGCTCCTGACCCCCGTCCTGGGCTTCTCGGCCGGGTGGATGTTCCTGCTGGCCAAGAGCGCCTCCGCCGCCACCGCGGCGCTGGGGCTTTCCGGATACCTCCTGGACTGGTTCGGAGTGGGGCACGCAGCGCTCCGCACCGGGACGGCGGCGGCGGCGGCGCTGGCCGTCACCGCCCTCGTGGCCGGGGGGATCCGCCGCTCCAACGCCGGCAACGCCCTGCTGGTGGGGCTCACCCTGGCCACGCTCGCCGCGCTGGCGGTCTTCGCCCTGCCCGTGGTGCTCGCCGACGGCGGAGCGCGCCTCACCCCGCTCGTGCCGCCCGTCGGGGAGGGCGGCGCGGGCGCGCTCCTGCACGGCGCCGCGCTCATGTTCGTGGCCTTCACCGGCTACGGGCGCATCGCCACCCTGGGGGAGGAGGTGCGGGACCCCCGGCACGTCATCCCGCGGGCCATCGTGGTCACCATGGGGGTGGTGAGCCTGCTGTACCTGGCGGTGGCCACCGCCGGGGTCGGGGTGCTGGGGGCCGACGCCTTCGCGGCCTCCGCCCGGGGGACGGCGGCGCCCCTGGAGGCGGTCGCGCGGGCGCTGGAGGTACCGCTGCTGACCGGGGCGGTCGCGGTGGCGGCGGTGGCCGCCATGGCGGGGGTGCTGCTCAACCTGGTGCTCGGCCTCTCGCGCGTGGTGCTGGCCATGGCGCGGCGGGGCGACGCCCCCGCGGCGCTCGCGCGCGTGCACGCCGGCCGCGGGAGCCCGGTCGCGGCGGTGTGGGCGTGCGGCGCGCTGGTGACCGCGATCGCGCTGGTCGGGGAGGTGCGCGCCACCTGGTCCTTCAGCGCCTTCACGGTGCTGGTCTATTACGCCATCACCAACCTGGCGGCGCTCCGGCTGCCGGCCGCCGACCGGCTCTTTCCCCGCTGGATCCCCGCGGCCGGACTGGTCGGATGCCTGGCGCTCGCGTTCCGGGTCGAGCCCGGCTACTGGCTCACGGGGGGCGGGCTGCTGGCGAGCGGCCTCGCGGTGCGGGCGCTGGCGCGCCGGACGGGTCACGGCGGCTGAGGGCGCATGCGCCCGGGGGAGAGCGGGGGCGAGGGCCGGACCGCGCGCACTGCCGGGGGGCGGTGCAGCGCCGGGGGGGTGGTGCGGCGCCGGGGGGAAGACGAGAATCCCCCCCTGGCCCCCGTAGCCGCACCCGCTCCCGATCCCGCTCCCGATCGTTCCCATGGCCGCACTTCCTGATGGTACCCGCGCGGCGCGCCCCCCCGGGAGCCCGGGCGCCCGCGTGCGGTGGGTCCGGGTCGGGTGGGCCCTGGTCCTGGCGGTGGCGGGCTGGGGGTGCGCGCAGGAGGGGGGCGGCGCGCTGCGGGTTTCGGCCGCGGCCTCGCTGACCGACGCGCTCGCCGAACTCGCGGACGCCTTCCAGGCGGCCCACCCCGGCACCGCCGTCGCCCTTAATCTGGCGGGCAGCGCCACCCTGGCCACGCAGGTGATCGAGGGCGCACCGGTGGACGTCTTCCTGGCCGCCGACACCGCCACCATGGGCCGGGTGGCCGCGGTCGACCGCCTGGCGGGGTCGCCGGTGGTCTTCGCGCGCAACCGGGTGGCGCTGGCGGTGCCGGCCGGCAACCCGGCGGGGGTGCGGGGGCTGGCCGACCTGGCCCGCCCCGAGCTGCTGGTGGGGCTCTGCGCGGCCGCGGTCCCCTGCGGGGCGGCGGCGCGCGCCGCGCTGGCGGGCGCGGGCGTCCGCCCGTCGGTGGACACCGAGGAGCCCCACGTGCGCGCGCTGCTCACCCGGCTGGAACTGGGCGAGCTGGACGCGGGCATCGTCTACGCCACCGACGTGCTCGCCTCCGCCGAGGTCGAGGCCGTGCCGCTGGAGCCCGGCCAGGGCGCGGAGACCGCCTACCCGGCCGCGGTCGTGCGGGACGCCCCCGACCCGGAGGCGGCGCGCGCCTTCGTGGCCTTCCTCCTCTCCCCTCCCGCCCGGGCGATCCTGGCCCGGTACGGCTTCTCGCCGCCATGAGGGGGGGGGGAGTCCGCGCCACCCGCACCGTGCGCCCCCCGCTGGCGGTGGCGGTGCTCGGGGGGATGGGGATCGCCTTCTTCCTGCTGCCGCTGGGGGCGCTGCTGGCGCGCACCCCCTGGCGCCGGCTCCCCGGGCTGCTCGCCACCGAGGTGGTCGCCGACGCGCTCCGCCTCTCGCTGGCCGCCTCGCTCTCGGCCACCGCGCTCGGGCTGCTGCTGGGCGTGCCCCTCGCCTGGCTCCTGGCCCGGGGCGACTTCCCCGGACGGGGGCTGGTGCGGGGGGTGGTCACCCTCCCGCTCGTCCTTCCCCCGGTCGTGGGGGGCGCGCTCCTGCTCTTCGCGCTCGGACGGCGGGGGGTGGTGGGAGGCGCGCTGGAGCAGGCCACCGGAATCGTGCTCCCCTTCTCGCTGGCGGGGGTGGTCGTCGCCGTCACCTTCGTCTCGCTCCCGTTCCTGGTGCTCACGGTGGAGGGTGCGCTCCGGGGCCTGGACGCCCGCTACGAGGCGGCCGCCGCCACGCTGGGCGCTGGCCGCTGGACCGTCTTCCGGCGCGTGACGCTGCCCATGGTGGCGCCGTCGCTGGTGTCGGGGACGGTGCTCACCTGGGCGCGCGCCTTCGGCGAGTTCGGGGCCACCCTCACCTTCGCCGGCAACCTGCCCGGGCACACGCGCACGCTCCCGCTGGCGGTGTTCGTGGCGCTGGAGAGCGACCGGGACACGGCGCTCGCCATCAGCCTGCTCATGGTGGGCGTGTCGCTGGCCGTCCTGCTGCTGCTGCGGGACCGCTGGTGGAGGGCCCCGTGAGCGGGAGACCTGCCGCGGGGTTGGAGGCAGCCGGACTGGACACCGCCTTCACGCTCCACCGGGCGGATGGCTTCCGGATGGACGTGACCCTGCGCCTGCCGCCCGGCCGCACGGCGGCGCTCCTGGGCCCCAACGGCGCCGGAAAATCCACGCTGGTCGCGGTGCTGGCCGGCCTGCTCGCGCCCGCGTCGGGC
>JAVVFC010000163.1:0-6614 GCA_032250975.1 Longimicrobiales bacterium | reverse complement strand
CCTCCCCGCCCCGCTCCCACACCCGGATCACCCCCGGGACATCCCCCGTACCGGGGGCGGGCTCCTGCGCCTCGCCCCGGCCCGCGGCGGCGCAGATCTGCGCCAGCAGCGGCCGGTCCTCCTCCGCGACCCGGGCCCGCAGGGGGCTGCCCTCGAGCGGCGCGCCCCCCAGCCGCTCGGTTGCGGCCGGGCTCGCGGCCCGCACAACGGTGTCGGCGTCGAGCAGGAGCACGGGCAGCGCGCGCGACGCCAGCAGCGCCCGGCCCACGGCGACGTCGGGAGGGGAGGACATCCTCTCAACGTAATGCGCCTCCCGCCTCCTGTGCCACAGGGACGCGGCGGACCGGAATTGACCGCGCAGGCGCGGCCCGCATACACTGGGCCCGACTCCACCCGACCCCTCGCCGGAGGCCGCCGTGCCTCTGCATCCGCTCCTGACCGGAGCGCTCCTCGCGCTCACCGTTGCCGGGCCCGGGCCGGTCCCGCAGGCCGCCCTCCCCGCCCGGGTGCAGGCCACCCCCTGGACCTTCTTCGACCTCCTGCGCGAGGCGGCCCCGGGCGCGGGTGCGGACGCCTCGGGATTCCGGCTGGAAAAGGACGCGGCCGTGCTGGACTTCCGGAGCGGGACGCTGACCCTGGTCGAGGTGCAGGGCGCGGTGGTGGGCGCGGTGTTCGCGGGCGCGGGAAGCCTGACGCACACGCCGCCCGACGCGGTGGAACGGAGCCAGGTGGCGCGCATCCTCTCCGGGCCGGTCGCCGAGGTCGAAATCGCCGGAGCCCTGCTCCTCTTCGGGCCCGCGACCGCCGATCGGCTGCGGGCGTCGCTGGCCTTCGGGGCGCCCAGCGCGGACGGGACGTTTTCGCGTGTGCTGGAGCAGGGGGTGAAGTACCTGCGGGACGAGCGCACCCGGACGGTGGACGCCGAGGTGGTGCGCACCTTCCTGAACGGAGAGGGTCGGGACTTTCTGCATGCCCACCTGGAGGCGGCGCGCGGGGGGCCGTCCTTCTTCCGCTTCTCGACGCTGCGCACCAAGGAGGTGGCGTTCGGCCGCCGGGCCGACGGCCGGGGCGACTACTACGAGACCCTGAACGACTTCGAATCGGTGCTGGCGCGGGTGCGCCGGGAGGGGTGGTAAGGCGCGGGCCCGGCGCCCGGGTCAGCCCCCCGGGGCGAGGGTGTCCGGGGCGACCTGGCGCCCCTCGACGACCTGGCGGGCGTAGTAGGCACGGCGGATGGCCAGGGGGTAGTCCCCGGCCGCCAGGGCACGGTGCGCGCCGTTCATCAGGTGGCGCGCGCGTTCCACGTCCACGCCCTCGGCCGGCGGGTCGGCGAGCAGGCGCTCCCCCTGCCCCATCAGCCGCCGCGCCACCGCCTCGGAGGTGACGGCGCGCACCCGGTCGGCGGCGGCCAGCGCCCAGCCGAGCGCCTCCTCACCCCGCCCCGCCTCCAGGGCCGCCTCGCCACGATCGAGCAGCAGGCGCGCCTCGTCCAGTGGACCGCGCAGTTCGGCGGGGAGCAGGGCGTGCCGCTCCGTCTCGCCCCGCAGCCAGAACAGTTCGGCCAGGGCGCGCTGCGCGCCGCGGTCGCCGGTGCGCGCGTGGAGTTCCGGCAGCGCGCGCGCGCGGGCGGCCACGCGCCACACCTCCCCGTCCGGGTCGTCCCACGACGCCCGCCACTCCCGCACGGCCTCGGCCAGCTCCCCGCTGCCCGCCCCACCTCCCGCCAGCCGGTCCAGCGTGGGAACCTCGCGCGTGATGGCGAGCGAGGGCGCCGTCTCCACGGTGGTGATGCCGGAGAGCGGATCGGAAGGGGAGTCGTGGCACGCGGCCGCCAGCGCCGCGAGGATTCCCGCCGCGGCGAGGACCCGGCGTGGCGGCCGGGGGTAGGGCATTCGGGTCCGGGTCGGAAGCGGGCGCATACGCCTTCAAGTGTAGCCCCGACGCCCCCGCCCGGCCAAGACCGGCGGGCCGGCCGCGGGACGGCCCGCTCGGGCGGCACCCCGGCGCCGCTCCCCGCCGCGCCTTGACCCTTTCTCCGGACGCGGGGTAGCTTGCCGCGGCTGGCACCCGGACGCCGCTCCGGGCCCGCGGGCCGGGCGCTCCCGCCTGTTTCACCCCGACAATCCCAGAGGTCGCATGCCCAAGCAGAAGACGCTGGTCCGCTACAAGGTCGCCGACAAGGTGGCGCTGATCACGCTGGACGATCCCCCGGCCAACACCTACACGCACGAGATGATGAAGCAGCTGGACGAGCGCATCGTCCAGGCACGCTTCGATCCGGAGGTCGAGGTCATCGTCCTCACCGGCAAGGGGGGGAAGTTCTTCTGCGCCGGCGCCAACATCAACATGCTCAACGAGGCGGATCCGGTCTGGAAGTACTACTTCTGCCTGCACGCCAACGAGACCCTCTCCCGCCTGGAGCAGACACCCAAGCTCACCATCGCCGCCCTCAACGGGCACACCGTGGGCGGCGGGCTCGAGATCGCCATGGCGGCCGACATGCGCATCGCCTGGAAGGGTGCCGGCAAGGTCGGGCTGCCCGAGATCAACCTCGGCGTCCTCCCCGGCACCGGCGGCACCGCCCGCCTCACCCGCATGGTGGGCAAGTCGAAGGCGATCGAGCTCATGGTCACCGGCCAGATCTTCGACTTCGAGAAGGCCGAGGCGCTGGGCATCGTGAACCACGTCTGGGAGGCCACCTCCAACACGCGCTTCCAGGCCGACGTCATGGAGTTCGCCAAGGGCTTCACCACCCCCCGCTGCGCCACCATGGCCGCCGGCCACATCAAGCGCTCCGTCCAGTCGGGCGGCGAGATCCCCTTCGAGTACGCGCTCGCCCTGGAGCGGGAGCTGCAGGCCAAGCTCTTCGCCAGCCGCGACGCCAAGGAGGGGCTCGAGGCCTACGTCGAGAAGCGCAAGCCCCGCTTCAAGGGGAGCTGATCGGCCTGCTCCACCCCCCCGAAACCCGCGAGTCTCCCGCATGAGCGAAGCCATCCGCAACCGACTCTGGATCGCCAACCGGTGGGAGGACGCCGCCGACGGTGACACCTTCCCCACCCTGAACCCCGCCACCGGCGAGGTCATCACGCGGGTGAGCCGGGGACGCCGGGCGGACGTAGACCGCGCCGTGGCCGCCGCCCGGACCGCGCTGGCCGCGCCGGAGTGGCGGGGGATCGACCCGCACGAGCGGGGCCGGCTGCTGTGGCGGCTGGCAGACCTCATCGAGGCGAACGCCGACGAACTCGCCGCGCTCGAGACCCGCGACAACGGCAAGACCTGGTTCGAGTCCCGCCGGATCGACGTCCCCAGCACGGTGGGCGTCTTCCGCTACTTCGCCGGGGCGGCCGACAAGGTCTTCGGCGAGACCATCCCGGTCTCCGGGCCCTTCCTGAACTACACCCTGCGCGAACCCGTGGGGGTGGTGGGGTGCATCACCCCGTGGAACTTCCCCCTCAACCTGGCGTCGTGGAAGGTGGCTCCGGCGCTGGCGTGCGGGAACACGGTGGTGCTCAAGCCCGCCGAGGAGACGCCCCTGAGCGCGTTGCTGCTGGCGGAGCTGGCGGCGGAAGCCGGCCTCCCGGCCGGGGTGTTCAACGTCGTGCCCGGCTTCGGCGAGGACGCGGGGGCCGCGCTGGTGGCCCACCCCGGGGTGGACGCCGTCTCCTTCACCGGATCCACCGAAGTGGGGCGGATCATCGCACGCGAGGCGGCCGCGACGCTCAAGAAGGTCTCGCTTGAACTGGGCGGGAAGTCGCCCAACATCGTCTTCGCCGACGCCGACCTGAAGGCGGCGGTGCGGGGCGCCACCACCGGCATCTTCTACGGCAAGGGCGAGGTGTGCGCGGCGGGCTCGCGCATCTTCGTGGAGGAGGCGATCCACGACGAATTCGTGGCGGCGCTGGCCGAGAACGCGGCCAGGCAGACGGTAGGCGACCCCATGGACAAGGGGACCCGGCTGGGGGCGATCGTGAGCGAGGCGCAGCTGGAGCGGGTCGTGGGCTACATCGAGAAGGGGAAGGCGGAGGGTGCCCGGCTGGTGTGCGGCGGAGAGCGGGTCACGGTGGACGGGCGGGGCAACTTCGTCACGGCCACCGTCTTCGCGGACGTGACCCCCGACATGACCATCGCGCGCGAGGAGATCTTCGGGCCGGTGGCGGCGGTGATCCCCTTCTCCGGCGTGGAGGACGCCATCGCCCGGGCCAACGACACCGCCTTCGGGCTGGCAGCCGGGGTCTGGACCCGTGACGTGGGCAAGGCGCACCGGGTCGCCCGCGACCTGGAGGCCGGCATCGTCTGGGTGAACACCTACAACATGTACGACCCGGGCTCCCCCTTCGGCGGGGTGAAGGAGAGCGGGTACGGTCCCGACCTGGGGTACCGCACGGCGCTGGAGAAGTACACGCGCACCCGGAGCGTCTGGGTGGCGGTGGACCGGTGAGCGGCGGCTGGAGCGGGGGCGACCCCCGCCTGGCGTACGGCCCCCGGGACGCCCTCATCGTGGACGCGGTGCGCACACCCATCGGACGGCACGGGGGGGCGCTGGCCGCGGTGCGCCCGGACGACCTGGCGGCCCGCGTGATCGAAGCGCTGCTGGACCGGAGCGGGGTGGAGGCGTCGTCGCTGGACGACGTGATCCTCGGTTGCACCAACCAGGCGGGGGAGGACAACCGCAACGTGGCGCGCATGGCGCTGCTGCGGGCGGGGCTGCCGGTGACGGTGCCGGGCCGGACCGTGAACCGGCTCTGCGGGTCGGGGCTGGAGGCGGTGGCCGACGCCTTCCACGCCATCCGCGCCCACGAGGGGGACGCCTTCGTGGCGGGCGGGGTGGAGAGCATGAGCCGGGCGCCCTGGGTGATGCTCAAGCCGGAGGGGGGCTACCCGCGGGGCGTGCCGGAGACCGCGGACACGGTGCTGGGGTGGCGCTTTGTGAACCCGGCGCTGCCGGAGGCGTGGACCATCGGGCTGGGGGAGACGGCCGAGGTGGTGGCGGAGGAGTTCGGGGTGACGCGCGCCGAGCAGGACGCCTTCGCGGCCGGGAGCCAGCGGCGCTGCGCCGAGGCGATGGCGGCCGGTCGCTTCGCGGACGAGATCGTCCCGGTCGAGGTCCCCCGGCGCCGAGGGGCGCCCGTGGTGGTGGACGCCGACGAGCACCCCCGGCCCGGGACCACGCAGGAGGATCTGGCCCGCCTGCGGCCGGTCTTCAAGCCCGGCGGGAGCGTCACCGCCGGGAACGCATCGGGGATCAACGACGGCGCCGCCGCTCTGGTGGTGCTGAGCGGAGAGCGCGCCGACGCCCTCGGCCTCGCCCCCATGGCGCGCGTGGTGGCGACCGCGGTGGCGGGGGTGGAGCCCCACCGGATGGGCATCGGGCCGGTCCCCGCCACGCGCCGGGCGCTGGGGCGCGCCGGCTGGTCGGTGGAGGACCTGGATCTGGTGGAGCTCAACGAGGCCTTCGCCGCGCAGGCGATCCCCTGCATGCGCGAGCTGGGGCTGGACCCGGAGCGGGTGAACGTGAACGGCGGCGCCATCGCGCTGGGGCACCCGGTGGGGTGCTCCGGGGCCCGCATCCTCACCACGCTGGTGCACGAGATGCGCCGGCGCGGGGCCCGCCGGGGGCTGGCCACCATGTGCATCGGGGTGGGCCAGGGAATCGCCGTGCTGGTGGAACGCCAGGAGGGATGATGGACGGGATCCGCCACGTGGCCGTCCTGGGCGCCGGCACCATGGGGGCGGGCATCGCCCAGGTGTGTGCCGCCGCCGGTTGCCACACCGTGCTCTTCGACGTGGACGACGACGCCCTGGAGCGCGGCTTCGAACGCATCCGCGCCAATCTGGACAAGGGGGTGGAGCTGGAAAAGCTCACCCCCGAGGCGCGCCACGCCGCCCTGAACCACCTGGAGGGGGCGCACGAGGTGGGCCGCGCCGTGGCGCGGGCCGACCTGGTGGTGGAGGCCGCCCCGGAGTCGCTGGAACTCAAGGCGCGCCTCTTCCGCGAGGTGGACGCCGCCGCCCCGGCGCACGCCGTCCTGGCGAGCAACACCTCGTCGCTCTCGATCGCGAAGATCGCGGAGGCGGTGCGGGACCCGTCCCGGGTGGTGGGACTGCACTTCTTCAACCCCGTGCACCTCATGAAGCTGGTCGAGGTGGTGTGGAGCCCGGCGACGTCGGAGGCGGTGCGGGAGGCGGCGGTGGCCTTCGCGCGCCGCCTGGGCAAGGAGCCGGTGGTGGTGAAGGACTCCCCCGGATTCGCCTCCTCGCGGCTGGGCATCGTGCTGGGGATGGAGGCCATCCGCATGGTGGAGGAGGGGGTCGCCACCGCGGAGGACATCGACAAGGCCATGGAGCTGGGGTACCGCCACCCCATGGGGCCGCTCCGGCTCACCGACCTGGTGGGGCTGGACGTGCGCCTGGGGATCGCCGAATACCTGCACGGGACGCTGGGGAGCGAAGCCTTCCGGCCCCCGGAGCTCCTGCGGCGCATGGTGGCCGAGGGTCGGCTGGGGAAGAAGAGCGGACGGGGCTTCTACGACTGGAGCAAGGGATGAGCGACGAAACGCGCGGGGACGGCGGCCGTGGGGTCGGCGCAGACCCGTCGGGGGGCGGCGGGGAGGTCG
>JAVVFC010000162.1:0-6630 GCA_032250975.1 Longimicrobiales bacterium | reverse complement strand
GCCCGCGCCGGAGGACGAGGCCGGGATCCGGGTCGACGTGGACGCCCCGGCCGCCCTGCCCTGCACCGGCGATGCCGGCCGGATCACGCAGGTGCTGGAGAACCTGCTCGCCAACGCGTTCCGCTACGCCCCCGAGGGCTCGCGGATCCGGCTGCGTGTCGAGGCGCCGGAGTCCCGCCCCGCCGAGGTACCGGCCGACGTCTGGGCGGAGTTCATCCGGGCGCAGGCGCTCGCGGCCGGAAGGGAGGCACCCCGTGCGGGGGCGGCCGGGGCCTTCCGGGTGATCGGCATCGCCAGCGCCGGGATGGCGTGGTTCGTCTTCCTCTTTCTGCTCGCCGGCATCGTGACCTTCCTCTTCGCCTTCGTGCTGGGCGACCAGGGGCGCTACCGGCAGCACCTGGCCGCGCTCGCGCACGCCAACCTGGTGGCCGCGTTGGGCGCCGTGCTGGTGACGCCCCTGCGCATCGCGCAGCGTGACCCGCAGCTCACGCTGAGCGTGGGCACCTTCCTGGAGGGGCTCCTCGAGCCGGGCTTCCTGCTGGCCTGGTTCCGCCTCATGGACCTGTTCGCCCTCTGGTCCTGGGTGGTGCTCGGGATCCTGTTGAGCCGCATCGACACGCGCCGGAGTGCGGTCTCGGCGACCGGGATCCTGGCCGGGGTCTTTCTGGTGATCTTCATGGGGATCGCATGGCTCCAGGCGCGGAGCATGTCCTGAGGCGACACCTCCTCGGGACGGTGGCGCTGGCGGCGGCGGGGTTCCACCTCTTCGCCGCCGGCGTCCACCCCTTCACCGCCCTGGTGCAGCGCCCGGTCCACCTGGCGCTCATGGGGATCCTGGGCTTCTGGACGCTGCGCGGAGCAGGCGATCGAGCGGCGGAGCGCGGCGCGGAAGGCGGCGTGCTCCGCCTGACCCTGAACGCCGCCCTCCCGGCGGTCCTGGTCCTGGCGGCCGTCTACCTGGCCCGTGAGCACGGCGCGCTGGTGGCCCGGGCGGGCGCGCCCACGGCGCTGGACCTCGGGCTCGGGGGCGCCGCCGTGGTGGCGGTGCTGGTGCTGGCCCGGCGCACGACCGGGTGGGGGCTGGTGGTGGTCGCGCTGGCCGCGCTGGCCTATGCGCTCCTGGGGCCCCGGCTCCCGGGACCGCTCGCGCACCGGGGGTACGGCCCGGCGCGGCTGGTGGAGCACCTCTTTCTGACCACCGAGGGCGTGTGGGGCATCCCGCTGGGGGTGAGCGCCGACTTCGTCTTCCTCTTCGTCCTGTTCGGGGCCGTGCTGGAGGCGGCGGGCGGGGGTGCGCTCCTCATGGTGCTCGCGGGCCGGGTGGCGGGGCGCAGCCGGGGCGGTCCCGCCAAAACGGCCGCGGTCGCCAGCGCCCTGATGGGGTCGCTCTCGGGGAGCGCGGTCGCCAACGTGGTCACCACCGGTGCGTTCACCATCCCCGTCATGCGCCGCGCCGGCTTCCGCCCCCTCTTCGCGGGCGCCGTCGAGGCGGCGGCCAGCACCGGCGGCCAGCTCATGCCGCCGGTCATGGGGGCGGGCGCCTTCATCCTGGCGACCTGGACCTCCATCCCCTATGCGCGCGTGGCGGCAGCCGCCCTGATTCCGGCGCTGCTCTACTATCTGGCGCTGCTGCTGGCCATCCATTTCCGCGCCGGCAGGATGGGGGTCGGGTCCGGGACAGCGGCGGCGGCCACTGAGGCGTCGGCGGCGGAGGTCGGTGGGGCGCCGGCCGGCCGCGCGCACCTGCTGCTCTCGCTGGCGCTGCTGGTGGTCCTGCTGGCGCTGGGCCGCTCCCCGATGCGGGCGGCCTTCTGGGCGGTGGTCTCGGGCGTCGCGCTCGCCATGGTGCGGCCGACAACGCGGCTGGACCGGGCGGGTGCGGCGCGGGTGCTGGAGACCACGGCCCGCGGGGCGGTACAGGTGGCGGCGGCGTGTGCCGCCGCCGGCATCGTGGTGGGAGTCGCCTCGCTGACGGGCATCGGGCTCCGCATGTCGGAGCTGATCGTCACCCTCTCGGGCGGGCACCTGCTCCCGGCGCTGGTGCTCACCGCGGCGGGGAGCGTGATCCTGGGGATGGGCCTGCCCACCACGGCCGCCTACGTGGTGCTGGCGGCGCTGGGCGCGCCCGCCCTGGTGGAGCTGGGCGTGCCCCTGCTGGCGGCTCACCTCTTCATCTTCTACTTCGGCTGCATCTCCAACGTGACGCCCCCCGTCTCGCTGGCGGCCTACGCCGCGGCCGGGCTCTCGGGGGCGGATCCGCTGCGGACCGGGCTCATGGCGATGGGCCTGGCGCTGCCGGGCTTCCTGATCCCCTTCCTCTTCGTGCACGAGCCGGCGCTGCTGCTGGCCGGCCCGTGGTGGGCGGTGGCGGCCACCGCAGGGAGCGCGGCCCTGGGGGTGGCGGCGCTGGCGGCCGCGGTGATGGGCTTTCTGCGGTCGTGGCTCGGATGGCGGCGGCGGGCGGCGCTGGCGGGGGCGGCGCTGCTGCTGCTGGTCCCGGGTGTGTGGAGCGACGTTGGGGGGCTGGGGGCGTTCCTGGCTATCTTGGGAACCGACACGCCTGGCCACCCCCCTCCGAGCCCACCCATGCCGTGAGACGCACCCTGCAGAACGCCCCGACTCCCACGCCGTCTTCGCTCCTCGCAATCACCCTCCTGCTGGCCGCACCCCTCCTGGGCGGATGCGAAGCGGCGTCCGACCGCGACTTCCTCAGCCTGGGCACCGGGGGGACGGGGGGCGTCTACTACCCGCTGGGGGGTGCATTGGCGAACCGACTCTCGCTGGCGGATTCGACCCGGCGCTACACGGCCGAGGTGAGCGGGGGGTCGGTGGAGAACGTGAACCGGGTGCTGGCGGGACAGGTGGACCTGGGCTTCGCGCTCTCGGTCTCGATTCGCGAGGCGGTCGACGGGGGTGCGGTGGGAGCCGGGCGGCTGCGCGTGGTGGCGCCGCTCTACCCGAATCTGGTGCACGTGATGGTGCGGGAGGGGGCCGGCATCGGAGCCCTGGCGGAGCTGGCCGGAAAGCGTGTGTCGGTGGGCTCTCCCGGTTCGGGCACCGAGCAGACCGCCCGCCAGCTGCTGGCGGTGGCCGGCCTGGACTACGACGGGGTGGACGAGCGCTTCCTCTCCTTTTCCGAGTCGGCCGCGGCACTCCGGGACGGGGCGATCGACGCCGCCATCCTCTCGGTCGGTTTCCCCGCGTCGGCGGTGCTGGAGGGGACCACGGGCGGGGGAGTGGGTCTGCTGGCGCTGAGCGAGGACGAGGTGGCGGCGCTGACGGGCGCATACCCCACCTACCAGGGAGGGTACGTCCCGCCGGGCGTCTACCCGGGGGTCGGCGCCCCGATCCGCACGGTCGCGATGATGAACTGGGTGGTCGCGCGCGACGATCTGCCCGGCGACGTGGCCGAGCACCTGCTGAACATTCTGGCGGGAAGCGGTGTCTCCCTGGGAGAGGTCCACGAGATGGCCCGCCAGATCGACCTGAACGCCCTGGGCCGGGCTCCGGCGCCCCTGCACCCCGCCTCCGAGGCGTGGCGCGCGGCGCGCACCCGGGAGGCCGGCCGCTGAGGGCGATCGAGATAGAGGTACATGACGCCAGCGTTCCTGATCCGCCCCGCAGGTGGGGTGCGCCCCCCGGCGCGCGTCCGGCCACGCGGCGCGTTCCTTTCGGGGCTCCCGCTCCTGGTGGGGAGTGCGCTCCTGCCGGGCGCCGGCGCGGCGCCCGTGAGCGGGCAGGAGAGCCTGAACGACGCCGTCCCGGCCGAGGTGCTGGACGAGCGCAGCTCGCCCCTCCCCCGCGCCTTCCCCGCCACCGGACTGCGGCAGGTGGAGGTGGAGGTGGACGGTCGGCTGGACGACGCGGTCTGGGACGAGGCGGAGCGACTCTCCGGGTTCATCCAGGGAAGTCCGGAGGAGGGGATTCCGGCGGAGCACGATACCGAGGTGCGCATCCTCTTCGGGGACGACGCCATCTACGTGGCGGCCCGCATGTGGGATACCGAGCCGGAGCGCATCGGGACCCAGGTGGTGCGGCGTGACGGGCGGGGCGCGTTCGACCGGTTCGGCGTGGCCCTGGACACCAACCTCGACCGGCGCACCGGCTACTATTTCCAGGTGAGCGCGGCGGGGGTGCAGCGGGACGAGTACCTCTTCGACGACAACCGCTCCGACGACGCCTGGGACGCGGTCTGGGAGTCCGCGGTGGAGGTGGACGACCGGGGGTGGACGGTGGAGATCCGCATCCCGCTCTCCCAGATCCGGTATGAAGCCGCCGCCACCCCGCAGGACTGGGGGGTGAACTTCGACCGTCGCCGCCTGGCGACCGACGAGGTGAGCTACTACGCCCTGATCTCCCGGCAGCAGGGGGGGCGGGTGAGCCAGTTCGCCCGCATGGAGGGAGTGAGCGTGACGCGGGCGGTGCGCCGCATCGAGGCCCGCCCCTACCTGCTCAGCAGCCTGCACCGCGGGCCGGCCGAGCCCGGGAATCCCTTCTTCGACGGGCGCGAGGCGCAGGGGCGGTTCGGGACCGACCTGCGCTTCGGGCTGGGGAGCGCCTTCACCCTGGACGCCACCGTCAACCCGGACTTCGGGCAGGTCGAGGCGGATCCGGCGGTCATCAACCTTTCGGCCTTCGAGACCTTCTTCCGGGAGCAGCGGCCCTTCTTCGTGCAGGACGCCAACCTGCTGAGCTTCTCCCTCTCGGGGGGGCAGAACAACCTGTTCTACTCCCGCCGTATCGGGCGCTCGCCCCAGGGGGGTTCGCCGGAGGGCGCCGACTTCGTGGACACCCCCGACGCCGCCACCATCCTGGGCGCCGCCAAGATCACGGGGCGCACCGCGGGGGGGCTCTCGGTCGGGGGGCTGCTGGCGGTGACCCAGGAGGAGGTCGGGCGCGCCTTCCTGGCCGGGGAGCAGCGCTTCACCGACTTCATGGCCGAGCCCCAGACGCAGTACGGGGTGCTGCGCCTGGAGCAGGACTTCAACGGGGGCGCGTCGCAGGTGGGGGGGATCGTCACCACCCTGAACCGGACCCTGCCGGCCGACGGGTCCTTCGACTTCCTGACCTCCTCCGCCTTCAGCACCGGGCTCCGCTTCGAGCACCAGTGGAGCGACCGCACCTGGGCGCTGAGCGGCTTCTTCACCGGCTCGCACATCCGGGGAGACTCGACCGCCATCACGCGCATCCAGCGCTCCAGCAACCACTTCTTCCAGCGTCCCGACGCCACCCGGGAGTCGGTCGACTCCACGGCGACCTCGATGACGGGGATGGAGTGGCGCCTGGAGCTGGAGAAGCGGCGCGGGGAGCACTGGACGTGGGGCGTCTGGCTGGGGGAGCTCACCGGGGGGATGGAGATCAACGACCTGGGCTTCTCGCGCAACCGGGAGCGGTTGGACGGCGGCTTCCGGATCGGCTACCGCGAGATCCAGCCCAGCGCGCTCTTCCGCAACTACAACCTGAGCTTCTTCACCTTCCACAACTTCAGCCACGAGGCGCTGGACGACGCGGGCTCGTTCGACTCCTGGCGCAAGGCGCACACTTCCGGGTCGTTCAGCCTGACCGGGCAGGGGGAGTTCCAGAACTTCTGGGGTGCGCGCCTGGACCTTTCGGTCAACCCCGACACCTACTCGCGCACGGCCACGCGGGGCGGGCCGGTGATGATGGACCCGGGCTCCTGGCGCGCCGCGCTGCGGCTCAACACCGACCGGCGCCAGGCGCTCAACCTGAGCGGGAACGTGAGCTACCGGGACGGCTTCGACCGCTCCGGCAGCCAGTTCAGCGTCGGCGGTCAGGTCGAGGTGCGCCCCTCGCCGCGTCTGGAGCTCTCCCTCGGGCCCGAGTGGTCGGTGCAGCGGGATCCGGCCCAGTACGTGACCGCCACCGACGAGGTCCCCTTCGAGCCCACCTTCGGGCGTCGCTACATCTTCGGCGACCTGGACCGGCGCACCCTCGCGCTGGAGACGCGGGCGAACCTGAGCCTGAGCCCCACGCTGACCTTCCAGCTCTTCGCCCAGCCGCAGATCTCCAGCGGCGACTACCTGGGCTACCGGCAGCTGGCGGCCGCGTCGTCCTTCGACTTCCGCGACTTCCAGGAGGGGGTGGTGGTTTCCACCCCCGGCGGTGGGGTGGGATGCCAGGGCGGGGACATCTGCCGGACGGCCGACAATCTTTGGCACGTGGACCTGGACCGGGACGGGGGGGCGGACTTCGACTTCTCGGACCGCGACTTCAACTTCCGGTCGCTGGTGGGCAACGCCGTGCTGCGCTGGGAGTACCGACCGGGGAGCACGATCTTCGTAGTCTGGCAGCGGCGCCAGTCCGAGTTCGCCGACGTGGGCGACTTCGACCTGGGGCGCGACCTGGGGGCGCTCTTCGACGTACCCGCCGACGACCGCTTCATCGTCAAGGTCAACTACTGGCTGGGGCTGTAGCCGACCGGACGCGCACGCTTCTGGCCGTCGGACGGCCTTGCGACCATCTTGGGGCCCATGTCCTCTCCCTCCCGCCCTCAGTTCTCCCACATCGATGCGTGGGGGCTCACGCACCGGGGCAACGTGCGTACCGAGAATCAGGACCACTTCTTTCTGGGCTCGCTGGCGCGGGGCGTGGCCGTGGAGCGCACCAGCC
>JAVVFC010000161.1:0-6845 GCA_032250975.1 Longimicrobiales bacterium | reverse complement strand
CAAACGTGACGCGGTTAGGAGTTCGGGCACGATCCGCTGAAGTGAACCGCGGATCAGGACCGATGAGACGCTCGCTTGCACGGTTAACGACGGACCGGTATAATTCTTTAATCCGTGTTTATCCGGAGACTCAGCGTCCGATTATTCTCATGTGCGGATCCTCCTTCCTTCGCCCCCCGGCGCGCCACGACGCCATGGCCCGGCTGCGCGAAACCCAACTCCTCTCCGCGGGGATGGATCTCTCGGACGGGTTGGCGCGGGACGCGGCGCACCTGGCGGCCGCTTCGGGGGTCCGCGTGGTGTTGGAGCGTTCGCGCGTCCCCGTGCTGGCGGCGGCGGCGGTCGCGCTGGGAGAAGCGGTGGCGCGCGACCTGGCGCTCGCCGGGGGGGAGGACTACGAACTGCTGATCGCGGCCCGGCCGGGGCTGGGGGACCGGGCCGCGGCGCTGGACCGCGTGTGCGGGACCGCGCTCACCCGGGTGGGGCGGATCGAAGTGGGGGAGGGGGTGGTGCTGGAGGAGGCGGACGGGCGCCCCGTGCCCCTGCCGGCGGGGAGCGGATTCGACCACTTCCCGGCGCCGGCGGTGGCGCCGCGGGCGGAGGGGGGGCCGTGAACACGCTCCGCACCGCGCTCGTCGCCCTGTTCAGCACCGCCTGGTACTCCTCCCGCATCGTGCTGTCGGCGGTACTTCGCTCGCCGCGCTTCGCCGAGGTGAGCCAGGAGCTGCCCCGCCGGTGGGCCCGGGCCATCCTGCGCGCCGCGCGGGTGCAGGTCCGGGTCGAGGGGCTCGAGCACTTCCCACCCGACCGCTCCGCCATCCTGGTCGCCAACCACGAGTCCTGGTTCGACGTGCTGGCGCTGGTGGTGCACGTGCCCGCCGCCTACCGCTTCGTGGGCAAGGTGGAGATCACGCGGGTGCCGCTCTTCGGGCACGCCTGGGTCTCGGCGGGGCACATCGCCGTCGACCGGTCCGACCGCGCTCGCGCGGTGGCGTCGCTGGAGCGCGCCGGACAGGTCCTTCACCAGGAGCGGGTGGCGGTGGTAATGTTCCCGGAGGGGACGCGCAGTCCGGACGGGAGCCTGCTTCCCTTCAAGAAGGGGGCGTTCGTGCTGGCGGCCCAGACCGGTGTGCCGCTGGTGCCGGCGGGGATCTCGGGCAGCCGTGGGATCATGCCCAAGGGCAGCCTGCGGGTCCGGCCCGGGACGATCCACCTGCGCTTCGGCGCGCCCATCCCCACCGAAGGGCGGGGTGTGGAGGAGCGGGACGCATTGTTGACGGAGGCGCGGGCGGCCGTGACGGAGCTGCGGCGGCGCCTCCCCGGAAAGAACTGATTCCTCTGGCGGAGGCCAAAGTGTCGGCGATCGTGGACGTGCGGGGACGGGAGATTCTGGATTCCAGGGGCAACCCCACGGTGGAGGCGGACGTCCGGCTGGAGTCGGGCGCGCGCGGGCGGGCGGCGGTTCCGAGCGGCGCATCGACCGGCGCCCACGAAGCGGTCGAACTCCGCGACGGCGACCCGGGACGCTTTCTGGGCAAGGGCGTCCGGACCGCGGTGGGCCACGTGAACGGTGAGATCCGCGATGCCCTGAGGGGCCGGGAGGCTCGCCAGCAGCGTGCGCTGGACCGGCTCCTGGTGGAGCTGGACGGCACGCCCAACAAGGCGCGCCTGGGGGCCAACGCCATCCTGGCGGCCTCGCTCGCGGTGGCCCGGGCGGCCGCCGCCGAGACCGGGCTGCCCCTCTGGCGGTACCTTGCGCCGGGTGAGGAGGCGGGCGTCCTCCCCGTTCCCATGATGAACATCCTGAACGGCGGGGCGCACGCGCCCAACAACGTCGACATCCAGGAGTTCATGGTCATGCCCCTCAACTTCCCCAGCTTCTCGGAGGGGCTGCGCTGCGGCGTGGAGATCTTCCATGCGCTCAAGAAGGTCCTGACCGAAAAGGGGATGAGCACCGCCGTCGGGGACGAGGGCGGCTTCGCCCCGGACGTGGCCAGCAACGAGGAGGCGGCCGAACTGGTGCTCACCGCCATCGAGCGGGCGGGCTATCGGCCCGGCGAGGACGTCGGGCTGGCGCTCGACGCCGCCGCCACCGAGTTCCACGAGGACGGCATCTACACCTTTCGCTGGTCGGGCGGTGAGGCGCGCGGCCGGGACGCCATGGTGGAGTTCTGGTCCGACTGGGCGCGACGCTACCCCTTGGTGTCGCTCGAGGACCCGCTGGACGAGAACGACTGGGCGGGTTGGGGCGCCCTCACGCGCGCCCTGGGCCGGGACGTGCAGATCGTGGGCGACGACCTCTTCGTCACCAACAGCGCGCGGCTCGAGCGGGGCATCCGCGAGGGGGTGGGCAATGCCATCCTGATCAAGGTGAACCAGATCGGTACGCTCTCCGAGACGCTCGACGCCATCCGGATCGCCGGCGAGGCGGGCTACGGCAGCGTCATCTCGCATCGCTCGGGAGAGACCGAGGACACCTTCATCGCCGACCTGGCGGTGGCTACCGGCGTCGGGCAGATCAAGACCGGCAGCGCTTCCCGTACGGACCGCGTGGCCAAGTACAATCAGCTCCTGCGCATTGAGGAGCAGCTGGGGGCGGACGCTCGCTACCCGGGCAAGACGCTGTGGCGGCGATAAGGCGCTACGCGCTGCCGGCCGCGCTGCTGGCGGCCCTCTACTTCGCCGTCTTCGGCGGGGAGTACTCCGCGCTGGAAGTCCGGCGCATGCGGGCGGAGCTGCGGGAGGCGCGCGCCCAGATGGAACGCGTCCAGGCCGACAACGACTCCCTGCGCGCGCTGGCAGAGGCGCTCGAGAGCGACGCCTGGCTGCTGGAGAAGCTCGCGCGGGAGGAGCACGGCCTGGTGAAGGAGGGCGAGGAGGTCATCCGGATCCTCGACCGGGACCGGGCCGCCCGCGATTCGGCCGCGGGGGGGGAGGGGGAACGGTAGGAGGCGCGCCTCCCCCGGCTCCGTATCCCCCTGGCTACTTCCTCGCTCGCTCAACCCTCGGGGTCAACGGCCGGCCCCGGTCGTGGTGCCGGGACCTCCTCAGCGTCGTCGTCGGCGGACGCGGGGGGAGAGAGCCCCAGGATGCGGGCTCCCTCCGCCAGCATCTCACGGGCGCGGGCCGCCTCCAACTCGGGATCGTGCGCTCCCGGCTCGCCCACCTCCTCCTCTTCCTCCCCGGCGTCGACGGGCACGCCACCCCGCTCCACGCCCGTCACGCGCTGCATGAAGGGTGCGAAGAGGTCGATGGGAATGGGGAAGAGCGTCGTGGAGTTGTTCTCCGCCGCCACCTCGACCACGGTCTGCAGGAAGCGGAGCTGCAGGGCTGCCGGATGCTTCTTGATCACGTCCGCGGCCTGCCCCAGTCGCCGGGAGGCCTGGTACTCCCCCTCGGCGCTGATGACCTTGGCGCGCCGTTCCCGCTCGGCCTCCGCCTGCCGGGCCATGGCCCGCTTCATCTCCTTGGGCAGCCCGATGTCCTTGATCTCGACGCCGGTCACCTCGATTCCCCACGGATCCGTGCCTGTGTCGATGATCTCGCGCACGATGTCGTTGATGCGGTCCCGCTCGGCCAGCAGCTCGTCCAGCTCCGACTGGCCGATCACCGAGCGGAGCGTGGTCTGGGCCAGCTGCGAGGTGGCAAAGTAGTAGTCCTCGATCTCCACCACCGCCTTGGATGGGTCGGCCACCCGGAAGTAGACCACGGCGTTCACCGTGACCGAGACGTTGTCCTTGGTGATGGTGTCCTGCGGCGCGATGTCCAGCGCGATGATGCGCAGGTCCATCTTCCGCATGCGGTCCACGCCGAAGGGGATGAGGAACACCACGCCGGGGCCCTTGGCTCGCACCAGCTTGCCCAGGCGGAAGATCACGCCGCGCTGGTACTCGTAGAGAACGCGGACGGAACTGACCAGCGAGATGGCGCCCAGCGCCGCCAGTGGTATGAGGATGGCGGGATCCATGGATGACTCCAGGAAGCGGGTCGTGGCTGTGATGCTGCCTCAATCTACGCGCTGCGGCCGGAATGGCATCACCCCACGGCGGGTGTCTTGACAGCCCCCTGCCACGGGATGAGCTTTTCGTTCTGTCCAGCCGGAGTAGCTCAGTCGGTTAGAGCAGCGGAATCATAATCCGCGTGTCGGGGGTTCGAGTCCCTCCTCCGGCATCGACCCAGCGGCGCCTTCCTTCAGCGGAGGGCGCCGCTTTCGTTTCAGATGATGCCATAGAGAATACCTATTCTATGCATCCATTGTGATGTCTACAAGGGAAGTTTCGGCTCGATTAGGATTGGCCTCGCATTCACCGACGACGCCCCCCTCACGGGAGTTTCCAACATGATCGCTGCCGCCTCGTCCTCGCTCTCGCGCCGGGAAGTGCTTCGCGCCGCCATGGTCGGCTCGGCCGCCCTGGCCGCCACCGCCATCCCCCTCCGCGCGGAGCCTGAACTCCGCCGGGCGCCCCGCAACCCGCAGGAGGCGCTCGACCGCCTCATGGCGGGGAACACCCGCTTCATGGAGGGCGATGCCGACGCGCCCCGGCGAAGCCTGGCGAGGGTGCGGGAGCTGACCTCGTCCCAGTCCCCCTATGCGGCGGTACTCGGCTGCGCCGACTCGCGCGTTCCGGTCGAGATCCTCTTCGACGAGGGCTTCGGGGACCTGTTCACCGTGCGGGTGGCCGGAAACGTCGCCACGCCCGAAGAGATCGCCAGCCTGGAGTATGCGGTGGGCGTGCTGGGCTCCAGACTGGTGCTCGTGCTGGGGCACTCCGGGTGCGGCGCGGTCTCGGCCGCGCGAGACGGCGCCGCGGTTCCCGGCCAGATCTCGTCCCTCTTCCAGCACATCCGCCCGGCGATTCCGGCCGGCTCCGGGTTGCCGGAGGCCGTGGAGGCCAATGTGCGCCATCAGGCGGAGGTGCTGCGCTCCTCCAGCACCGTGATCCGGGAGGCGCTCGATGCCGGACGGGTGGCCGTCCGGGGTGCGGTCTACAGCCTGGAGGACGGCCGGGTGCGCCTGATCGCCTGAGCGCGCATCACCCGAACATCCAGCTCACGCCCCAGTTCAGGACCCCGAGCAGGAGGCTTCCCAGCAGGGCCGAGCCGAAACTGCGCACGCGGAACCCCTGGACCAGCGCCGCCGCCAGCATGAGCATGAGCGCGTTCACAACCCAGATGAAGAGCCCCAGGGTGAGGACGGTGACGGGAAGGGTGAGCAGAATCAGGACGGGACGGACGAACGTGTTGGCGAGACCGAGGATGACGGCCCCGAAGATGGCGGCGGCGGGGCCGTCGACCTCGATGCCATCGAGGATCTGCGCCACCACGTAGAGCAGGACCGCGCTCACCAGAATGTGGATGATCAGCTGCATGGCTCCCTCATTCGTGCAGGGGTAGGGTTGTCCGGAGGCTCGACGCCCCGTCGGTCAGGACGCACGGGGGCGGCCCGAGGTTTCATCCGTCCCGTCCCACGGGCGCTCCGGTCCTACCGCTGCACGACCACAACGCCCCCCTTCAATACCAGCCGGACCCGGCGCAGGTCCGCGATGTCCCGGGTGGGGTCCCCCTCCACCGCCACCAGATCCGCCAGCAGGCCGCGCTCGATTCGGCCCCGGTCCTCGAGCCCCAGGATGCGGGCGTTCCCCGAGGTGGCGGCCCGCAGCGCCGCGGCCGCATCCATTCCGAGATCGCGGCCCCACTCCACCATGAGCTCCAGTTCGCGCGCGTTGTCGCCGTGGGGGAAGACGCCCACGTCGCCGCCGAAGCAGATCTCGACGCCGGCGGCGAGGGCGGCTCGATAGCTGGCCCGCTTCGCCGTCACGCGCGCCGGCTCGGGGGTTTCACCCGGGGTCCAGCCTGCGTACTGCGAGATGGCGTGGCCGGCGGCCAGAGTGGGACACAGGGCGACGCCGCGGGCGTGCATGAGCGCCCAGGTCTCGGACGTGGCCCCGTCCCCGTGCTCCACCGTGCGCACGCCGGCCTCCACTGCCCGGCGCATCCCCTCCGCCGAGGAAGCGTGCGCCGCCACGTACCGTCCCGAACTCTCCACCACGTCCACCAGCCGGGCGAGCTCCGCCTCCGTGAAGGATGGAGCCGTCTCCCCGTCCGGTCCCCAGCGGTAATCGGCATAGACCTTCACCAGGTCGGCGCCCCGTCCCATCTGGTCGCGCGCGGCACGGATCAGGCCATCGAGCCCGTCCGCCTCTTCGGCGCCCTTGGGGAGGAGGTGCTCGGGGGCCCCCTTGGGGTTGTAGCTCCCGGTCGCGACGAGGGCCGGCCCTGCCACCAGCATGCGGGGTCCGGGCACGATGCCCTTCGCGATGGCGTCCCTCAGCCCCACGTCCCCGTAGCCGGCGCCTTCCGCCCCCAGGTCCCGGACGGTGGTGACCCCTGCCTCGAGGGTCGCGCGGGCGTGGACCACACCTCGCGCGACCCGCTCGCCCAGCGCCTCGAGCAGCACCTGGTCGGTCCAGGGTGTTTCGTCGTAAGGGTGTAGCAGCAGGTGCGAGTGGCCCTCGATGAGGCCGGGGAGGAGCGTGGTGCCCGGAAGCTCCAGCACGGTGGCGCCGGCGGGAGCCTCGATCCGTGCGGCCGGGCCGACGGCCGCGATGCGTTCCCCGTCCACGAGGACCGCCCACCCGCTCCGGATCGCCTGGCCGTCGAAGACCCGGTCGGGGCGCAGCAGAGTGACCGTCTGGGCCGCGGCCGGCAGGGGGGCGAGGACGACGCCGAGCAGCAGGGCGCCGCGGCGGGTGATCTGGCCGGCGCCCGGCTGGGCGGACGGGCCGGCCTTGTGGCGGAACCGGAGCGCGCCGGGCGCGGGTCTGCGCGGCGGCGCCATCACCGCG
>JAVVFC010000160.1:0-6919 GCA_032250975.1 Longimicrobiales bacterium | reverse complement strand
CTGCCTCTTCTGCGGCAGCCGGGGGCTGTCGGACGCCGTCCTGAACGCGGTCATGTTCCTGCCGCTGGGGCTGCTGCTGGGGGTACGGCGGGGGGTGGGGGCAGCGCTCCTGGCGGGGTTCGTGGTGTCGGCCGGGATCGAGACGGCGCAGCTCTTTCTGGTGGGGCGGAACGCCGCCCTGGGGGACGTGGTCTGGAATACGGTGGGCACCGGCCTCGGGGCGCGGCTGGTCGGGGTGCTGCGAGGGTGCCTGCGGACGGACTCCGGGCGCGCCGCCGCCGGGCCTGCCGCCGTCGGACTGGGCGCCCTCTACCTGCTGGCGGCCGGGCTCCTGCTCGCGCCCCGCGGCACCGACGCGCGCTACTTCGGCCAGTGGACGGCGGACCTCTTCTACCTGGACCACTACCGGGGGACGCTGCTCGACGCGCGTCTGGACGGGGCGCCCGTTCCCCGCGGTCCCTACGCTCCGGGTCCCGCTGCCGGGGGCGGCTCCCCCCGTGCGGCACTGGAGGGCGACTTCACGCTGGAGGCGGTGGTGGTGAAGGGCCCGCCGCCCCATGGCGTCGCCCCGGTGGTCAGCATCTACGACGGGTGGCAGCGGGAGATCCTCCTGCTGGGCGCGCACCGCGAGGACCTGGTCTTCCGGGAGCGGACCCGCGCCCAGGCCGTGGGGCTCGACTTCCACGACCTGCGCCTCCGGGATGCCCTGGCGCCCTTCGCCGTGGGCGACACCCTCACCATCGGCGCCCGGCGCACCGACGGGGTGCTCTGCCTGCGGGTGGACGCCGGCGAGGTCTGCGGCGTGGGCATGACCCCGGGCCGCACCTGGGGGCTGCTCATGAACCTGGAGGGCGCGCCGCCCTGGTTCCGCACCCTGCTGGACGCACTCTGGATGGCCACCCTCTTCGTACTGGTGGGGGTGGTCGGGGGTGGGGTGCGGCGCACGCTGCTCGCGGGCGCGGCCGCCGTCCTGGCCGTGCTGATGGTCGTGGCGGCGACCCCCCTGGTCCCGGGGCCGTGGCTGGACTGGGCGGGGCTGACGCTGGGGGTCCTGGCCGGGGCGGCGGCGAGGCCGCTGGTGCGGGCCTTCGCCGGGGCCGCCCCGGGCGCGTAGGTTCGGCACCAGCGCCGGCGGCGGACGCAGCTCCGCGCCGCTTTCCCAGACCGAGGGCGACGCTTGACCAGACGCACCCGCGATCTGTCCCGATTCCTCCGGCCGGTCTCCCTTTCGGTGGCCGTTACGGTGGGGTTGTACGCGGCGGCCATCCTCCTTACCGACGGAGGGGAAGTGGCGGCCCGCTTGCGGAGCCTCCCGGGGGGCTTCCTGGCTCTGGCCGTGGCCCTGCCCACCCTGGCCTTCCTCTTCCGCTTCCTCCGGTGGGAGTTCTACCTGCGGGCGCTGGGTCACGCGCTGCCGCCGGCGCGCCACCTGCAGATCTACCTGGCGGGATTCGCCCTCACCGCCACTCCGGGGAAGGTGGGGGAGAACCTCCGGGCCCTCTACCTGCGGCCGTGGGGCGTGCCCATGAGCCGGAGCGTGGCCGCCTTCACCGCCGAGCGCCTGGGGGACCTGGTGGCCATGCTCCTGCTGAGCGGGCTGGCCTTCGGACTGGTGGGGGCGTACCGGTGGCTGCTGGCGGCGTCGGTGGTGGGGACGCTGGCGGGCCTGCTGGTGATTCGCCACCCCGGGGCGGCGGCGGCGCTCCAGGCCCGGGCGGATCCCTCCCGGTTCGCGGGACGGATGCTTGCCGCCCTCGGCCGGGCGCTGGGGGCCGCCGGCGCCCTCCTGACGCCGCGACTCCTGGGAGCCGGTGTCGCGGTGGCCCTGCTGGCGTGGGGCGCCGAGGCGCTTACCTTCGCCCTGGTAGCGCGACAGGTAGGGATCGGCGTTCCCGTCACCACGGGGATGGGGATCTTCGCCGTGGCCACCCTCCTGGGTGCGGTGTCGTTCCTGCCCGGGGGCGTGGGGGCCACCGAGGCGGTGATGGCCGCCCTGCTGGTGGTGGCGGGGGGCACCCTCCCGGAGGCGGCGGCGGCGATCCTGATCATCCGCGTGGTGACGCTGTGGTGGGCGGTACTTCTCGGGGTGCTGGCGCTGCTCGGCCTCGGCGCCCCTCGGTTGGAGCAGAACCTTCGTCCGGGAGATGGCCACGGATGAGCGAGAGTCTCGACACTGCACGCCCCGCAGCCCGGACCGGCATTCCGCTGTGCGTGGCCATGGACGGCGCGCTCCTTCCAAAGGAGATGGTCGCGGAGGGCGTTCTGAAGTTGGTCAAGCGCCGTCCCGCCGCGCTCCTGGGCCTCCCCTTCTGGGCGGTATCCGGCGGTGGGCAGCTCTCCGCCCAGGTGGACCGCCGGGTGGATCCCGATCCCCGCGGTCTGCCCTATGACGAGCCCCTCCTGGACCTGATCCGGACGGAGCGGGCGTCGGGGCGCCGGGTCATTCTGTTCAGCGCGGGGCGACCACGCCTGGCCGACGCCGTGGCCCACCACCTGGGCGGCTTCGACCACGTTGTGGCGATCCCCGGCGGGAGGTCCGCCGCCGCCCGATCGGAATTCGAACGCCGCTTCGGCCGGGGTGGGTTCGAGTTGCTCGGCCCAAAGTCCCTCGGGCGCCGGTCGGACGGAAACTTCCGGGTATGGGAGCGCACTTCGCACCGGTCCCGGTGGCGCTCGGTGCTCCGGGCCCTCCGCTGGCACCAGTGGCTCAAGAACCTCCTCGTCTTCCTGCCGGTGCTGGCGGGGCAGCAGTTCGACCGGCCCGACGTCGTCCTGCGGGCGGCGCTGGCCTTCGTGGCCTTCTCACTGGTGGCGTCGTCGGTGTACGTCATCAACGACCTGCTCGACCTGAGCGAGGACCGGCAGCATCCCACCAAGCACAACCGCCCCTTCGCCTCCGGGGCGCTTCCCCTCTCCTCCGCCCCGTTCCTCCTCACGGCGCTCCTGCTGGGCGCCGGTCTCATCGCCGCCCGCCTCCTGCCCACGGAATTCGCCTGGGTCCTGGGGGTCTACGTCGTCCTGACCTTCGCCTACTCCCTGAAGCTCAAGGGGGCCGTCCTCATCGACGTCCTGATCCTGGCGGGGCTCTACACGATGAGGATCATCGCCGGGTCGGCGGCCACCGGGATCACCCCGTCGGTCTGGCTCCTGGGGTTCTCCCTCTTCTTCTTCCTGAGCCTGGCCATGCTCAAGCGGTACGCGGAGCTCCACCACCGGGCCGGGGACTGGGAGGACGCCTCCACGGCGCGGCTGCCGGGGCGCGGATACCGGCCCGGGGATCTCCCGGTCCTCATCGCGCTGGGGATCGGCACCGGGTGCGTGGCGGTGCTCGTGCTCGCCCTGTACGTCATCAGCGACGAGTTCGCGATCCACTACCGACGGCCCCTTCTCCTCCTGCAGCTCTGTCCCCTGGCCCTCTACTGGATCGGCCGGGCCTGGATCGTGGCCTCCCGGGACGAGATGGACGACGACCCCGTCGTGTGGGCGGTGAAGGACCAGCTGAGCCGGTGGGTGGCCGCGGCGAGCGTGGCCATCCTGGTGCTGGCGCGATGAGGGGGCGGGGCGCGCCCCGGGGGGTGCCGCGTCCGGACACGGGGACGATCCTCTACCGCCCCTGGGGCCGTCTGCAGCCCGAAGCCGACCGCGTCCGGGCGCTTGGAAGTCCGCCGGACCTCTCGGCCGGCGGCGGAGACGGTACCCTGCTGCCCTTCGGCAACGGTCGCAGCTACGGCGACGTGTGCATGAACGGCGCCGGCGTCCTCCTGGACACCCGCGCCCGGCGGGGCGTCCTGGCCTTCGACGAGAAAGCGGGCGTCCTGCGGGCGGAGGCCGGGATCCTGCTCTCCGAGGTTCTGGACGTCATCGTGCCGAAGGGGTGGTTCCTGCCGGTGACCCCCGGCACCCGGTTCGTCACCCTGGGCGGCGCCGTGGCCAACGACGTCCACGGCAAGAACCACCACGTGGCGGGAACGTTCGGATGCCACGTCACCGCTCTGCAGTTGGCGCGCTCCGATGGCTCGCGCGTCGAGTGCTCCCGCGACCGGAACCCGGAGCTCTTTGCCGCCACCCTCGGCGGTCTGGGGCTCACCGGGGTGATCGTGTGGTGCGAGATCCGGCTGAAGAGGATCGCGGGCCGGGGCATCCACATGGTGTCCCGGAGGTTCGGGGGGCTGGACGAGTTCTTCGCCCTCTCCCGCGACCTCAGCGGGTCGTTCGAGTACACCGTGAGCTGGATCGACTGCCTGGCCGGCGGGAAGAGTCTCGGGCGCGGCTGGTTCATGGCCGGCACCCACGCCCCTCCGGAGGCGCAGCGGGCCTTCAAGCCCCCCCGGGAGGTGAACTTCTTTCTGCGGCCTCCCCTCTCGCTCGTGAATCGCGCCACGCTGCGGGCCTTCAACCTCCTGTACTACCACCGCCCCGTACCGGCGACGCAGGTCACCGACTACGTCCCGTTCTTCTATCCCCTGGACGCCATCCGGAACTGGAACCGCATGTACGGCCCCCGGGGGTTCTACCAGTTCCAGTGCGTCCTGCCCCCGGAGACCGGGGAGCGCGGGATCCGGGACATCCTGCTCGAGACCGCCAGGCGCCGCGAGGGTTCGTTCCTGGTCGTGCTGAAGGAGTTCGGCGACGTGCCCTCGCCGGGGCTGCTGTCCTTCCCCCGGCCCGGTCCCACCCTGGCGCTGGACTTCCCCAACCGCGGGCCCAGGACCGTGGCGCTCCTGAAGCGTCTGGAGGCCCTGGTCATGGAGGCCGGCGGGGCGCTCTACCCCGCCAAGGACGCCCTCATGTCGACGGACACGTTCCGGCGGTCGTACCCCGGGTGGGAAGCGCTGGAGCGCCTCCGGGACCCGGCCATGAACTCGGACTTCTGGCGGCGGGTGACGGAGCGGTCAGGGTGAGAGCGTGGGCGGCGGGGCGCCGGGGTTGCAGTGCCGCAGCTCCAGCGCCTGGACGTGCCGGACCTCCACGTCTTCGCACCTGACCCCCATCTCCTCGAGCGCCGCCACGAACGGCTCGTCCCCTTCGGGCCGCAGGACCAGCCAGTAGGCGCCGTCCAGGTGGCCGCGGGCCACTTCTTCGCGGGCGAACTGCCCCTGGGGATCCTCCACGAAGGGCCACCAGTAGCTGAGGAAGCGGATCTCCAACGGGATCTTCTCGAAGGCCCGGGTATTCCCCCATTTGAAGCCCCACATGGTGTAGCTGTCGTCCAGGGGGGCGAAGTCGGCGGCCATCCGCTCCCACTCCCGCGAGCCGATGCGCGGGAAGCTCCCCCGGAGGTAGTAGGCCATCCCCCGGAAGGAGGCGCTCACGAAGATGGGCTCGCCGGCCCGGCCCTCGGCACGGATGACCTCGGCGGCGGCGTCCACGGCGGGCCGCCGCAGGTTCTGGTAGAAGCGGGGGAGTTCCGCCGCGGGGAGCAGTACCAGAAGGGCTGCGACCGCGGTCCGGCCCGCGCGGGTGCGCACCCGACTCGCCCCGGCGGCCGCCAGCAGGCAGAGCCCCGGCAGCACCGTCATGTGATAGCGCACCTTGGGGAACGTGTCGAGCGACGTGGCTACCGTCACCACCAGACTGAAAAGGACGGGAATCGCCACCCAGGACAGCAGGAAGAGGACGGCCCGGACATCGGTGGACGGCCCGCCGTCGCCACCCTGCCCGCCGTCGCCACCCTGCCCGCCGTCGCCACGCTGTCCGCCCCCGTCGCCCCGCGTGCCGCCGCCCTCGCCCCGCCCTCCGGACCCGAGCGCCATCCCCGCGGCCACCAGGATGAAGACGGTCATGAACGCGGCGCCGGCCCAGGAGCGCACCGCCAGCCCCTGGTACAGCTCGACCACGTCGAACAGCCCCGGAAGCCCCGACTCCTCGGCGGCCCAGAACGTCGGGACCTCGATGGCCCGGGCCCAGCGGGAATGCAGGAATGCCGCGACCAGCGGCAGCCAGAGGACCAGCACCAGGACCTGGGAGAGCACGCCCTTCCGGAACCGCTCCCGGTCGCGCCACAGGACTCCGGCCAGAAGTACGTAGGCGCCCTGCGCCGCGATGAAGTACCAGCTGGAGAAGGAATGGCTGTACGTCAGGAGGGTCGTGCTGGCCAGGAACCCGGCCGAGATGCGCCGCTGCCAGAAGGACCGGTAGAAGAACAGCGCCGAGAGGATGACCAGCAGGACCTGAAGGGAATAGACCCGCGCCTCCTGGGAATACATGACGTGGGTGGTCATCCCGGTCAGCAGGGCCGCCCCGACCAGCGCCGGAAACCGCCGCCGGAACAGCGCCATCCCCAGCGCGTACATGGCCGCCACCGCGGCGACGCCAAAGACCACCGACGGAAGCCGCAGCCAGAGCAGGCCCGTGTCGGCCACGCGGGTCAGCGCGTTCAGGATCAGATAGTACAGCGGGGGCCAGTAATCCTCGAAGGCCACCCGGAGAAGCTCGGTCCAGCTCGAGGTGTAGATGTTGCGCAGCGTCCACATCTCGTCCTCCCAGGCGGGACGCGCCAGGAGCCCGTGGAGGCGGAGCGCGAGCGCGCCCAGCAGGATCACCGCCAGCGTCCAGCGGACCGCTCCGGCCGACACGTCGGGCGGCGGATCCGCGCCCCCCGGGGCGGCACGGGACGAGCGCACGTGCCACACGATCAACCCGCTCCCCAGGGCGACTCCCGCGATTCCCATCCACCCCGGAGACACGCCGTAGGCGGCGGCGAGCTGCTGCGTGGCCCACGCCACCAGCAGCGCGAGCAGAACGGTCAGCAGATCCTGAATCGTGAGGCGGGCCAACGGGTCCGTTCCGGTCGAGGGGGCGGGAGCAGGAGGGGGTTTTCGGGGAAAAAGCAAGAAACAGGCCGTCCGCGACCCCCGCCTCTCCGCCACGGGATCCGGGGTCGGGAGGGGGGCGGGCCGGAAATAGTATACGGGCACCC
>JAVVFC010000015.1:0-29784 GCA_032250975.1 Longimicrobiales bacterium | reverse complement strand
TCGTCCGCGCCGAGTCACGCCTCGTTCCGGGGCTGGTGCGCGAGCGGTCGCTGCGCACGACGCAGGAGGGGCGCCTGCTGCGGGAGGCTACCCGCATCGAAGTGACGGCCGCCTTCCTTCTGCTGCTGGCGCTGGGCGCGTGGCGCCTGGCGGGCGGTCCGGGCGGCAGAGCGCGGCGCCCGCCCGCGACCGCGGTCCTCCTGGCAGCGCTCCTTCCGTCGTTGCTCCTCGCGGGGTGCGCCCCGGAAGGTGCTCCCGAGCCCACGGTCGCCGAGCTACGGGTGCTCGAGCTCCTGGCCCTGCGCGAATCCGGCGACGTGGCCGTGGCCGCGGACCTCTTCCACCCGCTGGCCGTCTGGGAGGACCACCCCGGTCAGCGCCAGCTGCAGGGGCTGCCCGAGATCGCCGCCTTCCTGGAGGAGTTCCATGGGTGGGCCAGCGGGATCTTCCTGGACGTGCTCCGGGTGCATCCGGCGGGCGACCGCGCGGTAGCGGAGTGGGTGCTCGAGGGGGTCCAGAGCGCGCCTTACCCCGGGGTGGCCGACTCCGCAACGTTCCGCCGCTTCCTGCTCGAGGGCGTGACGGTGGTCGAGGTGGAGCGGGGGCTGATCGTGCGGGTCGCGGAGTACGCCGACATGCTTCCCCTGCTCCTCGATCTGGGGGGAAGCGCGACGCTGCCCAACGGCGACGTGATCTCCGCCCCGGAGCCACC
Source organism: Longimicrobiales bacterium (assembly GCA_032250975.1). Taxonomy (GTDB): domain Bacteria; phylum Gemmatimonadota; class Gemmatimonadetes; order Longimicrobiales; family Gaopeijiaceae; genus Gaopeijia. The sequence goes on along the minus strand of JAVVFC010000015.1, from coordinate 29,072 downwards.
CGCCCCCTGAGTCCTACCCGTCGGGGGACGGCGCCGATCACGCCAGGCGTGCGCGCCTCGGGCCCGACTTCGCCGGTGGCTCGACACGGCGCCCGCGACTCCGCGGTGCGGGTGGCGGTCAGACGTCGGCCACCCAGGCGGTGATCACCAGGTCCTCGTCCTCCTGGCGTCGACGCTCCGACGCCAGGAAGTCGTAGTAGCCGCAGCGCGCCGTCCCCGGATACGCCCGGCAGGGCGTCGGGCGCACGTCGTAGATCGTGCACCCGCGCGTCTCCCGGTCCAGGAACATGCACGCCGAGTCGAAGACGCCGTCGTCGCGGTGGCGAAGAACCCGGGTCCCCTTCTCTTCGCCCTTGCGGGTGAAGCGCTTGCGCGCCTTCTCCTCCGGGATTCCGAAGTGGCTGGCCAGCCGGCGGACGTCCCGTCCCGTCACCGGGATCTGGGGGTAGGTGCAGCAGTACGCCGGGCAGCGAAGGCAGTTGTAGAAGACGGGTAGGGAGACGCCCATGCGGAGGACGGGGGGGTGGAGTGAGTGGGGCCCGGGGAGTGGGACGGATCGCCTGTGGACCGCGGACCGGGTCACGAATCCTGCGGCGACCGGCAGTATGCCGCCACAGGAGGTCGGCAGCAATCCAGTCGCGGGCGCGCGTGCGGGGGATGGCGGATCCCCCCGGTCCGTCGGATCAGGCCTCGGTCCGCCGGATCACGCCCCGGCCAGACGGGCCACGCCTTCGACCAGACGGTCCACCTCCTCCTCGGTGGTGAAGCAGGCGCAGCCGGCGCGCACGAGACCGTGCGGGGCCAGCCCCAGGTCCTCGACCACGGTGGAGGCGTAGAAGTCGCCGTGCGAGGTGAAGACGGCGTGCGCCCGCGAGAGGTGGTCGGTGACCGCCTCGGCGGTGTGTCCGCGCACCGTGAAGGCCAGGGTCGGGGTGCGCGGAAGACCCGGCCTTGGTCCATAGAGGGTTACCCCCCGAAGGCTCCCGAGACCCTCCCACATCTGCGCCAGCAGCGCCTCCCCGCGGGCGTGCAGGGCGTCGAAGGCGCGCGTCAGGCGTGTCCGCCGGTCCGCCGTCGCCGCCCCGCCCAGGGACGCCAGGAAGTCCACCGCCGCCGCCGACCCCATCATCCCCTCGTGGCTCAGCGTTCCCGTCTCCAGAAGCTCGGGCGGGCGGTCCCCGGCGGGCGCCAGCCGGGGCACGTCCAGCTCCTCCTGCACCGCGTCCCGCACGAAGAGGACGCCCATGTGGGGTCCATAGAACTTGTAGGGCGAGCACGCCAGTGCGTCCGCCCCCAGCGCCGTGACGTCGACCAGGAAGTGGGGGGCGTAGTGGACGGCGTCCACGAAGACGCGCGCCCCCGCCGCCCGCGCCGCCGCCGCCACGCGCGCTACGTCGTTGACGGTGCCGAGGGCGTTGGAGGCGGCGCCCACCGCAACCCAGCGCGTCCGTGGGGAGAGGACGGCCTCCAGCGCGTCCAGGTCGAGGGTACCGTCCCCGGTGTGGAAGGGGACCTCGCGCACCGTGACCCCCCTCTCGCGCGCCAGCGCCTGCCACGGTCCCACGTTGGCCTGGTGGTCCAGGCGGGTCACCACCACCTCGTCTCCGGGACCCAGGCTCCGACCGAGCGCGCGCGTGAAGTGAAAGGTGAGCGTGGTCATGTTGGCGCCGAAGCTCACCTCGTGCGCGGCGCATGCCAGCAGGTCCGCCATGGCCGCGCGCGCGCGCGCGATGAGCGCATCCGTCTCGCGGCTGGCAGCGTAGGCCCAGTGCGTATTCGCATTGTGGTGGACCAGGTAGTCCCGCATGGCCGCGAGCACGTTGTCGGCGACCTGCGTGCCGCCGGGACCGTCGAAGTAGGCCACCGGGGCGTCGGCCTCGAGGCGCTCGAGGGCGGGAAACCGGCTGCGCACCGACGCGATGTTCATATCTCAGGGACCTCCCGGGTCCAGTGGGGGTTCGTGGCACGAGGTGGGAAGGTGAGACCAAGCCTAAGACAGCGGGCCCGCGGGGCCAACGGGAGGTGACGGAGGTGAACGACGCTCTGGAGTGGACCACCCTGGGTGGTGGGTGCTTCTGGTGCCTGGAGGCCGTCTTCCAGCAGGTGGAGGGGGTGGAGCGGGTGGAGAGCGGGTACGCGGGCGGGACCACACCCGACCCCACCTACCGGGAGGTGTGCAGCGGCACGACCGGTCACGCCGAGGTGGTTCGGGTCGGGTTCCGCCCCCGGGTGATCCCCTTCTCCGAGGTGCTGGGCATCTTCTTCGCCGTGCACGACCCCACCACCCGCGACCGCCAGGGGGCGGACGTGGGCACCCAGTACCGGTCCATCGTACTGGCCGAGAGTGCCGAGCAGGAGGCGACCGCGCGCCGGATCATGGAGGAGTTGGACGCGTCCGCGGTCTGGGACGCGCCCCTGGTCACCGAGGTCGTGCGCCTGGAGCGGTTCCACCCCGCCGAGCCCTATCACCGCGACTACTACCGCAACAACCCCGCCCAGGCTTACTGCCGGACCGTCGTGGGCCCCAAGGTGGCGAAGTTCCGCGCCCGCTTCGCGCACCGCCTCCGCGCCCCATGAGCCGGACGTCCGCCCAGAACGGCCACCGGCTGCGCGAGGCGTGAGGAGGCCGGGGCGGTCGGCGCCCATGGAGTGGGAGGGAATGCGGGCGGCGCTCGGCCGTCGGACGTCCTCGCCGGCGTTCGAGCGGATCCCCTACGGACCCGGCCCGCACCACTTCGGCGAGCTGGCGCTCCCCACCGGGCGGGGGCCCTTTCCGGTGGCGGTGGTGCTGCACGGAGGGTGCTGGAAATCTCTGGCGGATGCGGCCTACATGCGTCCGCTCTGTGAGGCCCTCCACGCCCTGGGATGGGCGACCTGGAATCTGGAGTTCCGGCGCATCGACCAGCCGGGAGGCGGCTGGCCGGGGATTCTGGAGGACGTGGCCCGGGGCGCCGACCGGGTGCGCGACCTGGCCGGCCGGTATCCGGTCGATCCGGGGTGCGCGGTGGCGGTCGGCCACTCCTCGGGCGGGCACCTGGCGCTGTGGCTGGCCGCCAGGCGGCGGCTGCCGCCGGACCGCCCCGGTGGGGCGCGGCTGCGGGGCGAGGATCCCCTCCCGCTGGCGGGGGTCGCCGGCCTCGCCGCCATCGCCGACCTGGGCCACTTCCGCCGCTACACCCGCTGCGGGACGGGGGTCGTGGAGGCGCTGCTGGGTGGAAGCCTGGACCGGGACCGGCTCCGGGTCACCGACCCGTCCGCGAGCCTGCCGCTGGGCACCCCGCAATGGCTGGTGTCCGGAACGCTCGACCCGGTGGTTCCGCCCGCCCACGCGGAGGCCTACGTGCGACGCGCGCGGGCGGCGGGGGACGAGGTGCGCTGGCTCACCGTGCCGGACGCCGGCCACTTCGAACTGGTGGCCCCCTGGACGGCGCCCTGGCCGGCCGTTGAGCGGACGCTGGCGGGATTGCTGGCCTCGGGCGCCGGCGGACGGGCTCCGTAGGCGCAACTTGTCTTCAAGGTGCTTGCACCCGCGGGGTACAAGACCTAAATCAGATACGACACGTGTGCGGATGCGTGGGCCCACGACGGGCGTGTGCCGTCCGCGAACCCCGAACCGACTCCGGATCATGCCCAAGCCCCCGGGACCTCTGGTTGTGAAGTGGCGGGATCTGGCCCAGGAGGGCCGGTCCTACGCCGAGATCTCTCGCATCTACCCCGACTACAGCGCCGACCAGGTCCGGCATTACTGCATGGGAACCTCGGGCAAGAAGCTGCCCGGACCCCTGCAGCGTTCGGGCCGCTGGGGTGGCCACAACGTCTGGCTGCAGGGGTCCCGTTCCCCCCACGCCGAGCTCACCGAGGAGCAGGCGCGCCAGATCCTGGACGACTGGGACGAGGAGCGCGACCGCTGGGGGACGCCGGGCGCCGAGTGGGCCCGCCGCCTGGACGTCGCCCCCAGCACCGTCCACATGCTGCGTCGGGGGGAGACTTGGGCCCACCTCAAGCACCCGAACCAGGGCCGCAAGTCGGGGGCGGGTCCGGTCCGGCACTGAAGGACGCGCTCGGGTCCGGTCCGGCACGGATGCCGTTCACGTCCGCCACCTTCGACTTTCTGCGGGAGCTGGCGGCCAACAACGAGCGGGCCTGGTTCCAGGAGAACCGCGCGCGCTATCAGCGCGACGTCCGGGCTCCCGCGGTGGCGTTCATCCTTGCCGTCGGGGAGGCGCTGAACGACCTGAGCCCCCATCTGCGGGCCGATCCGCGACCCGTGGGGGGGTCGCTCTTCCGCATCCACCGCGACGTACGCTTCGCACGGGACAAGCGTCCGTACAAGACGTCGGTGGGCGTGCAGTTCCGGCACGCGCGCGGGCGCGACGCGCATGCGCCCGGGCTGTACCTCCACATCGAGCCCGGCGCATGCTTCGTGGGTCTGGGTGTGTGGCGTCCGTCCCCCCCCGCGTTGCGGGCCATCCGGGACCGTCTGGTGGAGGACCCCGCGGGGTGGCGGGCTGCGGTGTCGGGGAAGCCCTTCCGGAGCACCTTCTCGCTGGACGGTGAGGGCCTCTCGCGCGCGCCGCGCGGGTACGATCCCGGCCACCCGCTGATCGAGGACCTCAAGCGGAAGGACTTCGTGGCCGTGCACCACATTCCCGACGACTTCGTCACCGCCCCCTCCCTGCCGGAGGACTTCCTGCGCGTGGCCGGGGCCGGGGAGCCCTTCCTGCGCTACCTCTGTGGGGCGCTCGACGTCCCCTTCTGATCGGCGCCGCGCGAGCCTCCGCCATGTCCCATCCCCTGGCCCCCTTTCTGGATGAGTCGCGCCGCCTGCTCGGGGCCGAATACCTCCCCAAGCTCCGCATCGCCCTCGCGGGGGTGGACGAGTCCGACCTCTGGTGGCGTCCGAATCCGTCCTGCAACAGCATGGGGAACCTCGGGCTTCACCTCGCGGGCAACGTGCGCCAGTGGATCGTGCACGGACTGGGTGGAGGGCCGGACGTGCGCGAGCGCGCGGAGGAATTCGCCCGCACGGGAGGGATGGGTGCGCCGGAGGTACTGGCTCGCCTGGCGCGGGCCGTTGCGGATGCGGATGCCGTGCTGGCCCGGCTGGACCCCGGGTCGCTCTCCGAGTCCCGTTCGATACAGGGTGTGGCCACCACGGGAATTGCGGCGATCTATCACGTGGTGGAGCACTTCTCCATGCACACGGGACAGATCCTCTACCTGGCCAAGATGCGCGGGAACCACGACCTGGGTTTCTACTCGGTGGACGAGCGCGGCCGGGTCACCGGCACACACTGGTGAACCACGCGGGGGAGGCGCGGGGGCCCGGGGCGGCCAGGTCGGAGTGGGTCGGGATTCCGGACCGGAAGCCGGTGCACGTGCGGATGTGGGGCGAGCGCGGCGTTCCCCTGCTCCTGGTGCACGGTTTCATGGGCGACGCCAGGGCATGGGGCGATCTGGGGGAGCGCCTCGCCGCACGCTTCCGGGTGGCCGCGGTGGACCTGCCGGGGCACGGGCGGAGCGCCGGAGGCGTGGATCCGGGCCGGTACCGGGTGCCGGATGTGGCACGGGATCTGGGGAGGGTGCAGGAGGAGGTGCTCGGTGGTCCCGCCTGGTGGCTGGGGTATTCGATGGGGGGGCGCATCGCGCTGGCGGCGGCCTGCGAGGGGGTGCCGATCCGGGGCCTGCTGCTGGAGAGCGCGTCGCCCGGAATCCAGGACCCGGAAGCGCGCCGGAGGCGCCGGGGAGAAGACCGACGCCGTGCCGAGAGGCTGGAGGCCGTGGGGACGGACGCCTTCGTGGACTGGTGGCTCGGACTTCCCCTCTTCCGCGGCCTGGAGCGACTCCCCGCCCCGGCGCGAGCCGCGGCCCGGGCGGTGCGCGCGTCCCAGGACGCCGGGCGCATGGCCGCCTGGCTCCGGGGAGGCGGGAGCGGGAGTCAACCTTCGTACTGGGAGGCGCTGGCCTCGCTGGAGTTGCCGGTGCATCTGCTGGTCGGGGAGGCGGACGGGAAGTTCCGGGAGATCGCCGAGGCGATGCGGGCCCGCCTGCGCGGGGCGACGCTGCGCCAGTTGCCCGCGGTCGGTCACCTTCCCCATCTGGAGGCACCCGATGCCTGGTGCGACTGGGCGGAGGTGGCGGTCGATGAGGGCTGAAGCCCGCCTCCGGCGCACCGGGGGACCGGTGCATACCCCTGGCCTGCGGGTCATTCGGGGGTGGCCGTCTCCCGCCTCTCCCGACAGATTGTCACATTCCCGCACCCTCTTTCTTACCTTCCACGATGCCCTGGTGAGATGAGCGACCTTCCCCTGGATATTCTGGTAGTGGACGATCAGCCGGATGTGGTCGATGTGATCCGGCAGGGACTGGAGCAGGCGGGACACCGCGTGACGGCCGCGGCCACGGGCGAAGAGGGACTGGAGCAGGCGCTGTTGGGCTCGCACGACGTCATCGTGCTGGACGTGATCCTGCCTGGCATGGACGGCTTCGAGGTCGCGCGCCAGATCCGCGACCGGGGGGTTACCACCCCCATCCTCATGCTCACCTCGCGCGACCAGGAGCGGGACGTGGTCGAGGGGCTCAGCCGGGGAGCCGACGCCTACCTGCCCAAGCCCTTCCGCGTCGGCGAGCTGGAGGCGCACCTGCGGGCGCTCAAGCGGCGTGTGGGCATGGAGTCGCTCACCGTGCTCCGCATCGACGACTTGCGCCTGGACCGGGTCAAGCGCGAGGTGCGGCGGGGAGGCGACGTCATCCCGCTCACCAACATCGAGTTCAAGCTTCTGGAGACCCTGCTGCTGCGGCCCGACCGGGTCTTCTCCAAGGAGGAACTGCTCCATCTGGTCTGGGGGCTCACCTTCGACCCCGGCACGGGAGTGCTGAACGTGCACCTGGGAAATCTCAGGGCGAAGCTGGAGGCGGACGGGCGCTCGCGGCTGATCCACACCATTCGCGGCCGCGGCTATTCGCTCACGCCGCCGGAGGGGACCTGAGCGACGGTCCCATGCCGGTCGGCGGAGGGGCGGTGCGGGAGATCGGCCTGATCTCGGACACGCACGGTCTGCTGCGTCCCGAGGTGATTCCGGCGCTGGGGGGGTGCGACCTGATCGTGCACGCCGGGGACGTGGGCGATGCCTCGATCCTGGAGGCGCTGCGGTCGGTGGCGCCCGTGGTGGCCGTGCGCGGCAACACCGACGGCGGCGCGCTGGGGGCGGCGCTCCCGGACACCGAATGGATCCAGGCGGGCGGACGCACGCTCTACCTGATCCACATCCGCGAACACCTCGACCTGGACCCGTCGGCGGCAGGGGTCGACGCCGTCGTCTACGGACACACCCATCGCCCTGTGGTCGAGGAGCGGCATGGGGTTCTGTTCGTGAACCCCGGAAGCTGCGGCCCCCGGCGCTTCGACCTGCCGGTGACGGTGGCCCGGCTCACGACCGGCCCGGGGGAGATGCGGGTCCGGCTGATCCCCATCGCTACCGGCGCTCGGGCCGATACAGGCTGAAGACGGCACCCACCGGATCTCGCAGCACGGAGACCGGACCGACGGGCGTTTCCTCCGGGGCGACCAGCTCCTGGCCCCCCCGTTCGAGCGCGCGGGCTTCCACCCGGAGGGTCACCCCTCCAGTGCGGCTCCCCGGCGAACCAGCCGCACGCGGCCGGCGCCGAAGATCTCGCGCAGATCGGACAACGTGCCGTTGCCGACCTCGGCGCCCAGGGTGCGCGAACGGAAGCGGGGCGCCGGCGAGCCGTTGTCGCGACCGATCACCAGCTCCACGGGAGTGGGGCCCGGGTGCGCCGCCAGCACGGCGCGGGCGTGCGCGAACGCCTCCACCCCCAGGCCGCTGCCCAGCGGCAGCTCGATCTGCAGGGTCACCGCGCCCGAGCCGGGAACGGCGTCGAGCGCCTCGACCTCGTCCAGGAAGATGGGCGGGTCCTCCTCGTCCCGCTCGCGCCCGCTCACCTGGCCGCGGATCAGGATCACGGCGTCCGGGACGAGCCGGTCGCGGCTCTCCTGCCACACCTCCTTGAAGGCCAGCACGGTGGCGGTGCCGTGGAAGTCCTCCACCGTGACCTTCCCCCACTCGGAGTTGTCGCGCCGGGAGATCTGACGGGCCACCCCCGTGACCACGCAGGCCAGCTCCACCTTGCGGCCGGCGTGGCCGGACAGCGTGCGGGTGTTCACATGATCGAAGGCCTGGACCAGGTCACGGTACCGGTCCAGCGGGTGACCCGAGATGAAGAAGCCCAGCGCCTCCTTCTCCCGCTTGAGGCGCTCACCCTCCTCCCACTCGGGCACCTCCGGCAGGGGTGGCGCCTGGCGCGCCAGTCCGGCCCCTCCGCCGGCGTCCCCGAAGAGTGAGGCCTGGCCCGCCTCCTCCTCGGCGCGGCGGGCGCTCACCTCCTGATAGGCGGCGTCCAGTCCGGCCAGCAGCTGGGCGCGGTGCCCGAACGCGTCGAGCGCACCCGCGGCGATGAGTGCCTCGCAGGCCCGCTTGTTGAGCGCCCGAACATCGATGCGCTCCAGGAAGTCGAACAGCCCGGTGAAGGGACCGTCCCGGCGCGCTTCCAGGATGGACCGCACCGCCGCCGCGCCCACTCCGCGCACGGCGCCCAGCCCGAAGCGGATCTGGGTGCCGTCGATGGCGGTGAACTTCCATCCCGATTCGTTCACGTCCGGCGGCAGCACGCGCACCGGTCCGTCGAGCTCGGGCAGGTGGCGAGGCAGATCCCGGCACTCGGCAATGTACTTGACCACGTCGTCGGTCTTGTCCAGCACCGACGAGAGGAGCCCGGCCATGAACTCCGCCGGGTAGTGGGCCTTGAGCCAGGCGGTGTGGTAGGAGAGCAGCGAATACGCCGCCGAGTGGGACTTGTTGAAGCCGTAGCGGCCGAAGGTCTCGATCTGATCCGCCAGTTCGCGGGCCACCCGCTCGTCCACCCCCCGCTCCACGGCGCGGGAGACGAACCTTCCGAGTTCCTCGGCGATCAGCTCGGCGTTCTTCTTTCCCACCGCCTTGCGCAGCACGTCCGCCTCGCCCAGCGAGAACCCCGCCAGGACGTTGGCGATGCGCATCACCTGCTCCTGGTAGACGATGATGCCGTAGGTCGGCTCCAGGGTCCTGCGCAGTTCCGGGTGCGGGTAGGTGACCGGCTCGCGCCCCAGCTTGCGGCGGATGTAGACGTCGGTCATCCCCGAGTCGAGCGGGCCCGGCCGGATGAGGGCGTTGGTCGCCACCAGGTCCTCGAACCGGTCGCAGCGCATGGCGCGCAGCTTGTCGAGCGCGAGCGCCGATTCGAACTGGAAGACGCCGCTGGTGCCGCCGCGCGCCAGCATGCGGTAGACGGCCGGATCGTCCAGGGGAACATCGTCCATGCTCGCGTAGGCTTCCCCGGTCTCCGGGTGGCGCAGCGCCCCCAGCCGCGCCTCCACCATCTCCACTGCGTCGTGGATGACGGTGAGCGTCTTGAGGCCCAGGAAGTCCATCTTGAGCATCCCGGCCTCTTCCAGGCAGTTCATGTCGTACTGCGTCACCACCATGCCGTCGTCGCCGCCGTTCTTGCCGGTCTGGACGCAGACGGGGACGTACTCGTCCAGGGGCCCCGGGGCGATGACCACACCCGCGGCGTGCACCGAGGCGTGCCGGGAGAGGCCCTCCAGCGTCATGGAGTAGTCGAAGAGCTGCCGGTGGCGCTCGTCCTTGCGATAGAGCTCCCTGACCTCCTTGAGCTTCTCTACCGCCTCGGCGACGGTGAAGCTCTGACCCGGGGCGTTGGGGATGAGCTTCGCGATCCGGTCCGTCTCCGCGGGCTCGAAGCCCAGCGTGCGGCCCACGTCCCGGACCACGGCGCGCGCCTTCATGGTCCCGAAGGTGATGATCTGGCCGACCGCGTCCCGCCCGTACTTGGCGCGCGTGTACTCGATGACCTCGCCGCGCCGCTCGAAGCAGAAGTCGATGTCCACGTCGGGCATGGACACGCGCTCGGGGTTCAGGAAGCGCTCGAAGAGGAGGTCGAAGGCGAGCGGATCGAGGTTGGTGATCCCCAGCGCATAGGCCACCAGCGAGCCCGCCGCCGAGCCCCGCCCCGGGCCCACCGGGATCCCCTGATCCCGGGCCCAGGCGATGAAGTCCTGCACGATCAGGAAGTACCCGGCGTAGCCCGTTCCGCGGATGACCTCCAGTTCGTAGTCCAGCCGGGTGCGCACCTCTTCCGGAAGCGGATCGCGGTAGCGGGCCACGGCACCCGCCCGCGCCAGATGCTCCAGGTAGTCGTTCTCGTCGCGGTGGGGCGCCGGCAGCGGGAACTCGGGAAGGTGGTACCGGCGCTCGAACGCCAGGTCCACCTGGTCGGCGATCGCGAGCGTGTTCTCCAGCACCGCCGGGTAATCCGGGAAGCGCTCCGCCATCTCAGGGCCGGACTTGAAGTAGAGCCCGTCGTCATAGCGCATCCGGTTGGGGTCGTTCCGGTCCTTGCCCAGCCCGATGCAGAGGAGCACGTCGTGCGCCTCGTGGTCGTCGGCGCGCAGGAAGTGGGCGTCGTTGGTGGCGATGACCGGAAGCCCCAGTTCGTCGCCCAGGCGCAGGATCCTGCGGTTCAGCTCGTCCTGCCCGTCCGAGTCGTGCCCCTGCACCTCCAGGAAGTAGCGGTCCGGAAAGACCTCGGCGTACCAGGACGCCGCCGCGCGCGCGCCCTCCCAGTCGTCCGCCAGCAGGCGCCGGGCGACCTCGCCGGCCATGCACGCCGAGGAGACGATCAGCCCCTCGGAGTGGGCGCGCAGCACTTCGCGGTCCACCCGGGGCTTGAAGTAGAAGCCCTCCGTGTACCCGATGGACGAGAGCTTGACCAGGTTGCGGTACCCCGCGCGGTCCCGCGCCAGCAGCACCAGGTGGTAGTAGTTCTTCCCCCCCCCCTCGCTGCGCGTGCGGTCGCGGCGGTCGCCCGGGGCGACGTAGGCCTCCATCCCGATGATGGGCTTGATCCCCGCCTTCCGCGCCGCCTTCTGGAACGTCCATGCCCCGAAGAGGCACCCGTGGTCGGTCAGCCCCAGCGCCGGCATCTCGTACTCCCCCGCCCGGCGGACGAGGTCGGAGATGCGGTTCGCTCCATCCAGGAGGGAGTACTCGGAGTGGGTGTGGAGGTGGACGAAGCTCACGGACGCAGGGCGGTTCGGAGGGGGGCGACACGACCCCCCATTCTACGCCCCCACGGGGGGGGTGCCAAACCCCCAACGCCAGGGATCGCGTACTTGCGCGCCGCGACCGCCGCGCGCGTCGCCAGCGGGGTCCGGGCGGGTGCGCCGGGCTCCCCCCGGGCCCGTACGGGCGGGGCACCCCGAGGTGCCCCGCCCGGGTACCCGCGCCGGTCAGCTCTTCTGGAAGAGGTGAACGTCCCGCTGGGGGTAGGGGATGCTGCACCCGGCCGCCTCGAGCTCCTCCTTGAGCGCCTTGGTGAGGTCCCACTTCACGGCCCAGTAGTCGGGCGACTTCACCCAGGGGCGCACCACGAAGTCCATCGAAGACGCGCCCATCTCGTTGACCGCAACCACCGGAGCCGGCTCCGCCAGCACGCGCGCATCGGCCGCCAGCACGCGGTGAATAACGTCCATCGCCACGTTCAGGTCGTCGTCGTAGCTCACCCCGACGACCAGGTCCACCCGCCGCTCCTCGTTGGCCGAGAAGTTCTTGATGGTGGCCCCCGCGACCGCCGAGTTGGGGACGATGATGCGGACATTGTCGGGGGTGGCCAGCGTGGTCGTGAAGACCCCGATCTCCTTGACCGTGCCCGCAACGCCGGCGGCGTCCACGAAGTCCCCCAACTTGAAGGGGCGGAAGGTGAGGAGCATGACGCCGCTGGAGAAGTTGGAGAGCGTCCCCTGGAAGGCCAGGGCGATGGCCAGGCCCGCGGCGCCGATGATGGCCACGAAGCCGGTCATGGGGATCCCCACCGCCGAGGCGGCACCGTACAGGATCCCCACCATGAGGACCGCGTAGACCAGGTTGGCGATGAAGGGCGTGAGGGTGGGATCGAATTCCGTACGCTGAAGGCCCTTGCGCGTGGTCCGGCGTACGATGCCCGCCACCACGCGGCCCAGCAGCAGGATGGCGAGCGCCGCCAGGATCTTCAGCCCCCAGGTGGCGAGGAGGGTCTGGACGGTGGGGAGGACCTGCTCGAGTTCGAACATGACTGGACTCCGGGAGCGTTCCGGGGAGTGCGGATGACGGCGGACTTTCGGCAGAAGAAAAGTTTCATGATCTTCGGCCCGTGCCAACCCGCTCCGGACGCCGGCACCCGGCCGCCGCCCGCCGTGAACCTCTGAGAGGGAGTGCTCCCGTGATCAACGAGTTCAAGAAGTTCGCCATGCGCGGCAACGTCGTGGACATGGCCGTCGGCATCATCATCGGGGGGGCGTTCGGGACGATCGTGAAGAGCATGGTGGACGATGTGCTCATGCCGCCGCTCGGACTCCTGCTGGGCGGCGTCGACTTCGCGAACCTCTTCGTGGTCCTGAAGGGGGGCGCCGAGGCCGCCGGCCCCTACGCCTCGCTGGCGGATGCCCAGGCCGCGGGTGCGGTCAGTGTCAACTACGGCGTGTTCATCAACAACGTCATCGCCTTCCTGATCGTGGCGTTCGCCGTCTTCCTGCTGGTGCGCGGCATGAACCGCCTGCAGGCCCGGGAGGAGGCGGCGCCCGCCGCTCCCACCACCAAGGCGTGCCCGTTCTGCGCCACCGACATCCCCATCCCGGCGACGCGCTGCCCGCACTGCACGTCGTCGCTCGACTGAGCGGCGTGGTCGGGGTCGGGCGCGGCCGCGCGGAGTCGGGCCGCAGCGGTCACCCCCGCCCCAACAGTTGCTCCGGTCCGAGCACCACCGCCGGGGCACGGGCGGCGCGGCGGATGAGTTCCGGACCGGGGGGCGAGGCCGTCACCAGGATTGGGATGCGGGCCTCCCGGTCGAACCCGTAGCGGACGCGGCGGATCTCGCCGACCACGGCATCCAGGGCATCGGGGCCGGGCGGGGGTCCGTCCCACGCGACGCGCCCATAGACGGCCGCGCCGGATTCCAGCGTCGCCGCGAGTGGGAGGTCGTACCCCTCGCCCCAGGCCCCTCCCGCCTCCCGTGCCCGGGCGGGTAGCGCCTCCTCGCCGTGGTGGAGCAGGAACTCGCCCACCAGCGGGGGCAGGGCGCGGGCGGTGAGGGCACGCAGGGCGGGCGCCATCGTCCCCCGCAGGAGGCCGAGCGGGTCGTCGCCCCGCTGGAGCGCGCCCAGGTGAGGTACCACGGCGCCGTGCCAGCAGGCGAGCAGGGGGTGGGCGAGCCGGTAGCGGCGCCGGCGCGAGCCGGGGGCCGCGTCCAGGGACCGTTCCGCCAGGACGACGCCCGCGGATACCAGCCGGGTGAGGTACGGCCCCAGTTCCGCGCTGGCGCGGAACACCCGGGCTCCGTGACGGAGCTCCCCCCAGGTGCGGGCGCCTCCCGCCAGCGCGGTGACCAGGGCCATCGATCGTCGGTTCCCGAGCACGTCCGCCGGGAGGAGCGCTCCGGGCAGGTCCCGCCCGATGCCCTCCGGTGCGACGAGGAGGCGGGCGAGGTTGCGGGCGGGAGACGTGCCCGGATCGACCCACGACCAGAACGCGGGCAGGCCTCCGACCAGCGCGTACAGGTCCACGCACTCCCGGGCGGACCAGCGCGGGACGGTTCTGGCGGCCTCGCGCAGCCGCAGGGGCGTGACCGCGAGGCGCTGGGCCGGCGGCCCGGCGGACTCCCCCTCCGCCCCCCAAGCTTCGGGCGTCCCTGCCCCGCGCAGGGTGGCGATCATGCGCAGGGGTCGGCCCCGCGCCCGCGCCTCGCCCCAGAGCGCGTCGAGCGCTGCCCGCAGGCGCCGGTCGTCGAGCAGCGGGTCGGCCCCGTCCAGCACGAGAACCGGCGGATCGGGCAGCCGCAGCAGCAGGCGGAGCCAGCGCACGGCGTCGCGCCACGGGCCGGGCGTGGCGCGGCTCCGCGTCCCGGGCGGCGCGGATCCGCGCGCGCCCCCCTCGGGGGGGGTGTCCAACGCGTGGAGCCCCTCCTCCACTCCCGGGTGGCCCCGGAGCTGCTCGCGCAGCGCCGCCGCCGCTGCCGGGCCCGCGAGTTCGGGCGGCAGACCGCTCCCTGTCAGCCAGACCGAAGCGGTTCTCCTCAGCGCCGTACGCACGAGGGTGGATTTGCCCACCCCCGCGTCCCCGTGGACCAGGAGCCGGGAGGGGGCGGGCTCGGCCAGGAAGTTCGCGAGGGCGTGAAGTTCGATGTCGCGATTGATCATATGTAATAAAAAATAGCTTAAATCAATATATGCAATAGTCTATCCTGGCACCATTGTGGAGTGGTCCCTGCCGGCGGAGATTCGGTCCGTCGCTCGAACGGCCACCCCCCTTTCACCCCCCCGATGCCCATGTCCCGGCCCGCCTCTCCCCCGCGCTTCGATCCGCTTCTCGCCGTCAAGGAGTCCACCGCCCGGCTGGAGGGCGCGGTGAACCGGGTGAAGATCGAGGATACCTTCGGCCGCAACGTCTTCTCGCTCTCGCGCATGCAGGGCCGGCTCCCCAAGCAGGCCTACCGGGCGCTGCTGCGGATGCTCGAGGAGGGGACGGAGCTCGATCCGGGGATCGCCGAGGCCGTCGCGGTGGCGATGAAGGACTGGGCCCTCGAGCGGGGCGCGACCCACTTCACGCACTGGTTCCAGCCGCTGACCGGGGCGACCGCCGAGAAGCACGACTCCTTCCTGGCGCCCACCGCGGACGGGCGGGCCCTGAACGAGTTCAGCGCCCAGGAGCTGGTGCAGGGCGAGCCGGATGCGTCGTCGTTTCCGTCCGGCGGCCTGCGCGCCACCTTCGAGGCCCGTGGCTACACGGCGTGGGACCCGACGTCCCCCGCCTTCCTGGTCGAGGGTCCGGGGGGCGCCCACCTGGCCATTCCGACCGCGTTCGCCTCCTGGACGGGGGACGCGCTCGACCAGAAGACCCCGCTGCTCCGCTCCATCCAGGCGCTCAACGAGCAGGCCCTTCGGGCCCTGAAGCTGTTCGACACGGCCGCCCGCCGGGTGCAGCCCACGCTCGGCCCCGAGCAGGAGTTCTTCCTGGTGGACGAGGAGTTCGCCTACCGGCGTCCCGATCTGGTGACCACCGGGCGGACCCTGTTTGGCGCGCCGCCCCCCAAGGGGCAGGAGATGGAGGACCACTACTTCGGTCTGATCCCCGAGCGGGTGCTCGACTGCATGAACGAGGTCGAGGAGGAGCTCTACCGACTGGGCGTGCCCATGAAGACGCGCCACAACGAAGTCGCGCCCGGGCAGTACGAGATGGCGCCCCTGTACGAGGATGCCAACACGGCGGCCGATCACCAGCAGTTGCTCATGATCACGCTGCGGCGGGTGGCGCGCCGCTTCCAGCTCTTCTGCACCCTGCACGAGAAGCCGTTCGCGGGGGTGAACGGGAGCGGCAAGCACCTCAACTGGTCGCTGGCCACCGACTCGGCCAACCTGCTCGAGCCCGGCGACACGCCCCACGACAACATCCAGTTCCTCTTCTTCTGCACCGCGGTGCTGCGGGCGGTGGAGCGGCACCAGGACCTGCTGCGGGTCTCCGTGGCCTACGCCGGCAATGACCACCGCCTGGGCGCCAACGAGGCGCCCCCGAGCATCATCTCGGTCTTCATGGGCGACCAGCTGACCGACGTCTTCGACCAGATCGCCGAGGCGGGCACGGCCTCGGACTCGCCCCGCAGCGGGCTGCTGGGGCTGGGTGTGAAGACGCTCCCCCACCTGCCCCGCCACGCCGGCGACCGCAACCGGACCTCCCCCTTCGCCTTCACGGGGAACAAGTTCGAGTTCCGGGCGCTGGGATCGTCGCAGAGCGTGTCCTTCCCCGCCACCATCCTCAACACCATCGTCGCGGAGTCCCTGGACGAGATGGTGTCGGCGGTCGACGAGGCGGTGGCCGCCGGCCGGGAGTTGGACGCCGCCCTCGCCGAGGTGCTGGTGTCGGAGGTGAGGGGGTTCCGCAGGATCATCTTCAACGGGGACGGCTACTCCGAGGAGTGGGTTGAGGAAGCCGAGCGGCGCGGGCTGCTCAACCTGCGCAGCACCATGGACGCCCTGCCGGCGCTGGTGGACGAGAAGAACGCCCACCTCTTCGAGCGCTACGGCGTGCTCTCGCGTCGGGAGCTGGTGAGCCGCCACGAGATCTTCGTGGAGCAGTACTTCAAGACCGTGAACATCGAGGGTGAGACCGCGGCCCACATGGTCCACTCCATGATCCTGCCGGCGGCGGTGCGCTACCTCTCCGAGCTGACGGCCGCCGCCGAGCGGAGCGCGAGCGTGGGGATCAAGTCGCGCGGCGTGCAGGAGACCGCCAAGCGGATCGCCGCCATCCTGGACGAGCTGCACACGGCGCTCGGCGAGCTGGACGCCCAGAACGAGGAGCTGGGCGGCGACACCGTCCACTCCAAGGCGGAGCACATGCGCAGCAACGTGATCCCCGCCATGGAGCGGGTGCGCTCGGTGGTGGACCGGCTCGAGCGCATGATGCCCGACGACCTCTGGCCCATCCCCACCTACCGGGACATGCTGCTGGTCAAGTGAGGACGGGCGCCGCTCCCGGCCGGCGGCGGCGCGGGTGCGGGAGCGGCACCGCCCACCCTCACCGGATGGCGCCGGTGATCGTGCCCAGGAATTCGTCGATGCCCGCGCCGCCGATCCAGCGAGCCACCACCACCAGGTCGTTCTCCGGGTCCACGTAGACCATGTTGGTCCCGTTGCCGATGTGCGCGTAGGCGGCGTCGGGCGCGCTCGGGTAGCGCTTGCGCCCGTCGGGGCCCGGGCGGTTCAGGAAGTAGTTCATGAAGCCGTAGCCGGGCTGGGCCGAGGTGGGGGTGGTCGCCATATCGAACCAGCGCTCGTCCAGCAACTGCCGGTCGCCCCAGCGCCCGCGCCGGAGGGTGAAGAGCCCGAAACGCGCCATGTCACGGGCGCTGACGAACATGCCCCCGCCCCAGTGGCCGCCCCCGCTCACCGCCTGCACGCGCACTCCGTCCAGGGTGATCCACGAGTTGTCGTAGCCGTGCCAGCGCCAGGTCCACGAGGCGCCGATGGGGTCCATCACGCGCTCCTTGAGCACCTGGGGCAGCGGGCGCCGCCAGACCCCGGTGGCAAGCAGGGCCAGGAGGTTCACTCGGGTGTCGTTGTACTCGTAGGCGCTCCCCGGCTCGCGGCGCGCGCGCGTGCGCCAGGTGGAGGCGTCGCGGTCGGGGCGGTCGGCCCATTCGGGCTTGCCCCAGAGCGTTCCCTCCCAGTCGCTGGTCTGCCGCAGCAGGTGGTCCCAGCTGATGCGGCGGTTGTGCTCGGAGTTGAAGAGGGTGACCAGGTCGTCCCGGCCGAAGCCGGTGCGGTCGATGCCGGGCTCGCCGTCCCCGGAGGGAAGGTCCACCGGTGCCATGTAGTCCCGCGCGGGGTCGTCCAGGCTGCGGACGAGACCGTCCTGCCAGGCCAGGCCCACCACCGTGGAGAGGAACGACTTGGTGACGCTGTGGGTCATCTCGACCGCACGGGTGTCCCCCCACTCGGCCACGATGTAGCCGTGGCGGAGGATGATCCCCGAGGGCTCGCCCCGCACGCGGAACGGGCCGATGGGGAACCCCAGGGGCTCCCGGCCGAACGTCTGGTTCTGGCCCTCCTCCTGGTCCCGGGGCGCCTCGCTCTCGTGGGCCCGGTGTAGCGCGATCGCCTCCCGCACGGCCGCGGCGTCCATCCCGACCTGCTCGGGGGTGCGCGTCTCCCAGCTCCAGCGGTCCGGTACGTACTGGGCCGCGGCGGGGAGGGCGGGGGTCGCCACCGTGAGCAGCAGCATGGCGGGCAGGAGCCGGGTGCGGGGGCGGCCGGTCGGGAGGCCTCGGCCCGGGGTGGCGGCCCGGTGGGGAAGGGACGGCCGGGGTGCGGGCCGGTCGGCGACGGCAGGTCGGCGGCAAGGCGGGGACGGGTTCATGCTCAACTCTGGTTCGATGGGGTGGGCACTCTATCAGTCCGCCTTCCCTTCCCACAAGCGCCGTCCCCGTCCGGGTCGGGCAGGGCCGGCGGATCTCCGCACCCGTCGGCCTCTCCCGAAACCGGGCATCAGGGGATGGACCGGAACCGGCGCTCCGACGGCGGATGCCCTCCCTCCCGTGCTCGGCCAGGTCCAGTTCGAAGGCCTCGCCGTTGACCGTGAGCGTCACCAGGTTCGTGCCGTTGAAGGTGATCACGACCTCGCGCGTGACCGTGACGTCCCCGCCCGGCCCGTTCTCCCCCTCCACGGTCACGTCGCGGGTGATGGTGCCCGAGAGCGGCCAGGGGAACTCACTTCGGGGCACCCCGCGCACCACATCCTCCACGGTGAGGGTTCCGGAGAGGTCGTAGGTGCGGATCGCGTCCCCCTCCAGCACCCGCGCCCGGCTGCGATCCTCCGCTGCCGGTGCCGCTCCGGGTGCGCTCCGTCTCGACCCCCTCCAGGCCGGTCACCCACATGTCGCGCGTGCGGTCCATCGACCATTCGAAGCCCGGACGTCCCATCTCGCCCGCGACCTCGAGCACGGTGTGCACGGAAGCGGTGGTGAAGTCGTCCCAGGCGGCCTGCTGCACACCCTGCGCGTCGAAGAATTCGACGGTGCGGGACCGCGTGAAGTCCATCACCGCCGCCGCCGGCAGCGCGTCCGGACCCTGTGCGCGGGTCCGCCCCGCCGGGGGGAGCAGAGGCCTCCCACACCGACGGGGCTCGCCCCGGTCTCCCGGGACGGAGGGGCGTGCGCAGCCCGACGAGCCGGCGTTACGGAGCGGTGGCCCGGATGCCGCCCGGAAGGCGCTCTGCGTCAGCGGCCCACGGTATGACCGGGATCGTCGCCCAGGTGCCAGAGGTAGCGCGCGACCGCTTCCAGTTGCTCGTCCGGGAGGGTTTGGGGAGGCATGAGCCCGAAACGCTCCCGGGCGCGATCCGGCAGGATGGACGCGGATGCGTCCGGAGCGGGGAGGTAGGTGCGGACGTGGTGCACCGCCTCTTCCGGACCGGAGAACACAACGGTCAACCGCTGGGCTACGTGGCGCATGGGGGGCGCCAGCGTGGGTGGGGGGTCCATGGCGTGGCACTGCGAGCAGACCGACTCGTAGACCTGGCGACCGGCGCTCAGTTCGGCAGGCAGTTCGGCGGCCGGCTGTGGGCCGGGATCCGCACTTCCGCCGGCGTTCCCGCCCGCGTGCATGCGGCCGTGCATCTCGCTCTGCATCGCGCTCTGCATCCCGCTCTGCATGTGGCCCTGCATGTGGCCCTGCATTTCGCCGTGCATCTCGCCCTGCATCTCGCACTGATGGCCGGGCTGTCCGCCGCCGGCCATCCGGTGGCGGTGCTCCGTGCCCATCTCTCCCCGCATGGTATGGCGATGCCCCGCACCCATCTCCCCCTGCATGCGGTGGCCCATGGGCGTTGCCGGCGAATCGGCAGCGGCCGGGGTCGAGGCTGGCGCGGACGCCGCAGGGGTGTCGGCGGGCCGGGCCGCGGCGGCATCCCGGAAGGGGGTGGGTGCAGGGGCGGGTTGGGGTGCGGCGCAGGCGGCCATCACCAGAGCGACGCCCACGACGCCGCGCACATCGGACATGCGGAACCTCCCGTCAGCGGCGGAAAACCGGGCCGGGGGAGGGGCCGGGCCATGCCGGGCGCGCCCGGCATGGCCCTCAAGTTATCGCCTCATCGCGACACGGGATGTGGGGAAAAGCCTACCCCGTCGGGTCCGGAGCCTGCCGGGAGATGCGCCACTACGCGCCGCTCCGCGATGTCGACCACCGCCACCCGGCCCGCCTGCGAGAGCGAGAGGAAGAGGTGGCGGCCGTCCGGGTGCAGCGTGAGGCCCTGAGGCCCCTGCTCCGGGAAGGGGATGCGGCCCAGTTCACGGTAGCTGTCGCCGTCGAAAAAGCGCAGAACGTCCTCCCGCATGTCGGGGACGATGAGCTGGCCGGCCGCCGGCGTCAGGAACATGCGGTACGGCCAGCCGAACCCCTCGGCCACCGTGCGGCTGGTACCGCTGCGCGTGTCGAAGACGGTGACCTTGCCGGTGGCGTTGCTGCCGGCGAAGACGCGGGCGCCGTCGGCGGTGACGTTGACCGCCTCGGGCTGCGCCGGTGCGGGCAGGGAACGAACCCGGGAGCGGGTGGCGACGTCCAACTCCGTTACGGTGTTGGACCCGATGTCTCCGGTCCAGAGCGTGCCGCCGTCGCCCGTGGCGGCCACCATGTGCGAACCCTCCGCGCCCGTGGAAAGCACGGCGGTGATGCCGCCTTCGGGAACGCGCACCAGGAGCACGGCGCGGTCCTGCTCGACGGTCACGGCCACCAGCGAGTCGCCGGGAAGGTAGGCGATCCCATGCGGGCGGGTGTAGGGCGCCAGCGAGATGGTGCGCACCCGCCGCCCCGCGGGGATGTCGAGCACGGTCAGGGTCCCCTCCGGCCCCTCGTAATCGGTGACGATCCCGGTCCGTCCGTCCGACGATATGGCCAGTTCGTGGGGACCCACGCCGGTGGGTGCGGTGGCGACGATGCGACCGCTGGCCAGGTCCACGAAGCTGGCGTCGTTTCCGCGCTTGTTGAGCACCACCAGGGTCCCGGGCAGCCCGTCCGGCGCCTGCCCGTCGAGGGGCTGCACGCCCACGACCCCCCACGGTGCGCCGGACCCCGGGGCCGGAACCGCCGCTCCCAGCGCAAGAAAGCACGCAGTCAACGCCGTCCCCACCCGGGGGCGGCGACCCCTCCGTCCGCTTCGATCTCGCATGGATTCCTCCAACCTTCACCGAGTGTACAGGGTACGGCATCTTGCCCGCCACGGTTCTTACGGCACTATACTATCCCGGACTCCAACCGCCGAGGCCCATGAACGAATACATCCCCGGGGATCAGTTCCGGACCGTCCTCGACTTCGCCTTCGGGATCGCCGGTCGGGGCATCCCCCTCTGCGTTGCGGTACTGGAGCCGGAGAGCTGGCCGCCGGAAGGAGACGACGCCAGCCACGAGGAGGCGATCGAGGCGCTTGCCCGGAGCATCGCCGATCGGACGCGGCGCACCGACCGGGTCACGCGCGCCGGGCGCGCCCGCTTCGAGGCGCTGCTCATGGACTGCAACCGGCAGGGGGCGATGGTGTTCGCCGACCGGCTCCTGGAGGTGGCCACCGACTTCACCACCCGCACCGGCGTCCACGTGGTGTGCGGAGTGGCCGCTTACCGTGAGGGGATGACGGCGTCGGCGGAACTGCTGGCCGCCGCCGAACGGGGACTGGAGCGCGCGCGCTCCAGCGGGCAGGGGGGAGTGGGCCTCGCGCCCGACCTTGAAGGCTGATCGCTCAGGCTCCGCAGTCCGCAGACTCCGGGAATCGGGCGATCCGGGGTGTACGCGCGCGTGTAGGTGAGACTCGGGAGCCCTGGGCGACCGTACACGGGCCCCAGGGACCTCGGATCAGCCGCCCGCGCCCCCGGTCGGAAGCTGCCAGATCTCCACCTGGTTCATGGCGACCACGGGCACGGCCAGGCGCCCGCGCCGGGTGTCGAGTCCCAGATCCGCGGGACGGCCCCCGGTGCGGATGTAGGGCCCGCTGGGTCCCGCCGACACGGCATGGATGGCCGAGTCGGCCTGGCTGGCCACCAGCAGGTACCCCTGCCACCAGGCCATGCCGTCCATGCGGGTGGCTCCGGGGGTGCGCAGCGGACGGGAGAGGGCGCCGGTGGCGGGATCCCAGCGGACGATCTCGTCCTCCAGGTTCCAGGGCGCCAGCCAGAACGCCTGTTCCTCGGCACTCCAGTGGATCCCGTTGGGACTGCCGAGCTCACCCCCTTCGACCGCGACGCCGGGCCCGTCCGGGCGGACCCGGTAGACCGCCGATCGTCCCGTGTCGGTGGCGTAGAGCGTCCCGTCCGGGCCGACGGCAAGGTCATTCAGGAACCCCGGCTCGAGGTCGGACATGTCCACGAAGGCGAGCTGGGCGCCGGTCCCCCGGTGGAAAGCGTGCACCCCCCCCGCGTCGGCGACCCAGAGCGTGTCCCCCTGCAGCGCCATGCCGCGCCCGGCGTGGAAGGGGTGCCGCTCGGTGCCGACCGCGAAGCGGAGCGCCTCGACGGCGCCGTCCTCAGCGTTCACACGCGCGACGTATCCGTTCGCGTCCAGATCCCCCGACGGCCCGTTGAAGTTGGACACGAACCAGACGTCCTGATCCGGGTCGTAGAGGGCCGACTCGGGGCCGTCGAATCCGGTGAGGGGGGCGAGCCGTTGCGCGGCGGCCAGCGCGGGTTGCTGAGCGGGGGCGTCGGCGGGCGGCTCCCCCCCTTGGCACGCGGCGAGCACCAGGAGGGTGGCCAGCGGCGTGACGGGGTGGGGACGCCTGGATGCACGGAAGGGCGGGCAGCGGGTCATTGCGCTTCTCCGGAGGGGTTCAACAGGCGACGGACACGCACGGCCAGGTCCTCGAAGTGGGTGCGGGTCATCGGGTGCCGGACGCGCGCGGCGGCGGCCTCGGTCTCGCCCAGCAGCCGGCGCAGCTCCTGGCGCAGCAGGGGGCGCACATCGGAGCGATCGAGGGCGACGGCCGGTCCCCCCCCGAAGGGTCCGGGAGGGGCGGGCGGGTCCTCGGTGAGCAGGGATCCGGCGCGCTCCACCCAGGCGCGATGAAGCGCGCGCCGGTACCCGTCCACCGCGGCGACCGACGACAGGTCCCCGAAGACGGCGCGGCGCAGCGCGGGGAGGTACTCCGCGAGCGGCCAGGCGTCCTCGGGCTGCAGAATCTCCATCTCTCCCATGCGGGTGAGGCGGCGGGGGTCGAGCAGCTGGTTCAGGATGGCCGCCTGGCGGGCGCCCAGGGTCTGGACCCGTCCCTGGGGACCGATGCGGTCCAGGATCTCGCGCGGGTGGAGCCAGGCGGGGGTCTGGAAGACCTGGGCCCGGAGGAAATCCAGGGCCTCCTCCTGGCGGGCGCGCGGAACGCCGTCAAACACAGGGCCCGCCTGCTCGGACGACTTGAGGTCCACGTAGGCGCCGCCGACGAGCGTGACCACGTGGCCCATGTACCGGGACCACTGGCCCAGCAGCTCCCCGTAGAGCTCCTCCAGGTCGTCATAGCCCTGGCCGGGGGTGGAGGTCCACTGCACCAGGTTGCGGGTGGCGCCCTTGAGGCTCTCGACTCCGTAGCCGCTCGCCCGCACGGGATCGTCGCCCATGTCCTCCGTCTGGGCGCGCGGATCGATGCCGCCCATCCCCCCCTGGGGGAGGTAGCGGTACATGGGGTCGTGCGCCTTGTCCAGGATCATGCGGTTCAGCTGGGCACGCTCCGACTCGGGGTCGGGGGCGTCGAACACCCGGTAGCCCCACTCGACCGAGTAGAGGTCGTAGGGTCCGATCTGCCGGATGAAGTCGTGCGGCGCGAGGCCGTCGCCGGGCTGGGCAACGTAGTTCTGGCGCGCGTAGTCCATCACGGAGGGGGAGACCCCCATGCGCCGCGCGAAGTCGGCGTTGCGCAGCGAGTCCACCGGATAGGCCGAGGAGGCGATCATGTTGTGCGGGAGCCCGATGGCGTGCCCGATCTCGTGGGCGATGACCTGGCGCATGGCCTCACCCATGAGCTCGTCGGGCTGGTTGAGGGTGCGCGCCTGCGGGTTGGCGGCCCCCGTCTCCAGCATGAGGCGGTTGCGGTAGGAGCGCATGTGGTTGTGGTACCAGACGATGTCGCTCTCGATGATCTCGCCGGTGCGGGGGTCGGAGACGCTGGGCCCCATGGCGTTGCGCGTGGTGGACGCGGTCCAGCGCACCACCGAGTAGCGCACGTCCTCGGGGTCCCACTCGGGGTCCTCCTCGACCGAGGGCGGGTCGAGCGCCCGGATGGCGTTCCGGAACCCGGCCGCCTCGAAGGCGACGTTCCAGTCCTCCACGCCCTGGCGCACGTACTCGCGCCAGCGGGGCGGGGTGGCGGGATCGAGGTAGTAGGTGATGGGCTCGACCGGCTCGACCAGTTCGCCGCGCGCGTACGCCACCGGGTCGCTCGGCTCCAGCCGCCAGCGCCGGATGAAGGTCTGGGTGGCGGCCTTCTGCTCGTCGAGCCCGTAATTGATGCGCTGCACCGAGAAGTAGCCCACACGGGGGTCGGCGTAGCGGGGCCGCATGGGCTCCTCGGGGAGGAGGACGAGCGACTGGCTCATCCCGAGCGTGATGGTGCCCGTGCTGGCGTCGCCGGGAGGGGAGGTGGCGTCGAAGGTCTGGGTGTGGCGCACCTCGACGTTCTCGGGGAAGGCGCGCATGCGAGTGATGAAGCTCCGGTCGGGGTCGAGGCGGCGGACCCCGTAGTTGCGGCGCTGATTCTGGTTCAGGCCGCCCAGCGCGGGCGTGTCTCCCTGGAAGAAGGCGGTCACGTCCAGCACCGACGCGGTGGAGTCGGGCGAGAAGGCGGCGATCGGGAACGCCCCCAGCACGGGGGGGAGGTTGTTGCTCACGACGGAGCGGTAGATGGGCTCCTCGGGATCGGCCATCTCCCGGAAGGAGACCTTGCGCACCACGATCCGGTCGCCCACCCGCTGGAAGCGCACCAGCTGCTCGTTGACGCTCATCCCGGCGGAGAGGAAGCCCCCGAAGTCCGCGGGCACGCCAGCGATGCGGGTGATGAGGAGGAAGTCGCGCCCGAGCAGGTCGTGGGGGACCTCGAAGAGCCAGTCGTTCCCCACCCGGTGCACCGTGAGCACGCCCACGTCGGTGACGGCCCGCTCCGTGACCACCTGGGCGTAGGGCCGCGGGCCGTCGGTGCCGCCGCGGGGCGCTGGGCGGGCGCTGCCGCCACCACCCGCAGGCGCGGCGGGGGACGGGGCCGCGCCACCGCCGGTGGAACAGGCGGTTGCGGCGGCCAGGAGCAGGAGCGGGAGGGTTCGGGTGGGTCGATGGATGATCATCTCAACGTCCGCCGCCGGCGGGGCTCGGAATCAGGTCGTCCGCCCGCGTGCCGGCGTCATCGCGGTGGGAGTCGTTGCCGCTCGTGCCCACCAGGAAGGCCTGCAGGGCGTCCACGGCGTGGTGCAGCATCAGGTAGGCGCAGGGCACGACGAAGAGCGTGAGGACGGTGGACAGGGATAGCCCGCCCACCACCGCCACCGCCAGGGGGCGCATGAGTTCCGATCCCTCGCCGATCCCCAGCGCGAGGGGGAGCATGCCGAAGGCGGTGGTGAGGGTGGTCATGAGGATGGGGCGGAGCCGCACGGCCCCCGCCTGCACCACCGCGTCCACGGCGCTCAGGCCCCGGGCGCGCCCCTGCTCCACGTACTCCACCAGCAGGATGGCGTTGTTGACCACGATGCCCGCGAGCAGGATCACGCCCAGGAAGACCGGGGCCGACAGCGGCAGCCCCACCACCGTCACGGCCAGTCCCACGCCCACCAGGGAGAGCGGGATGGCCAGCAGGATCACGAAGGGGTTCACGAGGCTCTCGTACTGCACGGCCATCACCACGAAGACCAGGAAGATGGCGAGCGCCACCACGATGGCCAGCTGGCGGTTGTTCTCGCGGATGGCCTCGGACTCGCCGCCGATGATGATGCCGTACCCCTCCGGAAGGGCAAGGGTGGCGAGCCGCTCCCGGATCTGCCCGGTCACCTCGCCCACCGAAGCCACCTCGTCGATGACGTCACCCGTGATGCTGAAGACGCGGTTCTGGTTTTCGCGCCGGATGGTGGTGGGCCCCAGGACCTCGGAGACGTTGGCGACGTCGCGGAGGTAGATGGGCGCGCTCCCGGTGGCGCCCCCGGGGAAGAGCGCCACACTGCCCACGTCCTCCGGTGAGGTGAAGCGTTCGCGGGGGAACATCACGCGGATGTCGTACTCCTGGCTCCCCTGGGCGAAGCGGGTGGCGACGGTGCCGTCCAGCGCCGTGCGCAGGGTCTGTCCCACGCGCGCTACGTCCAGACCGAGGAAGGCGGCCCGTTCGCGGTCGAGCTCGATGGCCAATTCGGGGCTGGACTCCTCGGCGGAGGGCTCCAGGTTGGCGAGGCCGGGGATTCCCGCCAGCAGCGCGACCACCTCGTCCCCGATGAGGCGCAGCTCCTCCAGGTCGTCGCCCTGGATGGAGAGCGCCACATCCGAGCCCGAAGACGACGTGCGCAACCCTCGGATGCGGGGCGGACGGACGAAGATGCGCGCCCCGGGAATGGCGGCGGAGTCCAGCCGGGTCTGCAGGGTGCGCACCCAGGCGTCGGCGCTCATCTCCCGCTCGGTGGCGGAGGCCAGCACCACGTCCAGGCCGCCGCGCCCGGAACGCTGCGAGGTGGAGGCTCCGAAGATGAAGCCGCCCGCGGTCGCGAAGATCGCCTCCACGTGAGGCATCGCCTCCACGATCGCCTCCACCTGTCCGGTGACGCGGTTGGTCTCCTCGGCGGGGGCGCCGGGTGGGAGGGATATGGAGACGCTCACGTTGCCGTTGTCGACCTGCGGGAGGAACTCGCTGCCGGTGTCGCGCACCAGCAGGTAGGTGCCGCCCAGCAGGAGCACGGCGGCCCCCATCACCGCCCACCGCCACGCCACCACGCGGAACATGATGGTTCGGTAGCCCGACCTGAGCCAGGTGATGGTCCGGTCGAGGGCGACCAGTGGGGGAAGCCGGTCGGCTCCCGAGGAGAAGCGCAGCTTGGCGAGCTGGGCGCTCACCGTGGGCACCACGGTGAGCGCCACGGCCAGCGAGGCCAGGATGGCGAACGAGATGGTGAGGATCAGTTCGCGGAAGATGAGCGCCGCCAGGCCGCTGATGAGCAGGAAGGGCACCACCGCGGCCAGGTTGGTGGCGGTGGAGGCCACCACCGCGCTCTGCACTTCGGCGGCCCCCACGTGCGCGGCGTCCACGGCGCCCAGCTGCTCCTCGTCCCGGTGTCGGAAGATGTTCTCCAGCATCACGATCGAGTTGTCGATCAGCAGCCCCACCCCCAGGGCAAGGCCGCCCAGGGACATGATGTTGAGCGTCAGGTCCGTGAGCCCCATGCCGATGAAGGTGGCCAGGATAGCGATGGGGATGGCGAGGCCGACGGTGAAGGTCTTGCGCAGCGACCCCAGGAAGAGGAACACCACCAGCATGGCCAGCCCGGCTCCCGCCAGGGCGGCGTTGCGCACGCCGCTCACGGAGCTCTCGATGAAGTCCGCCTGATTCTGGATGATCTGGTACTCGATGTCCTGCGGGATGAACGAGGAGGAGGCCAGCTGGGTGATGCGGGATTCCACCGTGCGCGCCACGGACACGGTATTGGCGTTGGGCTGCTTGCGGACCGCGACCTTGACTGCGGGCACTCCGTTGAGGCGGGTCCAGAGGCGCTGTTCCTGGTTGGTGTCGCGCACCTCCGCCACCTCCGAGACCGGAATCCGCTCACCGGTACCGAGCGGGAGCAGCACGTCGCGGACCTCCTCCACGGTCCGGAAGCGGCCCGTGGTCTTCCCCACGATCTCGCGCGTCTGGGAGGCGACGCGCCCGGCGGCCACGTCCTGGTTCTCCGAGCGCAGCGCGTCGGTGATCTGAGACACGGTCAGGCCGTAGGAGCGCAGCCGCTCCTGGTCCAGGATGACCTGCACTTCGCGCACCAGACCGCCACTGATGTCCACCGACGCCACCCCCTCGATGAGGAGGAGCTGCGGCCGGAGGCGGAACTCCACCCAGTCCCGGAGCGCGATCAGGTCGCGCTCCCCCGAGGAGAAGGCGACGTCGAAGATCGACGCCTGCGAGGGGTCGAACTTGAATATGGTCGGGGGATCCGCCTCCTCGGGGAGGCGCGAGCGGGCCCGGTCCAGGTTCTTGGAGGCGTCCTGGAGGGCGAAGTCGATGTCGGTGCCGTAGGAGAAGAGGAGGTTGACCCCCACCTGCCCCTCCTGCACCTCGGTCTCGATGCGGATCAGATCCTCGGTGGTGGCCAGCGCGGTCTCGAGCGGCTTGGCTACCGTCTCCTCCATGACCTCGGGCGCCACGCCGCGGTTGCTTACGGACGCCCGGATCTGGGGGTATACGATGGAGGGGAGGAGGTCCACCGGCAGCTGGCCGAGAAAGAAGAGGCCCAGCACCACCACCACCGAGGTGAGGGTCAGCGTCCCGACCGGACGCCGGATGGCGAGGGACGAGAGCCCTCCGCTGCGCTTGGGTTGTCCGCTCATGTCGCCTCCCCGGAAATGCGTACCTGAGCCCCCTCACGCAGGCGGCTCACCCCCTGAGTCACCACCAGCTCACCCTCCTCCAGGCCCTCCAGCACCTGCACCATCCCCTGCGAGGAGAGGCCGGTGCGGACAGCGCGCCGCCGGACGCGGTCGCCGTCCACCACGAACACCGAGGGGGACGCCGCCGCCGAGGCCATCGCCCCCGCCGGCAGCAGTAGCACGTCCTCCAGCAAGCCCACCGAAAAGGTGGCGCGCGCCAGGAAGCCGGGACGCGCCAGCGTCTCGGCCTCGGCGTTGAGCGCGACCTCCACCGGAACCAGCCGGGTGGCGGGGTCCGCGGACGGAAAGACGCGTCGCACGCGGCCCTGCAGCGGCCGGTTGGGGAAGGCGTCCAGGGTGAGATCCACGGAATCGCCCTCGGCGATGTTCACCACGTCCAGCTCGGAGACCCCGACGCGTACCACCAGCACGGAGAGGTCGGAGAGGGTGAACATGCGGCCCTGGTTGCCGACCACGTCTCCGGTCTGGACGGTGCGCTCCGTCACGACGCCGTCGAGCGGCGCCCGGATGACGGCGTAGCTCGCCCGGGTGGAGAGCTGGTCCGCCTGGGCCTCGGCCGCCGCCAGCCCCGCCCGCTCGGCGTCGTACTCGGCCTGGGTGATCACCTGCCGGTCGCGCAGCCGCTCCGCGCGTTCGAAGGCGCTGCGCGCCAGCTCGAGCGACGCTTCCGCCGCCCGAAGCTGGGCCTGGATCTCGCGGTCATCGATGCGCGCCAGCACGGTGCCGGCCCGCACCGCCGAGCCTTCCTCCACGGTGACCTGGAGCAGGGTGCCCGCCATCTGGGCATTGACCGCCACCGTTCGCAGAGGCTCGATCA
>JAVVFC010000159.1:0-6938 GCA_032250975.1 Longimicrobiales bacterium | reverse complement strand
CCCGCCCGTCCGCCAGAACGAACACCCCCCAACCCCCGTCCACCCGGAAGAGCGCGCTCACGGGCACACGCAGCACCTCGTCCGCGGACCAGACCACCACCGTGACGTCCACGGCGTAGCGGTCCCCCAGGAGCACCTCGCCCCGGTCGAAGGCGACCACCACCCTCACGCGCTGCTCCTCCACCCCCAGGGGCGAGACGCGCGTGAAGGCCGAGGGTTCGACGTTGCGGACCCGCCCCGGGACGGTGTCCCTCCCCTCCCCCCAGGTGATGCGGGCCGCCGCCCCCTCCGCGATGCGGGCCGCGTCCTCGGAGAGGAACTCCGCCACCACCTCGAGCCGGCTCGGATCCCCCACCTCCAGAATGGGAGAGCCCGCCGTGACCGCCCGCTCGCACTCCTCATAGAGGCGGAGCACCCGTCCGTCCGCGGGCGCCGGGACCGGCACCGGGTCCCCCTCCGCGCCCGCCTGCGCCCCCAGCAGGGCGGCCCGCGCCGACTGCACCTGGTAGGCGGCCGACTCCACCCCACCCCGCGCCCGCTCCACCTCGAGGGTGGACGCGCGCTCCAGGGCGCGGGCGTCGTCCAGCCGCTGGCGGCTCACCGCACCGGGCACCTGGGCGTCCACCGCCTCCAGCCGCATCCGCGCGCGCCGGGCCTCGCTCCAGGCCGCCTCGGCCTGATCCAGACGGGCCCGCTCGGCGCGCAGCAGCGCCTCGGCCGACCCCAGGCGCGCCGATGCCTCCTGCGCCGTGCGTGAGTCCAGGGGCAGGGGGTACACGCGCGCCAGCACCTCCCCCTCCCGGACCGGATCGCCCACCTCGCAGCGCAGGCGCTCCAGGCGTCCCGTCACCGGGGCGGAAACGACGTAGCGCGCCTCCACCCGGGTCTCGCCGTCGTCTTCCACCACCACCTCGAGCGGACCCCGGTCCACCTCCGCCGTCGAGACCGCCAGCGCCTCGGGGCGGAGGAGCCACGCCAGGCCCAGAGCGCCCGCCAGCGCTGTACCGGTCCAGAGGAGGGACCGCCTCGTCACCTGCCAGCCTCCCGTGCGCATGGTTCCGTCACTCCCGGGTCTTGAGAACGGCGATGAGGTCGATGCGGTCCAGGCGCCGCCGCACCAGGTACGCGGAGAGCGCCGCCGAGGCCAGCACCAGCCCCACCGCCTGCAAATAGGTCGCCGGCTCCGCCACCACGGGGAGCCGGAAGAGGTCCGACTCGAAGCGCCGCATGATCAGCCAGGTGAAGCCCCACCCCAGGCCGATGCCCAGGGGGACGGCCGCCGCCACCAGCACAGCCTGCTCCCCCAGGAGCATGCGGGCCACCTCGCGGCGCGAGAAGCCCAGGACCCGGAGCGAGGCCAGCTCACGCCCGCGCTCCGAGAGCGCCACCCGCGCCTGGTTGTAGACGATGGCCATGACCAGTAGACCGCCCAGCACCAGGGTGGAGGTGAGCGCGATCAGGAAGCTCTCCTCGATGGTATCCCGGAAGCCCTGCACGACCACCTCCTTCACCAGCACCGTGGACACACCCGGCAACGCCTTCAGACGGGCGTAGAGTTCGTCCCGGTGGCGCGGGTCCACCCGCAGCCACGCGCCCGAGACCGTGCCGGACTCCCCCAGGATCCGGTAGAGGGTGGCGGCCTCCAGGTAGACCTCGTTGGCCATGAGGAGCTCCGCCACGGTGCCCGCCACCGGGAGCTCCACCACCGCTCGCTCCCCCTCGGTGACCTCCACTCGGAGGACGTCCCCGGGCCCCACACCCAGCTTCCCGGCCAGGGCGGCGTTCAGCAGGACGCCCTCGGGGGGCGGGGGGTGCACGCGGCGATCCGCGTCCACGATCCGGCGCAGGCGGGTGCCGGGCTGCAGCCCGAGCAGGGCGGTGCGCTCCTCGCGGTGGCCGTACACCAGGCGGGCCGGCACCACCCGTATCGGCTCGGCGGCGAGCACCCCGGGCAGGCGGGCCACCTCGCGCAGGGCGCCGCCCTCCCGCGTGGTCTCGAAGTAGACCGCCATGTCCTCCCGGTAGATGTGCCGGAACTGGAGGTCCGCGATCACGTCGATGGCGTCGAACATGGAGAGGAGCGCGCCCAGCACCCCCAGCGCCATGGCGATCCCCAGGGTGGTGCTGAGCGACTTCCAGCGCGCGCGCGTGACGTTGCGCACGATCATCCGCCCGGCCGGGCGCAGCGCCCGCCAGGCCCGGGTGCGCTCGAAGCGGGCGCCGGTGAAGCGGGGCGGTGCCGGGGGCGCCATGGCGACCGCCGGGGCCAGCCCGACCACGCTCCGCAGCGCGGCCAGCGCGCCGGCCATGCCGGTGGCCAGGGCGATGAGGAGCGCCCACCCCACCACTCCCGGGTCCAGCTGAAAGTCCAGCTCCGGAAACTGGAAGAAGCGGGCATAGACCCCCGCCATGCGGTCCGCCAGCCAGATTCCACCCCCGGCTCCCACCATCGCCCCCGCCCCCACCGGAAGCAGAGCCAGCTTCAGATAGTGGGCCGCCACCGTCCGGGGCCATACGCCGAAGGCCTTGAGCAGCCCGATGGCCTCCCGCTCCATGCGCACCAGGCGGAGCAGGGTGGTGTGCAGCAGGAAGGCGGTGATGACGAGGAAGAGGGCGGGAAAGAAGGTGGCCGTGATCTGCGTCTCGTCGATCTCGCCGCTCACGAACTGGTGAGAGAGGTGGTCGTCCCGCCCGTAGGCCCCCGTGCCCCCGTACCGCTCCAGCAGGTCGTCGACGGCGTCGAGCACCGCGCGCTCGGCCACCCCCGCGGCCAGGGTGGCCACCACGTCGTTGAACGCCCCCTCCATCTCGAAGGCCGCCGCCAGGGCGCCCCGGCTCATCCACATGGCGCCGAAGCGCCGGTTGTCCGGGAACATCCCCCCGGTGCCGCTGATCTCGTAGATGAACTCGGGCGAGAGGGCGGTACCCACGACCGTCAGCCGCTGCCAACGCCCGTTCAGCACCGCGCCGAAGGCGTCCCCGACCCGCAGCCCGTTGGCCTCCGCGAAGGCGGCGCTCACCACTACCTGGTCCCTGCGTCCCGCCTGGGGGTAGGCGCCGCTCCGCAGGTGCAGTCGGTTCAGTCGCGGCTCGCCGTGGTCGGGCAGCGAGACCATGCGCCCGGTGGCGGGCTCCGCCAGTCCCGGCACGTCCAGCATCACGTCCCGGACGATGCGGGTCTCGAGCGCCGCCACCCCCGGCACCCCCCGGAGCCTCTCCTCCACCGCCGCCGGCACCCGGGTGGCGTGCGCGAACACCTCTCCGAAGCCGTACTGCGCGTAGTACGTCTCCTGGCTCCCCGTCAGGTAGCCGTACATGGAACGGAGCATGATGAAGACGGCCACACCGCACGCCACCAGCACCGCGACCGCCAGCAGCTGCCCCTTCAGGTGCATGACGTCCCGCAGGACCTTCCGGTCGAGGGCGCGCATGGCTCACCACTCGATGTCGGACGGCGAAGCGCGCACCGCGTTGCGCTCCTCGCCGGTGATGCGGCCGCTCCGCATGCGAAGCACCCGGTCCGCCATGCGGGCGATGGCGGCGTTGTGGGTCACCACCACCGTCAGCGTGTCGGTCTCGCGGTTCACCTGGTCCAGCACCTCCAGGATCCGCTTGCCGGTCTCGTAGTCCAGCGATCCGGTGGGCTCGTCGCAGAGGAGCACGTCCGGTCGCTTGGCGATGGCCCTCGCGATGGCCACCCGCTGCTGCTCACCCCCGGAGAGCTGCGAAGGGAAGTGGTGCAGCCGCTCCCCCAGCCCCACCCGCTCCAGCGCCTCGCTGGCCGTCATCGGATCGGGAGAGATCTCCGTCACCAGCTGCACATTCTCCAGCGCCGTCAGGCTCGGGAGGAGGTTGAAGAACTGAAAGACGAAGCCCACATGCTCGCGCCGGAAGCGGGTCAGCTCGGCCTCGTCCGCGGTGGTGAGCCGGTGGTCGTGGAAGCGCACCTCCCCGGCCGTGGGCGTGTCCAGCCCCCCCAGGATGTTCAGGAGCGTGGACTTTCCCGATCCCGACGGCCCCAGGATCACCACCAGCTCGCCGGCGTGCAGGTCCAGGTCGGTGGCCTCCAGGGCCCGGACCTCGACCTCCCCCATGGGATAGACCTTGGTCAGCCCCCGGGCCTGGAAGACGGGGGCGTCGGGGGCGGGGCGGGCGTCCTCATGGACACCCTGCGGATCCTGCACGCGCGGCGCAGCCGTGGCGGACCTCCTTCAGGGAGCCGGGCGACGAAGCGTCCGGCGGTGGGAGGGCCGGTCCCTGCATGGATTTTCGCGCATCCGGCGCGGGGGAGCCAGGGGGCCGGATGCGACACAGCCCCTCCGCAGCGGCCGCCGCGGGGGGCTGTGGCATGGACCGAGGTGGACTTGAACCACCGACCTCACGCTTATCAGGCGTGCGCTCTAACCACCTGAGCTACCGGTCCGTTGAGCGGAAAAAGGTAAGGTGGGCGCCTTGGCCCATCAATCCCCGCACGCCATCTTCCCGGGCATGACCACACTCAAGGCCCACCTGCAGGCGCTCCTCACGCTCGGGCGCGGCGTCGTCACCGGACTCCCCGACCCGGCCGGGGACGAGGACCCCTTCGACCTCTTCCGGGACTGGTACCGGACCGCCGAGGAGTCCGGCCTCTTCATGCCCGAGGCCATGGCGCTCGCCACCGCCTCGGCCGACGGCGCCCCCTCCGCGCGCATGGTGCTCCTCAAGGACTTCGACGCGCGCGGCTTCACCTTCTACACCAACTACGAGAGCCGGAAGGCCCGCGAGCTGGACGAGAACCCCCGCGCCGCGCTCACCCTGCACTGGGCGGTGCTGGAGCGGCAGGTGCGCATCGAGGGGACGGTGCATCGCGTCTCCCAGGCCGAGTCGCTGGCCTACTTCCGCACCCGCCCGCGCGGCAGCCGCATCGGGGCGTGGGCGTCCGCGCAGAGCCGCCCGCTGGCGGCGCGCGCCGACCTCGAGGCCCGCGTGCGCGAGACCGAGGCCCGCTTCCGGGGCGACGCCATCCCGCTCCCCCCCTTCTGGGGCGGCTACCGCGTGGTGCCCACCCTCATCGAGTTCTGGCAGGGGAGAGCGGACCGTCTGCACGACCGCTGGGTCTTTCGCCGGGGGGATGCCGAGGCGGCCTGGACCGTGGAGCGGCTCCACCCCTGACGCCCCGCCGCGGGCGCGGTACCGGACGGGGTCCCGACCGGGCTACAACCCCACGTGGGCCACGGTGACCCTCACCGCATCGTCCCCGCGGGCCCTGGGCTCCACCGTGACCAGCAGCCCGTTCCCCTCCCACGCCCCGGGCCGGTCGAGGGGGCGCATCCCGGTCCGCGCCTCCGCGAATTCCAGCATCGGTCCGGTCCCGGTCTCCCGCACCTGCAGCGAAGCCACCACCCCCCACGCCGCCCAGGCCTCTGCGGCGGACACCACCCGGGCCGAAACCGGGATGGATGCCCGTCCCTGGGCGGAGATCGCGACGGGTGTTGCAAAATGAAAGAGTCCGGCCGCCGACAGCGCCGCGACGGCGGCAAACAGATGTAGTCGGCGGGTGCGATCCACGATTCTCTCCTCCGGGGGTGTGCGCCGCCCGGGGGGAGTGCAGCGGTCATGCCAGAACCCACATCGGTCGTAATTGTAATCACGATAAGCAATTACGGATGTTTTGCAGATTGCGGGACCGGACCGGAGATGTCATGATTCCATACACCTGGACCCGACCGGTGCACCCCGTATGGGTCCCGGCCGGGTGTATGTTTTTCTGACACCGTTCAGCTTCTGTACGCCCATGGCACCCCGCTTGCTCCTGGCCTGCCTCCGTCGGACGGGGCCTCCGCCCCTCACCTACCCCGTAACACGAAGAGGACACCATGCGCAGCAACCGCCTCACCCTCGCCCTGGCCCTCGTGGCCATCGCCGCCCCGGGCGCCCTGGCGGCGCAGGCCAACGCCAACATCCAGGCCACGGCCAACGTGCTCACCCCGCTCACCGTGACCGCCGGCAACCCGCTCGCCTTCGGCGACGTCTTCCCGGGCGTGGCGAAAACCATCGCCCCCGTGGACGCGGGTGTCGGCAGCTTCGGCATCGTCGGCGAGACCGGCGCCGAGGTCACCCTCAACTTCGGCACGCTGCCCACCCAGCTCTCCAGCGGCGCCAACACGCTTCCCATCAGCTTCCCGTCCGGCAGCGCCGCGCACGGGGACGGGGCGGCGGATGTGACGTTCGATCCCAACAGCGTGGAGACCACCAACCTGATCGGGACCGCGCTCTCCGTCTTCATCGGCGGCACGGTGACCCCGGCGGTGGCGCAGCCCGCGGGGGCGTACTCCGGCAACATCACACTCACCGTCGCCTACACCGGCAACTGAACCCCGCCGTCCCCCCCCACCGCCCCGGGCCCGGGGGACGGCGCCGCGCGGCGCCGTCCCCGGCCCCCGGGCGGTCGGCGGGGCCCGGTGCGGAGCGGCGCACCCCATGAGAGCCCTGTTCGCCCTCGCCGCGCTCCTCCTCCTCCCCGGGGCGCTGACCGCCCAGGGGCGCCCCGACTTTCCCGGACGCCCCCTGCGGGTGACCGGAATGCAGCCCCTCAACTTCGGAAGCCTGCTCGCCGGTGTTCCGACCACCATCCCCCCCACCGACGCCCTGAACGCGGGTCGCTTCGAGATCCGCGGGCCCAACCGCAGCGAGGTCATGGTGGAGATCATCCTGCCCGGAGCCCTGAGCGGTCCCGGCGGCGCCTCGGTGGCGCTCGCCTTCGGCCCCGCCTCGGCCGGGTTCGGCGAGACCGGCGTACAGGTGGTCTTCGATCCGGCCGTTCCGCAGCTCATCGCGCTGCCCAACAACGGCCGGGGCCTGATCTTCCTGGGCGGCACCGCCGCGCCCCCCGCCGCCCTCCCCTCGGGCAGCTACTCGGCACCGGTGATCCTCACCCTCTCCAACCTGAGCAACTGATG
>JAVVFC010000158.1:0-6943 GCA_032250975.1 Longimicrobiales bacterium | reverse complement strand
GATGGGGTCCTCCAGCATTCCTCACCCAGCGGAAAGGACCCATGAAGAAGCTTCGCCGACCCCTGCTGACCGTCGCGGCCGCGGCCGCGCTCGCCACCCTCCCTCCCGCCCTCGCCCCCCTCGCCGCCCAGAGCCTGGCCGACGACGACCCGGTGCTGCGGGCCATCTGGGACCGGGCCATGAACGACTCGCACCTGGAGCCGCTGGCGCAGGCGCTGCTGGACTCGATCGGACCCCGCCTGACGGGGTCGCCGGGGATGGCACGGGCCCAGGAGTGGGCGGTGCGCACGCTGGCCGGGTGGGGTGTGGAGGCCCGGCTCGAGGAGTACGGCACCTGGCTGGGGTGGGACCGCGGCCCTTCGCACATCGACCTGATGGCGCCCCGCGTGCGCTCCCTGGAGGGGCGCATCCTGGCGTGGAGTCCGGGGACGGGGGGGCGCCCGGTGGAGGGAGGGGCGGCGGTGCTGCCGCCCCTCTCGGGTCCCGCCGACTTCCAGGCCTTTCTGGGCGAGGTGCGTGGGCGGTACGTGATGCTCTCCTATCCGCAGCCCACCTGCCGGGCCGACGAGCAGTGGGAGGAGTTCGCGCTCCCCGAGTCCCTCGAGCGCATGCAGGCTGCGCGGGAGGCGGGGGAAGCGGCCTGGAACGCCGCCCTGCGGGCCACGGGACTCGACCGGCGCGAACTTCCGCGCGCGCTGGAGGAGGCCGGGGCGCTGGGCGTGGTGTCCTCCACCTGGCCGGGATCCTACGGGACGACCCGGGTCTTCAACGCCTTCACCCGCGAGGTCCCCACCTTCGAACTCTCCTGCGAGGACTACGGGCTGGTGTACCGGCTGGCGGAGCGCGGACAGGGTCCGGTGCTGCGGGTCACGGCCGAGGCCGAGTTCCTGGGGGAGGTGCCGGTGGCCAACGTTGTCGGGGTGATCCCCGGAACCGAGCTGCCCGACGAGTACGTCGTCCTCTCGGCGCACTTCGACTCCTGGGAGGGCGGATCGGGCGCGACCGACAACGGCACCGGCTCCGTGCTCATGATGGAAGCCATGCGCATCCTCACCGAGGTGTACCCCAACCCGCGGCGCACCATCCTGATCGGGCTCTGGAACGGGGAGGAGCAGGGACTGAACGGGTCGCGCGCCTTCGTGGAGGACAACCCTGACGTCGCCGCCGGGCTGCAGGCACTCTTCAACCAGGACAACGGCACGGGGCGGGTCGTGAACATGTCGGCCTCGGGCTTCACGGAGGCGGGCTCGTCCCTGGCGCGGTGGCTCTCGCGCGTCCCCCGCGAGGTCACGCGCCACATCAACCTCCAACTCCCCGGCAACCCCTCCTCGGGCGGAACCGACCACGCCTCCTTCGTGTGCGTGCCGGCGCCGGGGTTCAGTCTGGGTGCGCTCAGCTGGGACTACGGCAGCCACACGTGGCACACGCACCGCGACACCTTCGACAAGCTCTCGTTCGACGACCTGCGGAACAACGCGGTGCTGGTGGCCTCCCTGGC
This sequence comes from Longimicrobiales bacterium, assembly GCA_032250975.1. Lineage (GTDB taxonomy): Bacteria > Gemmatimonadota > Gemmatimonadetes > Longimicrobiales > Gaopeijiaceae > Gaopeijia. The sequence continues at coordinate 5,445 of JAVVFC010000158.1, read as the reverse complement.
CTACCTGGCGTCGGAGGACCCGGAGCGGGTGAGCCGTGAGACGCGCGACGTGCTGGCCGGGCCGGGTGGCCAGTCCGGCAGTTGGCCCGTCTGCCAGCCGGCGGTGCGCCGCTCGTCCGATTCCTCGCGCATGTGACGAAGAGGGAGGTGTGGCGGTGCGGTACTGGCTGACGAAGAGTGAGGCGGACGTCTACTCCATCGAGGACCTGGAGCGGGACGGGACCACGCCCTGGGACGGGGTACGCAACTACCAGGCGCGGAACAACATGAGGGAGATGCGCTCCGGGGACCGGATCCTCTACTACCACTCCCGCCAGTCGCCCCCGGCGGTGGTGGGGCTGGCGCGGGTGGCCCGGGAGGCGTACGCGGATCCGACGCAATTCGACCCCGGGAGCCGGTATTTCGACGGGAAGTCGGATCCCGACGACCCGCGCTGGCAGCTGGTGGACGTGGCCTTCGAGCGGCGCTTCGAGCGGCCCGTCCCCCTCGACGCCATCAAGGCCGAGGCCGGGCTGGCGGACATGGTGCTGGTGAACAACTCCCGCCTCTCGGTGCAGCCGGTGACCCGCGAGGAGTTCGAGCGGATCCTGAAGCTCGCCGGCGAGAAGCCCTGACGCGAACCGGCCCGGCGCCCCCGGGGGGGCGCCGGGCCGGTGGACCCGCCGGATGGCGGATGCCCGCCCGTCAGACCGAGCAGGGCACGGTCAGATTCCTCGCGATGCACTCGTTGCGGGGAATCGGGAAGGCCGTCGGCACCACGTCGGACGCCCGGTCCCGCGCCAGCTCGTCGAAGCGGTCGAAGCGCCGGGTGTCGATCCACCGGTGCCCGCCCTCGAAGAGCAGCGACCAGCGGCGCTCCCCCAGCAGCAGGTCGATGAACTCCTGGTCGTTGGCCGGGTCCGCGGCCGGCTCGAGCCCGCCCGACCGCGTGCGGATGTCATTGATGGCGTCCATCGCCCCGTCGGGATCCCCGGTGAACCAGAGCGCCTCCGCCTGGAGCAGGATCAGCTCCTCATTGCGGATGATGGGGGTGGGCGAAGTCAGGCTGGGGTAGTGGGTGAAGCGGACGTTGGAGGTCACGCCGCGCGGATCGCTCTTGTTGACCGCCAGCGTGGTGACCTTGCGGGCCACCCGGTCGTCGAGCTCCTGGTTGGCCTTGAGCGGCGCCTCCGTCCAGACCGACGGGTGCGCCACGATCTGCGGGTCGCTCCCCTGGAACAGACCGTTGGTCACGTCACCGGATCCGGTGCCGTAGCTGTAGAACGCGCCCAGGTCCAGGTCGCCGCCCTCGTCGAGGAAGGACTGCCCGAGCGCCGTGAGGGCGGCGCCGTATCCTCCGCGATAGACCTCCGCCCGGGCCAGCAACGCCCGGTTGAACTGCAGGAACGAGCCCGGATCGTCGAAGCCGTCGAAGCCGGGGCTGAGCTGGAAGGGGAAGGAGCCGCCCGCGGCGCCCAGGTGCCCGGCGGCCTCGTTGAGCAGGTCCACGATCGCCTGGTAGGCCTGGGACTCCGACACGAAGGGACCCGGCCCTTCGTCGAGCGGCCGGTTGGCGTCGATCACGATGCCGTTCTCGGCCCGGGTGTTGAGCACCAGGAGCAGGTCCAGCGCCTGGAGGGTCTTGGCGAAGCCGCGGATGGCCTCGAGCTCCTGAGGAGAGAACCCGGTCACCGCGTCCAGGCTGTTCAGGACGATGTTGGCGTTGCGGATGTTGGCGTATCGCCCGGCCCACCCGCTGCCGCCGAAGGCGCCGTTACCGGGGTTGAGGTTGCCCGCCAGCATCTCGTCGAAGTAGCGGGGGTCGGAGTTGTCGAAGGTGAGGGACTCCCGTCCCAGCGTACCCAGGTGGTTCACGTACCCGGTCTGGCCGCTGATGCCGGCCCGGCTCCCGATCAGGAGCCCCTGGGTGGCGTCGATGACGGCGGAGCGGGTGGGGTTGTTCTCGAGCGACTCCAGTCCCGGGTTGTTGAGGTCCGGCACAGCGAAGTCGTCGTCGTCGCAGGCGGCCAGGAGGGTGAGAGCCCCCAACGCCGCCACGCACAGGATGCGATTCTTCATATCCGTTCTCCTCGCGTCGTCAGAAGCCGAAGTTGATGGAGAGCCAGAAGCTTCGGCTCGGCGGGAAGGGTGCCACGTCGATGTTCCGGGCCACCGCCTGGCTCCCGAAGTTGCTCACCTCGGGATCGAGCCCCGAGTAGTCGGTCACCGTCCACAGGTTCCGTCCGCTCAGGGTGATGGAGGCGGAGCGCAGCCCCTGACCCAGCAGCGGGCGCAGGTGGTCGGGAGAGATCTCGTAGGAGAGCGAAAGCTCACGCAGCTTCAGGTAGCTGGCCCCCTCGATGAAGCCCCGGGTATCGTTGCCGATCGCCCAGTTGAGGAAGCGGAACTCACCGATCCCGAATTCGCCGGTGGTGCCGTCCGCCAGGGTGCGGGTGCGCACGTCCTTGCGGTAGTCGGCGGTGTTCTGGCCCGCGTCGGCCAGCAGGCGGGTGAGGTTGATCACCGAGTTGCCGTGCGACCAGTCGAAGAGCGAGCCCACGCGGAAGTTCTTCCAGGTGATGTCGTTGGAGAAGCCCATGCGGAACGACGGGTTGGCGTCGCCCACCTTGGCTACCACCGGATCGCCCTGCTCGTCCTGGCCGATCGTGGAGACGATCTGGGTCAGTGAGGCGCCCTCCTCGATGCGGAACGCGCCCAGCCCGGTGCCGAAGCCCCCCGTCTCGAAGGCGGGCACCGGGAGCGACTCCACCCGCGAGTAGTCGCGCGAGTAGGTGGTGCGGCTCAGCCACTGGAAGTTCTCGGTGCGGAAGAGCTCGGCCGAGAGCGCGGCCTCCACGCCCCGAACCCGCACCTCACCCCCGTTGAAGACCTGCTGGGTGAAGCCGGTCGAGGGGGCCGGGGTGCGCTGCAGGATGAGGTCGTCGATGTCCTTCTGGTAGACGGTGAACTCGAAGGCGGCCCTGCCGTCATGGAGCGTCAGGTCGAATCCGCCCTCGATCTCGGTCTGCTGCTCGGGCTGGAGGTCCTGCGCCCCCGTGGTGCCCTGCACCACCAGGCCGGCGATGCCGTTGATGTTCCCGGTGGCGGTGAGCGGCGTGAACTTCTGGCCGAAGAGGGGCTGGTTGCCGCTCTGCCCCCACGCGGCCCGGAGCTTGAGCGAGCTGATCCCGAAGCCCAGGTCGTCGAAGCGGTAGGACGCCGCCGCCTTGGGGTAGAAGAAGTAGTCCTCGGTGTCGCCGTTCACGCTCGAGCGGTCGGCCCGGATCCCGGCGGAGAGCAGCAGGCGCTCGTCCATCAGCAGGAGCTCCTCCTGGGCGAAGAAGCCCAGGTCCTTCACGCGCGAGCGGAACTGGTTGACCGAGGTCTGCACGCCGACGTTGATGTTCTGCTGCCCGGCGGTGAGCCCCTGGGCCAGCGTGCGGGAGATGTCCAGCTCACGATCCTCGAACTGGATCCCGAACGTGGTCGTCGAGCTGTAGGAGTCGCCCTCCCGGTTGTAGATCACGTTTCCGGAGAGCGTGATGTCACGGTTGGAACTCTTGGAGAGCGACGACGTCCCCGCCAATCCGTCGTTGGGCTCGAACTGGAGTTCGGGAGGGGAGAAGAGCACGTTGTCCTGCGTGAAGAAGTCCACGCCCGCGGTGCCCAGCACACGCAGCGTGCTCTGCTCGCCACGGAAGAGGTCCGCCTCCAGGTTCCCCGAGGCCACGTAACGCCACACCGTCTCGTCGTTCTGGAAGAGCTGGATGGTCTGGAGCGGGTTGGAGCGCTCGAAGGGGTTGCTGGGGAAGGTCCCGTCGGCCTGCTGACGCAGGTCCACGAAGTTGGGCGTGAAGGGGAGGACCATGTAGAAGCTGGTCCCCGAGTTGTCGTTGTTGGTCAGCCCGCGCTGGGTCTCGGAGCGCGCCAGGTTGAGCGAGACGCCCCCCCGCACCCGGTCGCTGAAGTCCTGGTCGAGGTTGAGCCGGATGCTCTGCCGCTGGAAGCCGGTCCTGTCGATGATGCCGGCGTCGTCCTTCCAGGCGCCCGACACGAAGTAGCGGGTGTCCTGCGTTCCGCCCGACACGGAGACCAGCGTCTCGTAGGAGACGTCGTGCTCGCCGGCGATCAGGTCCTCGAGGTCGAAGGCGTTGATGGGGTCACCGCCCGACGTGAAGAACTGGTCGACGTTGCCGGCATCGACCAGGCCCGCGTCCAGGGCGTCCTGACGCGTCCACTGCCGGAACTCGAACTTGTTGGAGAAGTCGAACATCCCGAAGCGCTGCGTCACGTTGATGCGGCGCGCTCCCGGGGCGCCCCGCTTGGTGGTGATGATCACCACCCCGTTGGCGGCCCGCGATCCGTAGAGCGCCGCGGCGGAGGGCCCCTTGAGGATCTCGATGCGCTCGATGTCCTGGGGGTTGAGGTCGGCGATGCGGTTGACTGCGTCGTCCTGGTTGGAGCCGTTGGAGCCACCGCCCGAGAGCGAGATCTGGTTGATGGCGTTCGGGATGGAGATGTTGGACATGACCACCCCGTCGATAACGTAGAGCGGCTCCAGTTCACCGTTGATGGTCGAGACGCCGCGCAGGCGCACCTGCAGGCCGCCTCCGGGCGCCCCCGAGTTGGACTCTATGTAGGCGCCGGGCACCTTGCCCTGCAGGTAGCCCTCGACGGTCGCCGCCGCGGGCGCGTCCTCGATCTCGGCCGAGGTGACCGAGGCGACCGCGTTGGCCAGGTTGCGGCGGGCCACGTTGGTGGTCTGCCCGGTCACCACGATGCCCTCCAGGTTGAGGGCGTCCTCCACCATCACCACCCGGAACTCGGTGGTACCGCCGGCGATGGTCACCGTCTGCGTGCGGAACCCGAAGCTCTCGAAGCGGACCTGGGTCTCGCCCGCGGGAACGTTGAGGGTGAAACGGCCGTTGGCGCCCGACTGGGCCTGGACCCCGGTCGCCACCGCGGTCACCAGTACGAACTCCAGGGGTCGATTGAACTCGTTCACCACCACACCGGTCACTTCCCTGGTCTGGCTCCACGCGGCAGCGGGGAGGAGCGCGGCGAGGAGAAGCGAGCCGAGCAACCGGACGATTACTGGTCGCATAATCCGGCCTCCATTGAGAGGGTCAACAGATGGACGAAACGGACGTCCACGCAACGAAGTAGCAAACATTGTAACGCGGATTCAAGGAAAAAATCACGCCGGTGACGCCACCACGCCGGCGCCGAGGTCATGCCGACCGGGCAACCACGCCGTTCGCGGGCGCATCCGCCGCCCCCCGTTCCGCTCGCTGAGCGGCCCCGGACCACGCCTTCGGCGCGACCGTCCGCTCCCGCTCCGCGGGGTGGAGGCGGAACCATCGCGCGACCAGCAGGATCTCGGCGGCCTGGTGGGGGGTGAGCGCAGCGGGGTGGTCCGGCAGTCCGGGCGCGAAGGCGCGCCGGATGCGCTCCGCCGTCCGACGG
>JAVVFC010000157.1:0-6966 GCA_032250975.1 Longimicrobiales bacterium | reverse complement strand
GCTGACGGCGGCCGAGCGCGAGGTGGCGATGTTCATCCTCAAGGGCCTGTCCACGGCCGACATCGCAGCCGCCCGCGGCACCGCCCCGACTCGCCGACCCGCGGCCGCCCTCCGCCCCGCTGCCCTCCGCCGCCGGCGCCCGGGCGGGCTGCTCCTGCTGGTGGCGCTGGCCGCCGCCCCGGGGTGCGCCTCGCGGGGGCCCTCGTTCGAGGGGGACGACAGCCTGATCCCGGGCGGGATCCTCATCACCCGGGAGCAGATCGTCCGCAGCCGGGCCCGCAACGGCCTGGAGGCGCTCGAGCGCGCCCGCACCCACCTGATGATCGAGTGGCCCCGTGACGGGGGCGAGCCCCGCATCACGCACCGGGGGCGGGACAGCCTGGTGGACGACGGAAACATCCTGGTCATCCTGGACGGCCAGCCCATGCAGTTCCCGGCCGCCACCCTCTGGAATCTGGACGCGGGTCACATCGCCTACATGAAGGTGCTTTCGTCGCGCGAGGCCACCCCCCACTACGGCCTGCGGGCCGGGAACGGGGCGGTCTACGTCCGCACGCGGGCCGCCCCGGGCGCGGACGCCACGCCCTGAGCGCGGCGGTCGGGCCCGGTGGCCGTCAGGGCCCGTCCCCGGCGCCGCCCCGCGTCGTCACCATGATGGCGCCCGAGGGGTGGCCGCCCCCGTAGCGGGTGGTGGCGGCGCGCGAGTCCAGGAAGCGGAGGGTGGCCACGTCGTTCACGCGGAGCGAGCGCAGGAAGTTCACCCCGCCCATGCGCGTGCCGTCCTGGTAGACGACCACCTCGTTGGTGCTGTAGAACGAGTCGAGGCCCCGCGCCTCCAGCCACTGCGGCCGGAGCCGCCGGACGGCCTGGTAGGCGTTGAGCCGGTGGAGCTCGGCGAGGTCCTCGCGCGTGATCACGTTGAAGCCGGATTCCGACCCTCCTCCCGAGCCGCCCGCAGCACACCCGCCCATGAGAAGGGCGACGGCCAGGGCAGGCAGGAAGGACGCCGTTCGCGGTGTCCGGAGCATGGTGCCTCCTGGGGGTGGACTGGATTTCCTTGAACCAAGGGTTGCACATTGCGCGCATCCGTTGAAGAATATCCCTTGGCCGGGAACGCTCCCATTCATACGCGTGCCCGTTCGCACAGGTTACCGAATCCCCTGTTCCCCCGACAAGGAGGTCCTCCCCGACGCACCTGACGTGTTCGATGCAGGATCCGGGCGGGAGGGTTGCCGGCGGTCGCCGGCCCGCCCAGCGGTGCTCGACCCACCCTTCGTTTCACACCACTCCTCTTCATAGGAGGCTCCATGAACTTGCTTCGTCGGATCGCCGCGATCGCGGCCCTGGCGGCGCCCCTGGCTCTGGCCACGGGTGCGTCCGCACAGGGGACGGGCACCATCACCGGCCAGGTGACGGACGCCGCCAACGGGCGGCCCCTGGCCGGGGTGCAGATGGTGGTCCAGGGGACCAACATCGGCTCCCTCACCAACGAGAACGGCCGCTACGTCATCACCCGGGTGCCGCTGGGCGCCCAGACGGTGCGCGCGGTCATCATCGGCTACAGCCAGACCACCGTCGACGTGACGGTGACGGCCGGCCAGCCCGCGGTCGCGGACTTCCAGCTCGCCGCCTCGGCGGTGAACCTGGAGGCGCTGGTCGTGAGCGCCGCCACCGGCCGCTCGCAGCGGCTGCGCGAGGTGGGCACCAAGGTGGGGACCATCGAGGTCGAGAAGCTCAACCCGGCCCCCATCACCAGCGTGGCCGACGTCCTGGGCGGCCGCACCGAGGGCGTCATCATGCAGGACGTCAACGGCACCACCGGGACCTCGCAGCGCATCCGGATCCGGGGCGCCAACTCGATCTCCCTCTCCAACGAGCCGCTGATCTTCGTAGATGGCGTGCAGATCAACAGTGATGTCGGCGGAGGTCTGGGAGTGGGCGGCCAGGAGCCGAACCGCCTGAACGACATCAACCCGAACGACATCGCCAACATCGAGATCATCAAGGGCCCGGCCGCCTCGGCGCAGTACGGCACCGCGGCCGCCAACGGCGTGATCCTGATCACGACCAAGCGGGGCGCCCCGGGCGCCACGCAGTGGGACTTCTTCGCCGAGGCGGGCGAGCTGGAGGACCGCACGGACTACCCGGGCAACTTCTCCGCCTACCAGATCAACGACGCCGGCCAGCCGCTCTTCCTGCAGGACGGCAGCTTCAACTCGGCGGGGTACTCCTTCTGCCCCAACCGCCTGGCGGCCACGGGCTCCTGCTCGCAGGACGGCCAGCTCTTCTTCAACACGCTCACCGACGACCGCACCCGGATGTTCTCGAAGGGTGACCGGCAGCGGCTGGGCGGCTCGGTGCGGGGCGGGAACGAGATGGTCCGCTACTTCGTCTCCGGGCAGTGGGAGGACGAGGAGGGGGTCATCTTCTACAACACGCAGGAGAAGGTGAACTTCCGCGCCAACCTGGACGCCGCGCTGCGCGACAACCTCGACCTCTCCCTCTCGGTGGGATACACGGATTCCCAGCTCGGGCTCAACAACAACGACAACTCCATCTTCAGCCCCATCATCCAGGGGCTGACCGGCGAGTCCTTCTTCCTCCCGGCCAACCCCGATATCGAGGGGGTGAACCCGCGGAACTACGGCTTCGGCTTCAACCTGAACCAGCTTGCCGAAGACGTGGTGAATCAGGACGTGGACCGTTTCGTGCTGAGCAGCACGGCCCGCTTCCGCCCCACCTCCTGGCTCTCGATCAACGCCAACGCGGGGATGGACCTGGCCAACCTGCACGACTTCGAGACCGTGCAGCCGGGCAAGCTTCCCATCTCGGTCTTCTGGGAGAATGGGTTCCGGTCCTCGCAGCGGACCACGTCGACCAACTACACCGGGATCCTGAGCGGCGTGGGGACGTTCCAGTTCACCGACGACCTGGTGTCCACCACGACGGTGGGAACGCAGTACAACGACGAAAACAGCACGAACACCTTCTGCCAGGGTTCGTCGATCGTCCCCAACACCTTCTCGTGCGGGACGACGTCCGACCTCCTGAGCGTGGACGAGGACTTCTTCCGCGTCCGCACGCTGGGGATCTTTGCCTCGCAGGAGTTCGCGTGGCGGGACCGCATCTTCGTGGGCGGTTCACTCCGCGGCGACAAGACGTCGACCTTCGGCGGCGCCAACGCCGACTTCGCCTACTTCCCCTCCGTGAGCGGGTCGTGGGTGCTGAGCGAGGAGGAGTTCTTCCCGGAGATCCCCTTCCTCTCCACCTTCCGCGTGCGGTCCGCCTGGGGTCAGGCGGGTCTCCGCCCTGGCTTCCGTCAGGCGGTCACGCTCTTCTCGCCCACCACGGTGGCGCTCGACGGGGAGGACCTCCCCGGTGTCGTGCTCAGCGTGACCGGGAACGAGCTGCTCGAGCAGGAGACCACCTCCGAGTTCGAGGTGGGCTTCGACGCCGCGCTCTTCAGCGAGCGCCTCTCGGCGGACTTCACGTACTTCCGCCGCACCTCCGAGGACGCCCTCATCAGCCGCCCGCTGCCGCCCTCCCTGGGGCTCACGGGGAGCACCTTCCAGAACCTGGGCGAGATCCGGAACTCGGGGACGGAGCTTTCGCTGCGCCTCGACGTGGTGCAGACCGACAACTTCGGCCTGAACCTCGGCTTCAACAACACCACCATCGACAACGAGATCAACAAGCTGGGCGAGGGGATCGAGCCCATCATCTTCAACCGGGGGCTGCAGCGCCACGACGAGGGGCTCTCCGCCGGGACGTTCGTGCAGCAGGAGGTGACCTACAACGACGCGGACGGCAACGGCCTCCTGTCGCTGGACGAGATCTCCATCGGTGACGATGTCGAGATCGGCCCCTCCATTCCGGAGTGGCAGCGCTCGGTCTTCGCCGACATCCGCTTCCTGGACTTCATCACCGTCTCCACCCTCTTCGAGGGGCGGGGCGGGCACTTCACCGGGAACGACTCCGAGGCCTTCCGCTGCGGCTTCCGCTCCACGCGGGGCTGCGCGGCGGTCGGCGACCCGAACGCCTCGCTGCGGCAGCAGGCGGCGTACCTGGCCGATCGCTTCGGTACCCCGGCAACGGGGACGTCGGCCTTCCTCTTCGTGGAGGAGGCGGACTTCTGGCGCTGGCGGGAGCTCTCGGTGACGCTCGACGTGCCGCGGACGCTCTCCAACCGGGTGCCGCAGCTCGACGGGCTGCGTCTCACGCTGGCCGGCCGCAACCTGGCCACCTTCACCGACTACACGGGGCTGGATCCGGAGACGGTCGAGGGCGGCGGGAACGCCAACTTCAGCCAGAGTGAGTTCAACACCCAGCCCCCGGTGCGCTACTTCATGCTCCGGCTCGACTACAACTTCTGAGGCGAATGGTGACTTCCATGAAGATCATGCATACTTCGTCTCGCCTGGCCCGCACCGCGGGGATGCTCGCCGTGGCGTCCGCCCTGCTCCTGGCAGGGTGTGACACCGACGAGTTCATCGAGGTGACGGACCCCGACACGGTGAATCCGGAGACGCTGCAGGACCCGGCGCTCCTCAACATCGTGGTGGCGGGAGCCATCGGCGAGTTCACGCAGGGCTACTCCGGTTCGGGGGGGGATTCCTACCTCTCCGTCTCCGCCCTCCTGGGGGATGAGTTCACGTCCACCGGGACCTTCACCACCCGTACCGCCACCGACCGTCGGCTGCAGCAGGGCATCCAGAACGGGAACACGTCGGACGGGGCCTACTTCAACCTGCAGCAGGCCCGGCGGGCCACGAAGGACGCCGCTGACCTGGTGGCGCAGTTCGAGAGCACTTCGGACAACCGTTGGGTCCGCCTCAAGGCGCTCGAGGGGTACGCCATCATCCCGCTGGCGGAGGGGTACTGCAGCAACATCCCCCTCTCCAACGTCGCCGAGGACGGCTCCTTCGAGTTCGGGCAGCCGCTCACGACGGACCAGTTGCTGAGCGAGGCCATCACGCGCTTCGACGCCGCCATCGGCGGGGGCGGTCCGTTCGCGGACCTCGCCCGGATCGGCAAGGGCCGCGCCCTGGTCAACCAGGGGCAGTACGCCGCGGCCGCTAGCGCGGTGGCGTCGGTGGCGACCGATGTCGTCTTCCACATCGACCATTCGGTCAACGGCGCCAGCAACCCCATCTTCTCCCTGCAGTCGAACGGACGCTATGCGGTCAGCGACATGGAGGGCGGAAACCAGACCGGGATGGACTACCGGTCCGCGAACGACCCGCGGGTCCAGTGGTTCGAGGATCCGGCCGGCGGCTTCGATGCTCAGTTCCAGCTCTTCGTGAGCGAGAAGTACAGCGGCTTCGCCGCTCCGGTGGCGCTCGCCACTGGAGTTGAGGCCCGCCTGATCGAGGCGGAGGCGGCGCTCAACGCCAACCAGCCGGCCCAGATGATCGGGATCCTGAACGACCTGCGGGCGGAGGTGGTGGACCTGATGACCGGCATCCAGCCGGACTATCAGGTGGACGAGAATGACGCCGCGCTCGACCCGCTGGTCGATCCGGGTAACCAGACCGCGCGCGAGGATATGCTCTTCCGCGAGCGGGCCTTCTGGCTCTTCCTCACCGGACACCGCCTGGGCGACCTCCGTCGTCTGGTGCGGGACTACGGTCGCAACCAGGTGGACGTGTACCCGAGCGGGGCGTACCACAAGGGGGACGAGCACGGTCCGGACGTCGTTTTCCAGATGGACTTCGACGAGACCAACAACCCGAACTGGGACAGGAACCTCTGCAGCGTGACCTCCGCGAACTGACGGAGTTCCGGCCTGTGGTCTGACCGCAGGTGCCAGAGGACGGGCGGGGGTGTCGGCTTCGGCCGGCGCCCCCGCCTTTTTCCTGCTGGATCGCCAACCACCCGACCATGACCGAACGCTACCGCGGCCAGCCGCTCGGACCCCGCCCGCGCATCGCCCTGCTGGGGGCGGCCAAGCTGGGGAACTTCGTGGCGGCCACGCCGCTGCTGCGGGGGCTCAAAACGCGCTTTCCGGACGCGACCGTGGACTACTACGGGGCTCCGGTCACGCGCGACTTCGAGGCGGCGTGCCCGTGGGTGGACTGGCGCACCGACATCTACCCGCTCTCCGCCGGGGTACTGGCGTCGCTGGCGGACGCCGTGCGGGAGCGATGGGGCGGCGGCGAGGGGTACGCGCTGGCGGTGAACCTGGACGGCTTCAACGCCTGGACGGCCACTCTGGCCGGGCTGCTGGGGCCCCGCTACGCGGCCGGACGCGTGCTGGCGCCGGGGGGCGGCGGTGAACCGCTCCCGCCGGGGGACCACCCCCTCCACCGGATCGAGGAGGAGGAGGACTGGACGAGTCCGGCGTTCCTGGAGCGCCACCGGGAGCACCTGACCAGCAACTACATCGGCGAGCTGCTGGCGCGCATCGCCTTTGTGGAGACGGACTACTTCACGCTTTCGCTGGAGAGCGCGGCGCCCCGGGTCCCCGTTCCGGACGTGCTGGTCCATGCGAATGCCAACCGGGACGCCAAGCTCTGGCCCGCGTCTTCCTGGACCGAAGTCCTGGAATGGTGCCGGCAGGCGGGACTCGGGGTGGGGCTGGTGGGGGTGCGGCCCCGGCCGGGCGAGGAGGAGGCGCGCGCGGGGTTCCGCATCGAGGCTGCGCTGGCGGCCCATCCCGGGGTCGCCGACCTGCGGGGGCGGACGCCGCCCCTGGAGCTGGCCGGGGCGCTCCGCCGGGCGCGGGCGCTGGTCACGGTCGATTCGGGGCCTCTGCACGTGGCCGCGGCGGTGGGGTGTCCGACGGTGGCGGTCTTCGGCAACGACCGGGACGGCGTGGGGGCGTCCCCGCTCGAGCTCTGGCTGCCGCGCGCCGGGCACGTGCTGCGCACGGTCTCGGAGCACCGCTGCACCCTCTGCCTGGAGAACCGCTTTCGGAACGACGGATGCCTGCTCCCGCGGCACGAATGCATGGCGGGGGTGGCACCG
>JAVVFC010000156.1:0-7079 GCA_032250975.1 Longimicrobiales bacterium | reverse complement strand
GCGGGCCTTGATGGTGCGGAGACGGCCGATAATAAACGGGGCGATGGCCATGCCGAGGAAGAGCGCCGAGGCCGCGCCGCCCACGTTGGCCATGCTGCCGGTGGCGACGAAGAAGAGGGGCGCGCGGATCAGGCGGGCCACCAGGAAGAGCAGACCGATGTGGATGCTCAGCCAGACCACGCCGGCAAGGAGATAGACCGGGGCCGCCAGCACCGCCCTCAGGTCGGCCTGGGCCCCGATCGCCGCCAGCAGCAGGTAGAGGGCGGTGTAGCCCATGCCCGAGGCGCCCACCTCCTCCAGGCGGCGCAGGGGCGTGAAGGAGAGCAGCAGCCCCACCGTGACCACCAGCAGGACGGCCCAGGTGGTGCCGGAGATGATGGTGGGGTCGCCCAGCCGGGGCAGGCCGTTCCCCAGGTTCACGGAGAGGACGGCCGCCGCCATGCCCAGCCCCGCCATCACCGCCATGTCGCGCAGCTGGGTGGGGTGTCGGCGCGTGTCCATCTCCGCCAACCGGCGGTTGGTGGCCTCCAGCGCCTCGGTGCGGGCACCCATCAGGCGGTCGAAGCGCGCCTGAAAGGCGCTCAGCGCCAGCAGGATGCCCATCCAGCCGTACCCCACCACGGTGTCCACCACGATCACCGGGCCCATCTCGGAGTCGGGCGTCCCGACACTCTCGGCGATGGCGACCATGTTCGCGGTGCCGCCGATCCAGCTTCCCGAGAGCGCGGCGAACCCCTTCCAGGCGTCCGGTCCCAGCGCCCCCTTGAAGATGAGCAGCGCGATGGGCGCACCGATGACGATGCCCACCGTCCCGGTCACCACCATGATCAGCGCGGTGCTCCCCAGGCGCGCCACGCTCTTCAGGTCCACCGAGACCATCAGCAGGAAGAGGGCGAAGGGCAGAAAGTAGCGGATGAGCCAGTCGTAGGCCGGGGACGCCGAAGGGATCACCCGCGCCGTAGTCAGCAGCATGGGGGTGAAGTAGACGAAGATCACCGGCGGCGCGTATTCGAAGAGCTTGCGCAGGGCGGGGACGCCGGAGAGCCAGAAGATCAGGGCCACCACGGCCGCCAGAAAACCGGCCACCGACATGGGTTCCTGGACGAGGGTTTCCACCGTGCTCCGCTCCCGGTTTGTTTGAAGGAATCAGGCCTGGGCCGGGGGGAGGAATGGGGCCGCGGGCGCCCGCGGGCAAGCGACCCACCCTTCGGCGGGGTTTGCCGGAAGCGGTGCGCGGGCGTCTATTGCCGCGTTCCGATCCCCGCCAAACGGAGTTCCCGTGCCCCCTCCCCTCCCGACGTTCCAGGAACTGAGCGACGCCGAGCTGGACGCCTACGTGCTCGCACGGCTGGCGCTGGCCGGCGTGGACATCTCCGTGCTGCCCGAGGACGATCCGGAGGCACCCGCCGACCGGCGGCGGATCCTGGCGGGGGCGCGCCGCTTCCTGCGCTCCACGCCGCCCGCGATCGCGGGCTTCGCCATGGACCCCCAGGAGGTACCGCCGGCCGTCTACCCGGCCGCCCAGGTCCACCGGATGGCCGAGGCCGCCGCGACCGCGCCGGGAGGGGACGGGTGAGCGGGCGCAGCCCCCGGGGCCTGGGGGCGTCGACGGATCCGGCTCCCCCGCCGTTCGACCGTTACCCGGAGCCGCCCCTGGACCGCCGACTGGACCGGCGCGACTTCCTGCGCCGTCTGGGGGTGCTGACCTCGGCGGCGTCGGCCGGCGCCCTGGCGCCGGTGTGGGACGCCCGGCCCGCGGCCGCGGCGCCCGTCCCGACCGTGCGCATTCCGCGCCAGCGGGTGCAGGAGACGGACCCGGCCGACCTGACGGTGCTGGAGGCCGCCTCGCTGATGCGCGAGGGCGGGGTTTCGCCGCTGGAGATCGCGCGTGCCTGCCTCTCCCGCATCACCGCACACGATCCGCTCCTGCGCGCCTTCAACCGGGTGGAGGAGGAGGCGCTGCTGGAGGGGGCGCGGGCCGCGACCGAGGCGCTGGGCCGCGGCGCGCAGCTGCCCCCGCTGCACGGGATCCCGCTGGCGCTCAAGGACAACTTCTTCACCGCCGGCGTGCCCACCACGGCCAACTCGCACATCTACCGGGACTTCGTGCCCGAGTACGACGCCGAGGCGTGGCGGCGCCTGCGGGGGGCGGGCGCCCTGCTGGTGGGCAAGACCCAGATGGGCCCGCTGGCGACTTCCCGCGCCACCACCCCGGACGGGGAGGTCACCACCCGCAACGCGTGGGCGCCCCACGACGCCCGCGTGAGTCCGGGCGGATCCTCGTCCGGCTCGGCCACCGCGGTGGCCGCCCGCCTCGCGCCAGGCGCCACCGGGACCCAGACCGGGGGCTCCATCACCAACCCCGCGGACGCCCAGGGGCTGACCGGGATCAAGCCCACCATGGGGCGCGTCTCGCTGCGGGGCGTGATCCCGCTCACCTACACCCGGGACCACCCCGGTCCGCTGGCGCGCGACGCCCGCGATGCCGCCCTGCTCCTCTCGCTGATGGCGGGTCCCGACCCGGCCGACCCGCGCACGCTCGGCCAGCCGCCGCTCCCGGATCTGCTGGGGGCGACGCTGCCGGCGGTCGGATCCGGGGGGAGCCCGCGTCTGCGCTGGCCGACGCGGGTGGGGGTGTTTCCGGACTACCTCTCCCCGCCCGCGGGACCGCCGCCCGAGCCCCCGGGCCCGGACGCCGACCCCGAGGAGCAGGCCGCGTGGCGGTTCCGCACGGAGGCGTGGGAGCGGCGCCGGGAGGCGTACGCGCCCCGGGCCGAGTTCCTGCGGACACTCGGGGAGCTGGGGGCCGAGGTGGTCGAGCTGCCCTACCCGCAGGACTGGTCGGTGCTCACCGGGGGGGACTTCAACAACGCGCGCCTGCCCGAGCGCTCCGAGCCCTTCCTGGAGCACCTGCGCCGGGACGTGCGCCTCTTCGGCGTCTCGCTCTCGCCCTGGATCAACGGGATGCTCCTGTCGGGGACCGAGTATCTCACCGGCCAGCGCGCCCGGCTGCTGCTGGCGTCCCGCATCCTGGACGGGATCTTCGGCCGCTGCGACGTGGTGGCGCTGGAATCGCCCATCCCCTTCGACATCGTGGGTCTGCCCCTGATCTCCTTCCCGGTCGGGATGACCGGGTCCGGCCCCGCCGCCCGGCCGGTGGGCGCGCTGCTGGGCGGGATGCCCTGGGCCGAGGATCGCCTGCTCGCGGTGGCCGGCGCCTATCAGGCGGTGACCGACTGGCACCGGCGCCGCCCGCCGGATCCCGAGTCCGGGGTGGACCCGGTTCCGGGGAGGAGCGGGGAGGCGCCGCTCCGGCTCGACGTCCTGGACGTTCTGGAGTCGGGCGAGTAGCGGGGGTCGCCCCGTGCCGGGATCCTGCGGGGCCGCCTCTGGTAAGAGGGGGTTCGACTTCTCTGCCGGGCCGCGCGGAACCCTCCCGCGGCCACAACCGACACGCGCACACTTCCGGGGGACGAGGATGAACAAGATCGCAACGCTGCTGCTCGGGGCCGCCGCGCTGGGGACCGCGGTGGTCCCGGGCGAGGTCCAGGCCCAGTTCGGCGCCAGCCTCGCGGTGGGTGAGGGACAGATCCTGGCCGCGGAGCCGGGCCGCATCCTGGGCCCCGGCGCGGTGCTGGTGTTCGAGAAGCGGGGCGGATCCTGGACCCAGGTGGCGGAGCTTACGGCCTCGGACGGGGAGCCGGGCGACGAGTTCGGCAGCGCCATGGCGGTGGACGGCGGTATGCTGCTGGTGGCGGGCGCCAAGGGCGTGTACGCCTTCCGGCGCGACGGCGGCGCCTGGCGGGAGACCGGCCGGCTGACCGCCCCCGACGTCACGGACGAGGACGCCTTCGGCGCGGCGCTGGCGCTCTCCGGCGACCGCGCGCTGGTGGGCGCTCCGCAGCAGGCCGACGCCACCGGCGCCGTCTACCTCTTCCGCCGCACCGGCGCCGACTGGACCCAGGAGGGCGAAAAGCTCTCCGGACCGGGCGCGGGCGCGGCCTTCGGCGCCAGCGTCGCCTTCGACGGCCGCCACGCGCTCGTGGGGGCGCCGGCCGCCAACAACCGCGTCGGCGCCGCCTACGCCTACCGGGTCGGTGCGGCGGGCCTGGAGGTGCCGGCGCGCTCGAGGTCGCGGGCCTCGCCGGGCGCAGCCAGTTCGGCCAGGGCGTCTGGGTGGAAGGGGAGTGGGCCATGGTGCAGGCGCCCTTCGTCAGCCAGGCCACCGGTGCGGTCTTCGTGTTCGCCCTGGGCGAGGACGGGTGGGAGCTCGACACCCGGCTGAGCGCTTTCGACGGCAACGCGCGCCACATCTTCGGCGCCTCGGTGGCGGCGAACGGCAGCGAGGTCTGGGTGGGCGCCGCGGGCGCGGACGGCTTCGCGGGAGCCGCCTACGTCTTCCGTATCGACGAGCCGCGCGTGGATAAGATCGAGGTCGCGGACGCCTTCCCCGGCCGTGCCCAGGCCGGCTCCACGCTGGCGGTGTCGGACGAGGTGGCGGCCGTGGGGGTTACGGGCGCCGACAACGGGGCGGGGTCGGTGCTGGTGCTCGAGCGGGACGGCGACGGACGCTGGGCGCGCGCCGGCGTGCTGGTGACGCCCATGGAGAGCTTCGATCCGGTCCGCGGCGGCGAGGTCGCGTGCTCGGAGGGGGAGGCCGTGGCGTGGGCGTGTGGCGAGGTGGACCTGGTCTCCTTCGTCCCGGTGGCCGAGCTGGCGGGGGAGCCCGGCGTGCGGGGCATCCGCACCAACGACAACTGGGGGTGGCGCGATCCGGAGACGGGCCGCTACTACGCCCTGGTGGGGATGACCGACCGGGCCTCCTTCGTGGACATGACCGACCCGCTCAACCCCCGGGTGGTGGGCATCCTGCCCATGACAGAGGGCGCCAACGGCAGCGCCTGGCGCGACATCAAGACATACCGCGACCACGCCTACATCGTTTCGGACGGGGCGGGCCAGCACGGCATGCAGGTCTTCGACCTCACGCGGCTGCGCGACCACGCCAGCGGCGACCCGGTGGTCTTCGACGCCGACGCGCTCTACACCGAGATCGCCTCGGCGCACAACATCGTCATCAACGAGGAGTCCGGCTTCGCCTTCTCGGTGGGGAGCTCCTCGGGCGGGGTCACCTGCGGCGGCGGGCTGCACATCATCGACATCCGCGAGCCCGGGTCCCCCACCTTCGCCGGGTGCTTCTCCGATCCGCAGACCGGCCGCGCGAGCACCGGGTACACGCACGACGCCCAGTGCGTCACCTACAGCGGTCCCGACCCCGACCACCAGGGCCGTGAGATCTGCTTCGGCGCCAACGAGACCATGCTCTCCATCGCCGACGTCACCGACAAGGAGAACACGGTGGCGCTCGCGCGCGCGTCGTACCCTTCGGTCGGGTACTCGCACCAGGGGTGGCTCACCGGCGACCAGCGCTACTTCTACATGAACGACGAGCTGGACGAACTCCAGGGCCTGGTGAACCGCACCCGCACCATGGTGTGGGACGTCTCGGACCTGGACGACCCCCAGCTCATCGCCGAGCACCTGGGCGTGGAGGAATCGTCGGACCACAACCTGTACGTGGTGGGCGACCTCATGTACCAGTCCAACTACCAGAGCGGGCTGCGCATCCTGGACATCCAGGACCCGGCCAACCCGGTGGAGGTGGCCTTCTTCGACACGGTGCCCTACGGCGACAACGGCGCCGGCTTCGGGGGGTCGTGGTCCAACTACCCCTTCTTCGACAACGGCACCGTCATCGTGACCAGCGGCAACGAGGGCCTCTTCATCGTGCGGCCCACCGTGCGGAGGACGGTCTTCCAGTGAGCGGGCGCCCGCCGTTGGGGGGGGCGGCGCCGGCCGCCGTCGCGCTGATCGCGGCCGCGCTCACGGCCGCCTACCCCGGGGGTGCCGCCGCCCAGGCCCGGGCCGCGGGCGCGGACTACCTCTACGCCGCCGTCCAGGGCGAGGCCGCGGTCGCCGTGGTGGACATGGCCTCGCTCGAGGTGGTGGCGCGGGTGGAGCTGCGGGAGCTGGGCTTCACCGAAAACGCCAAGCCGCACCACGTGGCGGTGAGCCCGGACGGGAGCCGCTGGTACCTCTCCCTGATCGGCGAGAATCGCGTGCTGGCGTTCGATGGAGAGAATCGGCTCCTGGGCTCGGCCGAGTTCGAGGTGCCCGGAATGCTGGCACTTCACCCCAAGGGGGAGGTCCTCTTCGTGGGGCGCTCCATGAGCGCGGTGAATCCCCCGGCGCGCATCGGCGCCATCCGGACGGGTCCGGACGCGGCCCGCATGGAGGTGGAGGAGGTCGACGTCTTCTTCCCCCGCCCGCACGCGCTGGCGCTCTCGGCGGACGGCGAGCGCGTCTATTCGGCGTCGCTGGGCGTGAACCAGCTGGCGGCGGTGGACGCGGGGAGCGGCGAGATGACCCTGATCGACATCCCGGGCGAGACCCACGCCCCGGTGCAGTTCGCGGTCGCGCCCGACGGGCGCACCCTGGTGGCTTCCACCCAGCTCACCGGCCGGCTGCTGGTCTTCGACCTCGAGGATCCCGACCATCCCACGCTGCGCGCCGAGATCCCGTTGGGGGGTCAGCCGTGGCACCCGGTCTACGCGCCCGCAGGAGATGTGGTCTACGTCGGCCTCAAGATGGAGAACCGGGTAGTGGCCGTGGATGTGGCGCGGGGTGCGGTCGTCTGGTCCACCGAACACCCCGGCCTGAACCATCCCCACGGGAGCGCGCTCTCGCCCGACGGGCGGCGGCTGTTCATCTCCAGCAACGGACCGGGCGGCATGCAGATGGGCGAGCCGGCGCCGGACGCCGGAGCGGGCGCCGGCCACGGGGCGCACGGGGCCGGGCGCGCCGCCACCGGGACGGTGACCGTGCTGGACGCCCGCGACGGGACGGTGCTCAAGGTGCTCGAGCTGGGCGAGAACGTCACCGGGCTGGGGGCGCGGACCCGGTGAGCGCGCCCGCGGCGGGAGTGCGCTGCCGGCTCGTCCGGCTTCTGCTCCTGACCGCCGTCGGTGGGGCGGCGGGGTGTGCGGGTACACCGGCGGACGGCGGTGGGGCGGGTCCGG
>JAVVFC010000155.1:0-7133 GCA_032250975.1 Longimicrobiales bacterium | reverse complement strand
GGCGGGGCGGCCGCCGAGGAGGACGGCGAGCGGGTGGGGGGCGCTACGGAGGAGGAGGTCTACGCTGCGGTGGAGCTTCCCTGGATGGAGCCGGAGCTGCGCGAGGACCGGGGGGAATTCGAAGCGGCGGCCCGGGGCGAGCTGCCGTCGCTGGTGCGGGTCGAGGACGTGCGGGGGGATCTGCACATGCACTCCACCTGGTCGGACGGCACCGCCTCGATCCTGGAGATGGCGAGGGCCTGCCGGGACCGGGGTTACCAATACATGGCCGTCACCGACCACTCGCGGGCGGTCACGGTGGCCGGGGGGCTCACGCCCGAGCGGGTGCGCGAACAGTGGGAGGAGGTGGCTCGCGTCCAGGAGGAGATGGGCGAGGACTTCCGGATCTTCCGCGGCCAGGAAGTGGACATACTCAAGGACGGATCGCTTGATCAGCCCGACGACATTCTGGAGGGACTCGACCTGGTCGTCGTCTCGGTGCACTCGTTCATGGACATGGACCGGGACGCCATGACGCGGCGCGTTCTGAAGGCGCTTTCCCACCCCCGGGTGGACATCCTGGCGCACCCCACGGGCCGGCTCCTGAACCGGCGTGAGGGATACGACCTGGACGTGGAGGCGGTGCTCGAAGTGGCCCGGGAGCGCGACATCGCCGTGGAAGTGAACGCCCACCCCCGCCGCCTGGACCTCAACGACCTGAATCTGCGACGGGCGCGCGATCTGGGGGTGCGCGTGGTGGTGAACTCCGACGCCCACTCGGTGGAAGGGCTGGATGTGATGCGCTTCGGCGTGGACCAGGCGCGCCGCGGTTGGCTCGCGGCGGGCGAGGTCGTGAACTGCCTTCCGCACCGCCAGGTATCCGCCTGGTTGGGGCGGCAGCGGTGAGGCCCGCTTGAACGCATTCATGTTGCACGGCTTCGCGCTGGCGGCGGGGGTAGGGGTGCTCTTCTTCGGGGCCGAATGGATGGTGCGCGGGTCCGCCCGGTTGGCCGCGTCCATGGGCGTGAGCCCGATCGTGGTGGGTCTCACCGTGGTCTCGATGGGGACCTCCGCGCCCGAACTGGTGGTCTCGATGACGGCGGCGCTTCGTGGGAACAGCGACCTGGCCATGGGCAACGTGATGGGCTCCAACCTGGCCAACATCGGCCTGATCCTGGGGCTCACCGCGCTCATCCGCCCCATGCAGGTGGCCGCCCGGGTCGTGACGCGCGAGGTCCCCATCATGCTGGTCATCACCGCGCTCCTCTACCCCCTGGCGGGGTGGGACCGCGAGTTGGGCCAGGGCGACGGGATCTTCCTGCTCATGGTGCTGGGCCTCTATCTGCTCTTCGTGAGCCGGGCCGCGGCCCAGGAGCCTTCGGAGGTGCTGGGGGAGTACGTCGAGTTCGCCCGCGAGGAGGTGCCGGTGCGGGGGAAGGCTGCGTTCGGGGACGTGGCGCTGGTGGTGGTGGGCTCGCTGGGGCTGGTCGCGGGCGGGTCGCTCATCGTCAACAGCGCCGAATTCATGGCGGGGGCGCTGGGCATTCCGGACATTGTGGTGGGGCTCACGGTGGTGGCGGTGGGGACCTCGCTGCCCGAGCTGGCAACGTCGCTGGTCGCGGCCGTGCGCAACGAGTCCGACATCGCGGTGGGCAACATCATCGGCTCCAACATCTTCAACATCGCCGCCATCCTGGGCGCGACGGCCGCGGTGACACCCGTCCGGATCGCACCCACGATCCTTACCCAGGAGCTGCCGGCCGTCCTCTTCCTCTCGCTGCTCGTTCTCCCCATCACCCGGCACGCGTTCGTGGTACGCCGCTGGGAGGGGGCCATCCTGCTGACGAGCTACGTGGGTGTGGGCATCTGGCTCTTCAACGTCTGAAGACAACGCCGGCCGGCGCGCGTCCGTGTCCGCGGCTCCGCCGGGGTCCGCACCCGGATTCTATGCCGGACTCCGCTCCAGCGGTTCGAAGCGCGCCGTGAAGTGCCGGAGCACGGGCTCCTGCTCCACGAAGCGGAAGCCGCCAACCCGGTCCCGCCGGTCCCAGACCTCCAGGATCACCTCGATCACGTACTTGATCTGGCTCTCGGTGTAGACCCGCCGGGGCACGGCGAGACGGACCAGGTCCAGCGGGGGGGAGACCTCGCGCCCGGTGTCGGGGTCGGTGTGCCCGAACATCACCGTGCCCACCTCAACGCCTCGCACCCCACCCTGCAGATAGAGCTCGGCCACCAGCGCCTGCCCGGGCAGTTCGTGCCGGGGCACGTGGGGCAGGAAGGCGGCGGCGTCCAGGTAGATGGCGTGTCCGCCGGGCGGCTGCATGATGGGCACGCCCCGCTCCGCCAGGTGCTCGCCCAGGTATCGGACCGAAGCGATCCGGTACGTGAGGTAGTCCTCCCGCAGCACCTCGCGCAGACCGGTCGCCACCGCCTCCAGGTCCCGTCCCGCGAGTCCCCCGTAGGTCGGGAAGCCCTCGGTCAGGATGAGCAGGTTCTCCTCCTGGCGCGCCAGCTGGGCGTCGTTGGTGGCCAGGAAGCCGCCGATGTTGGCCAGCCCGTCCTTCTTGGCCGACATGGTGCACCCGTCGGCGAGGCGGAACATGCGGCGCGCGATCTCCTCCACCGGCACCCCGGTCCACCCTTCCTCGCGCTCGCGGATGAACCAGGCGTTCTCGGCGAAGCGGCAGGCGTCCAGGTAGAAGGGGATGCCGTGCTCCCGGCAGATGCGGGCGACGGACTCGATGTTCGCCATCGAGACGGGCTGCCCGCCGCCGGTGTTGTTGGTCACGGTGAGCATGCAGACCGGGATCCGCTCGGCACCCACGTCTGCGATGAGCGCCTCGAGCGCGTCGGTGTCCATGTCCCCCTTGAAGGGGTGTGGTTCGGCGGGGACGAGCCCCCGGGGCGAGGGCAGGTCCACCGCGCGTGCCCCGGCGGCCTCGACGTTGGCCCGCGTGGTGTCGAAGTGGGTGTTGTTGGGCACCACGTCGCCGGGCGCGCAGATGGTGCTGAAGAGGATCCGCTCGGCGGCCCGTCCCTGGTGGGTGGGGATGACGTGGCTGAAGCCGGTCAGATCCCGCACGACGTCCCGGAAGCGGAAGAAGGAGGCGCTGCCCGCGTAGGATTCGTCCCCGCGCATGAGGGACGCCCACTGCTCGGCGCTCATGGCCGAGGTGCCGGAGTCGGTGAGGAGGTCGATGAGGACGTCTTCAGCCCGCAGCTTGAAGACGTTGTACCCCGCCTCCCGAAGGAATCCGGCCCGTTCCCGGCGGGTGGTCATGCGGAGCGGTTCGACCACCTTTATGCGAAAAGGCTCGATGATCACGGCCATGTCGGACGGGCTCCCGGTCTCGGTGGGCGGTTCTCGGTGGGCGGTGCGCGGGCGGCGTCGGGGTCAGAGGGTGTCGAGCGCCTGGCTCAGGTCGGCGATCAGGTCCTCCGGGTGCTCGAGGCCCACGGAGAGGCGGATCAGGGCCGGGGTGATGCCCATGCGCTCGCGCTCCTCGGGGGGAACGTCGGCGTGGGTCATGGTGCCCGGGTGCTCCGCCAGTGACTCGGTGCCGCCCAGGCTCACCGCCAGCTTGGCCAGCTTGAGGGCGTTCAGGACCCGGAAGGCCTCCGCTTCGCCGCCCCTCACCTCGAACGAGATCATGGAGCCCGGGCCCTCGCACTGGCGGCGGTAGGTGGCGTAGTCGGGGTGGGAGGGCTCGATGTGGCCCAGGTAGTGCACACGCTCCACCGCGGGGTGGTCCGCCAGGAAGTCGGCCACATAGCGGGCGTTCTTCATCTGGCTGGTCATGCGCAGCTTGAGGGTCTCCAGGCTGCGGAGCAGCAGCCACCCCGTCCATGGGCCGGCCATGCTGCCGAAGAAGGTGCGCGTGGCCTTGACCCTCGCGATGAGCGCCTCCGGCCCCAGGCAGGCGCCCGCGATCACGTCGGAGTGGCCGCCCACGAACTTGGTGAGGGAGTAGAGGACCAGATCGGCGCCGTGCCGGAGGGGGTGCTGCCAGAGAGGGCCCAGGAAGGTGTTGTCCACCGCGACCAGGACGCGGCGCTCGCCGGTGGAGCATGCGCGCGCCAGCTCGGCGCACATGGCGATGTCCACCAGGCAGTTGGTGGGGTTGGCCGGCGTCTCCACGTAGATCATCGCCAGCCGGTCGCGGCGCGCCTCGCCCGCGTCGAGGGCGGCTTCCAGCCCGGCCCGCCCCTCCCACGCCGGAAAGGGGACGGTCTCGACGCCGAACTCGGGGAGGATCTCGTGGAAGAGGTACTCGGTGCCGCCGTAGATGGGCTCACTGAAAGCCACCACGTCACCGGGGCGGAGGAAGGTGAAGGCGGTGGTGGTGATCGCGGCCATGCCGCTTTCGAAGGCGGCGGCCGCCTCGGCGCCGTCGTAGAGGGTGAGCCGGTCCTCCAGAATCTCGAGGCCGGGGTTGTTCAGCCGGGAGTAGATGAGGCCCAGGGTCTCGTCGCCCCGCTTCTCGCGCAGGCCGTACGCGAGCTCGAAGAAGGCCTTCCCCTCCTCGGCGGTCTTGAAGACGAACGTTGAGGTCTGGAAGATGGGCGGTTTGACCGCACCCTCGGACCACTCGGGGCGGTACCCATAGCTCATCATCAGACTCTCGGGGCGCAGGTCGTGCAGCCCGATGTGCGTCTTCTCCTTCTTGTCCCACATGGCGGTGGCTCCTGGGGTGGCGTGTCCGGTCGGGGAGGGCCGGCCCCTGAAGCTACCCGCGGCGGCACGGCGCCTCCACCCCGTTCCGTGCCTCGACCCCCCGCTGCGCTCCGGCCCCGCGCCGCGCCTCGTGTTCGCCTCCCCGCCCCGAAGGCGGCGTGCCCCCCGACCGGCCGGGCCATTGCCCCGCCCCCGCATCGCCGGCAATCTGACGGGGTCGGGCGTACACACCGGGGCCCCCCAAACCGGGAGGACGGATGGCCAGGCGGGCGAGGCGGGTGGAGCAGGCGGTGCAGCGCTGGTTGGTTCAGGGGCTCGTGACCCCGGAGCAGGCCGAGGTTCTGCGCCGCGAGGAGGAGGCTCACCACGCGCGGGCCACAAGGCGGTGGGGGCAGGTGCTGGTGGCGTCGCTGGGCGCCGTTGCGTTGATCCTGGCCGCCGTCCTGTTCGCGAACCGGAACTGGGGGGAGCTGTCGGAGGGGGCTCGCACCGGGCTGCTCCTGGCGATGGGCACCGGCGTGTACGGGATGGGGCTGGTCGTGTTCCGGCGCGCCGCCTGGCACTACTCGGGTGCCCTCCTGCAGACGGCGGGGCTGGGCGTGGTCCTCTTCGCCCTGTTCTACTCCTCGCTCGCCTGGCCCGACCGCACCATGGGCGCGGTCGCCGTGGGACTGGCCGCCTTCGCGGTGCCGGCCGTGCTGGCGCCCCTGGGGTTCCGCGAGGGCGTCCTGATGGCCGCGGTCCACACGGCCTTCTCCTTCGGCTATCTGGCCGCCTTTCTGGACCGGACCTTCGGGATGGACTTCGACGCCATCGCGTGGGCGTTGGACGGTGTGGTGCTGGTGGCGGTGGCGGTGTTCTGGGTGGCGATCCGCCGGTGGCCGACCGAGTACACGGATCGGGCGTTGGTGGCCTTTGCCGTGAGTCTCTGGGCCGGACTCGTGCTGGCGCTGCTGACGGGGCTGGGGCCGCTCAACATGGAGGACGACGCCGTCCTCGCCATGGACGTCTGGCTGCTCCTCATCACCGGAATCACGCTGTGGGGCATCCACCGCTCCCCCTCCGAGTCCCGCCGCGACGCCTACGAGATCAACCTGGCGCTGTGCGTCGGCGTGGGGGGACTCCTGGCCATGTTCACGGCGGGGGAGACCTGGGACCTGGCTGCCGTGGGGGCCGCCGCGTCCGGAGCGCTGGTTGGTGGTGCGGGTGTGGGCTATGGACTCGTCCGGAGCGCGCACCCCACCCTCATCACGGGGGCGCTCGTCATCCTCCTCGCCACCTGGGTCTTCGCCATCGACCAGGCGGGCGCCTTCGGGGGGGTGTTGGCGCTCGTCCTCTCCGCCGGGGCTCTCTTCTGGCTCTCGACGCGTATCCGGATGGAGGCGGAGGGGCCATGAGCCGGGGGGGGGCGAGCGCCGGCCGCCGCCCCCCCGCCCGGGAGACAGACGCCTCCCGAAGCCGTACCTTGTCTCACCCGGCCCGCCCGTCGGCCGCGAATCCTCAACCCGCTGATGCCGCAATGCTCGCCATCGATCTCAAGGGGAAGAACGCCTTCGTCGCCGGCGTGGCCGACGACCGGGGCTACGGTTGGGCCATCTGCCGGGCGCTGGCGCAGGCGGGGGCTCGGGTCTGGGTCGGGACGTGGCCTCCGACCCTGGGGATCTTCACGCGGCTGCTGGAGCGCGGGAAGCTGGATCGTTCCCTCCCGGAGGGCGGGACGTGGGAAATGGAGGCGATCCTCCCCCTGGACGCGGTCTTCGACACCGAGGCCGACGTCTCGCAGGAGGTCCGCGACGACAAGCGCTATCATGGGATCGGCGAATTCACGGTTCAGGGGGCGGCGGATCGGCTGGCCGGGGAGCTGGCGGGCGGGACGCTCGACATCCTGGTCCACTCGCTGGCCAACGGACCGGAGGTGCAGAAGGCCCTGGTCGACACGTCGCGCCGCGGCTACCTGGCTGCCATGAGCGCGAGCGCCTACTCCCTGGTGAGCATGGTGCAACGCTTCGGCCCGCTCATGTCGAAAGGGGGTGGCGTGGTCTCGCTCAGCTACCTGGCGGGCGAGCGCGTGATTCCGGGCTACGGCGGGGGAATGAGCTCGGCCAAGGCGGCGCTGGAAGGAGATACCCGCACCCTGGCCTTCGAGGCCGGGCGGCGCTGGGGGATCCGTGTGAACACCATCAGCGCCGGCCCCCTCCCCTCCCGCGCCGCCAAGGCCATCGGGACGATCGACCGGATGGTGGACTACTACGCGGAGAACGCCCCCCTGGCCGCCGCCAACACCGCGGAGGACGTGGGCATGGCGGCAGCGTTCCTCTGCTCGCCCCTCGCCTCGGCCATCACCGGCGAGACGGTCCACGTCGACATGGGATATCACGCCATGGGGATGCAGGCCGACGTCTCCCTGCTGACGCAGGAGTAGGACGCCCCCGGGCGCCCTGCCCCCGCGCCTCGATCCAGGAAGGCGGACCATGCC
>JAVVFC010000154.1:0-7179 GCA_032250975.1 Longimicrobiales bacterium | reverse complement strand
GGCGCGCGCGCAGGTTCACGCGGCCGATGCGGCCTTCGTGACGGGGATGATCGCGCACCACGCGCAGGCGCTGGTGATGTCGAGGCTGGCGCCCGCGGCGGGGGCGAGCGCGCCGCTGCGCACGCTCACGGCGCGCATCATCAACGCGCAGACCGACGAGATCGCGGTCATGCAGCGCTGGCTGGCGGAGCGCGATCTGCCGGTGCCCGACGTCCGGCCGGACGGGACCATGCCGGGGACGATGTCGGGGGCGGCGCACGCGGGCGACCACGCCGGGGACCCGGCGCACCGGATGCCGGGCATGCTCACGGACGCCCAGCTGGCCGAGCTGCGGGCCGCGCGCGGGGCGGCGTGGGACCGCCTCTTCCTGGCCTACATGATCCAGCACCACGAGGGCGCCGTGACCATGGTGCACGACCTCTTCGCCGTCGACGGCGCCGCCCAGGACGACTTCATCTTCAAGCTCGCCTCCGACATCCAGGCGGACCAGATCACCGAGATCGACCGCATGCGCCGCATGCTGGACGCGCTCCCCCCCGGAAGCTGACCGCTTCCCCCAACACCACAGGAACCCTCCCATGAACCGAATCCGACTCACCCGGGCGGCGCGGATGCCTGCCCCCCGGACTGCGCTGCTGCCGGCGCTGGCCGGTGCCCTCCTGCTCACGGCGTGCTCCTCGGGCCCGGGCGCGGTGGAGGCGCCCGCCCCCCGCGCCCTCCGCCCGCTCCAGATCCAGGCGCCCACACCCGACCCGCGCGTGGGACTCCGGGCGGGGCTGTTCGATGCGGGCGAGGCCATCTGGAACCTGCGCCTGGTCTCGGCGACGCCCCCCTCCGAGGCGTTCATCGGGGTGACCAACTCCGACCTGGCCTTCCAGGGCGACTACGCCATCCAGGGCAACTACAACGGCGTGCAGGTCTGGGACATCTCGGACCCGTCCGCGCCCGACCTGGTCACCGAATACGTGTGTCCCGCCTCGCAGAGCGACGTCTCGGTCCACGGCAACCTGCTGTTCGTTTCCGGGGAGGGCCTGGGCGGCCGGCTGGACTGCGGCACCGACGGCGTGCGCGAGGCGGTCAGCCGCGACCGGCTGCGGGGCATACGGATCTTCGATATCAGCGACATCCGTAACCCGAAGTACATCTCCAACGTGCAGACCTGCCGGGGCTCGCACACCCACACGGTGCTCGAGCATCCGGGCGACGACGACAACGTCTACATCTACGTGTCGGGCTCGGCCCCGGTGCGGCCGGCCGAGGAGCTGCCGGGCTGCTCGGGCCTGTCGCCCGACGAGGACCCCAACTCGGCGCTCTTCCGCATCGAGGTCATCCGGGTGCCGCTGGCCGATCCGGCGCGGGCCGCCATCGTCAGCTCGCCCCGCATCTTCGAAGATCTGGTGGCGCCCCCCACCCACGGGATGGCGCCCGACGACCTGCGCCAGATCGAGGAGGCGCGCGCGCGCGGGGCCTTCGTGGCCGAGGTCGGCGGGCAGGGCTTCGTGCTGCCGCCCCAGTTCGTGAATCCGATGCTCGACAGCATCGCGCGCGCCCGGGGCGGCGAGGGCGGACCGAACGCCGCCGACAGCGCCGCGCTGCGTGCCGCGCTGCCCGACCTGATCGCGCGCATGATGGGCGGGGGCGGGGGCGACGACGAGGGCCCGGGGCGCGGCCCCACCCAGTGCCACGACATCACCGTCTACCCGGAGATCGGCCGGGCGGGCGGCGCCTGTGAGGGCTACGGGCTGCTGCTCGACATCACCGACCCGGTCAACCCGCGCCGGCTGGCGGCGGTGGCCGACTCCAACTTCTCGTACTGGCACTCCGCGACCTTCAACAACGAAGGCACCAGGGTCCTCTTCACCGACGAGTGGGGGGGCGGCGGCCAGCCCAAGTGCCGGGCCACCGATCCGTACGCCTGGGGGGCCAACGCCATCTTCTCCATCCGTGGCTCCGAGATGGAGTTCGAGAGCTACTACAAGCTGCCGGCCGCGCAGACCCCGCAGGAGAACTGCGTGGCCCACAACGGCTCGCTCATCCCGGTGCCGGGGCGGGACATCATGGTGCAGTCCTGGTACCAGGGCGGGATCTCGGTCTTCGACTGGACCGACCCGGCCAAACCGGTCGAGATCGCCTTCCACGACCGGGGGCCGGTGGACCCCAACCAGATGGTGAGCGCCGGCAGCTGGTCGGTCTACTGGTACAACGGCGTGATCGTGAGCTCGGAGATCGCCCGCGGCCTGGACATCTTCGCGCTGGTCCCGAGCGAGGCGCTCACGCAGAACGAGATCGACGCGGCCAACACGGTGGTGCTGGAGGCGCTCAACTCGCAGGGCCAGCCCCGCTACGTCTGGCCGCCCTCCTTCGCGCTGGCCCGCGCCTACCTGGACCAGCTCGAACGCCACGCCGGACTGTCCGCCGCACGCGTCTCCGGGATCCGCGACGCGCTGGCCGACGCCGAAGCGCGCTCCGGCGCGGAGCGGGCCCGGGCGCTGCGCACCCTGGCCGAGGGGCTGGACGGGGACGCCGGGCGCTCGCTCGACGCCCCCCGGGTGCGGAAGCTGCAGGAGGCGCTGCGCCGCCTGGCGTCGTAGCGCCAGCGGGCGTCGCCGCGCCAACTGACCTCCTGGCAGCGGCCCGGGCGCGATCCACCCTCCTCACGCCCCGGCGCGTCGGCAATCATGGCCGACGTGCCGGGGCGTCGCGGCTTTCCGCAGGTCGCGAGTGGCGCCATAATAGATCCATATTGGATCCCCATCTGCGGCGAGGTGACCGTGCCGGTGAACCTGTCCATCAAGAACGTCCCCGATGAGTGGGCCGATCGCCTGCGGGAGCGGGCCACGGAGTCCCATCGGTCCCTCCAGGGGGAGCTCATGGCCATACTGGAAGAGGCCATCCACGGCCCGCCGAACCTGTCGCCGCAGGAGGCGCTGGCGACCGTCCGGAACTGGGGGATTGAGACCCCGGCCACGGCGGCCGATACCCTCCGGGCGGAGCGGGATGCCCGGTGAGCCGTCCCGTGGTGGTGGACGCGTCGGCGCTCGCCGCGCTCCTCTTCGCCGAGCCGGACGGCCGTGCGATGGCCGAGCGGATGGAGGGACGTGCGCTGTTCGCGCCACCTCTCCTCTCCTTCGAACTCGCCAGCGTCTGCCTGAAGAAGTGCCGGGAGGCCCCGGAGATGGCGCCAGCCCTCCGGCGTGCCCTGGGACTGGCCACTCGGCTGGGAATCCAGGAGGTACGCGTCCCACCCGCACCCCTGATTGATCTGGCGGGTGCGACGGGCCTTACGGCGTACGACGCCGCCTACCTCTGGCTTACCCGGGAGTTGGACGGGGACCTGGTGACGCTGGACGCGCGACTGGAGAGAGCGGCCGGCCCGTAAGCGCCGGCCGAAGCGAGGCGCTGGCGGTGCGCTACCCCTCCGCCAGCGCAGCGCGCACGTCGGCCGGCGTCATGGGCATGGTGTGGAGCCGCGCGCCGCAGGCGTCGAAGACGGCGTTGGCGACGACGGCGCCCATGTTGATGATGGCGGGCTCGCCGCCGCCCTGGGAGGGCGTCTCGTCGTTCTTCACCAGGATGGTCTCGATCTCCGGCACGTCGCTGAAGCGCGGGATGCGGTAGCTGTCGAAGTTCCGGTCCAGGACGTTGCCGCCCCGGAAGTTGATCTTCTCCATGAGGGCGAAGCCGAGCCCCTGGGTGATGCACCCCTCCATCTGCATGACGGCGCCGTCGGGGTTCACGACCACCCCCATGTCCTGGGCGCAGACGACCTTCTCCACCCGGACGCGGCCGCTGGCGGTATCGACCGCCACCCGGGCGGCGTGGGCGACGTAGGTGCCGGCGTCGATGCCGCAGGCGAAGCCCCACCCGCGCCCGCTCGGACCGGGGGCCGGCGTCCAGCCGATCGCCTCGGCCACCGTCTCCAGCACGCGCCGCTGCCGGGGGTCGGTGGTGTTGGCGAGCCGGAATTCGAGCGGATCCACGCCCAGCGCGGCCGCCATGACGTCGATCTGCGACTCGCGCGCGAAGACGTTGGTGTTGGCCCCCGGCGCCCGCCAGGCTCCGGTGGCCAGCGGGTGCGCGCCCCCGGCGGCGTGGTTGACGACCGCCACGTGGGGGATGTCGTAGAGCACCTCGCTGCCGCGCGTGCCGGCCATGTAGACGTGGTAGTCCCAGAGGTGCATGCGCCCCGCGTCGTCCACGCCCGAGCGCAGCTGGACCAGGGCGGCGGCGTGGAAGGTGTCGTAGAGGAACTCCTCCTCGCGCGTCCACGCCACCTGCACGGGCTGGCCGGTGATCCACGCCAGGCGCGCGGCTTCGATGGCCTGCGGGTTGACGCCCTTGCCGCCGAAGCCGCCCCCCACGTAGGGGGTGACGACCCGCACCTGCTCCTCGTCGATGCCCAGCGTCCCGGCCACCCGGCGCTGGTCGCCGAAGGGGGACTGGGTGGAGACCCACAGGTTGATGCGGTCCCCGGTGCGGGAGGCGAGCGCGGTGTGCGGCTCCATGGGCGCGTGCGCCACGTAGTTGTCGTACCAGGTGTGCTCGAAGAGGTGGGCGCACTCGCGCGCGCCGCGCGTCAGGCTTCCCCGCTCCTCGGCAGTGCGGCCGCGGGGCGCGGCGGCGAGGAAGTGGTCCCAGATGTTGTCGTTGTGTACGGCGGGCTCGGGCACGTCGAACTCGGCCCGGAGCATCGCCAGGGCGCGATCGGCGACGTCGGGATCCTCGTGCAGCACCGCCACCAGGCCCTCCTCCCGCACCACGCTCACCCCCTCCAGGGCCTCGGCCGCGGCCGTGTCCACGCGCACCAGGGTGGCGTCGAGCGTGGGCGGGCGCAGGATGCGGGCATACCGCATGCCGGGGAGTCGGACGTCCCCCGCGTAGCGGGCCGCGCCCGCGACCTTGGCGATGGCGTCGAGGCGTTGGGGAGAGGTCCCCATGACCCGGAACCCGGAGACGGCCTTGAGGGCGGCCTCCCCTTCGATGACGTGCTCGATGCGCTGGCCGAGGGCGAGCTCGCCGTAGGTGAGGGACGCCTGGCCTCCCACCACGGCCACCACGCCGTCCCGGGTCTCCAGACGCGCGGCGGGCACGCCCAGGCGCCCGGCCGCGAGTTCCAGCAGCGCCTGGCGGGCGCGGGCGGCGGCGGCGCGCAGGGCGGGCCCGAACACGCGCGTGGTGAGCGATCCCCAGGTGCCGGCGTCCCAGACGCAGCGCGCGGTGTCGCCCATGACCATGTCGATGGCGTCCAGCGGGACGTCCAGCTCCTCGGCCACCATCTGGGCCTGTGAGGTCTCGACCCCCTGCCCCATCTCGATCTTGCCGGACAGGACGGTGACGCGGCCGTCCTCGCCGATGCGCAGGTAGGCGTTGAAGTCGTCCGGGTAGCCCCGCTGCTGCTCGAGGCCGGCGGCCACCGCCTCGGCGCCCCGCAGCGAGACGAGCACGGCGATGCCACCCCCGGTGAACTTGAAGAAGTCGCGGCGGTCCACGGCGAAGGGACCCAGGTCGGTGCGGCGCTCGCCGGGGCGGGCGCCGGGACGCTCGGTGCGGCTCATGACGGCCTCCTCGACGACGTTCGGGACGACGTCCGGGACGACGTCCGGGACGGCGTCCGGGACGGGGGCGCGGCGGCCAGGCGGACGGCGGCGGCCTCGATGGCCTCCACGATCCGCTTGTGAGCGCCGCACCGGCAGAGATTGCGGTTCATGCCGGCGATGATCTCCTCCCGCGAGGGGGCCGGGTTTTCCGCCAGCAGACCGAACGCCTCCATGAGCATGCCCGGGGTGCAGAAGCCGCACTGCAGCGCGCCCCGGTCGGCGAACTCCTCCTGCAGGGGGTGGAGCGCGTCGGCGGAGGGGGCGCCGTCCGGTCCGGGCACGAGCCCGGGGGTGAGCGCGGCCAGCCCCTCAACGGTGACCACCTCGGCGCCGTGCAGGCGGTCCGCCTCGTACCGGCACGCCCGCAGGGGACGGCCGTTCACCAGCACGGTGCAGGCGCCGCAGCGGTTGATGCCGCACCCGTACTTGGTGCCGGTGAGGCCGAAGTCGACGCGCAGCACCCGGAGCAGGGTGCGGCCGGCGTCGGCCTCCACCTCGACGTCGCGCCCGTTCAGGCGGAAGCGGACGAGCGTGCGCGGGGGTGCGGCGGCGGGTGCGGCGCCGGGAGCGGCGCCAGGAGCGGCGGCGGGTGCGGTGCCGGGTGCGGTGCCGGGCATGGCGAGCCTCCGGGGGGACGGGGAGGGTCCCTCACCATGGGCGCGCGCGCGGGCCCGGGGCCAGTCGGGAGATTCCTGAAATGGGGGTAGGCGCGGACGTGGCGCCCGCTACCCGGCAGGCGGGATGTTGTGGTTGCCCCGGAAGACGTTGTCCGGGTCCCAGCGGGCCTTCAGCTCCGCCAGCCTCCGGTAGTTGTCGCGATAGGCGGCCGGGATGCGGTCCGGCTCGCCGTCGCCCAGGAGGTTCACGTACACCCCTCCGTTGCCGTGGGCGCGCAGGGCTGCGTGGAGCCGGTCTGCCCAGGACATGACCTCCCCATCCTGGCCCGGATCGGCCCACCCCGGGAAGATGTGGAGCTCGTGGGCGGAGGTCCGGTGGGGGTAGGCCGTAGCGTCGGGGGCCACCCGCCCCACGGCCCCACCACCAGGCGCCAGGTAGACGGTGGTGAAGTCCCCGGGGAAGGGGTCCAGATTCGCCACCAGGGCGTCGATGGCCTCGTCGGTGAGCTCGTCGAACTGCTGCGCCCGGGAGTACCAGCGGTTTCCCTTCCCCATCCCGGCGTCGAAGGACTGCTGGAGCTGGGCGTAGGGCTGGGGCACCACGTAGTCCAGGATGGGGTCCCCCAGCGCCTGGAACGGCGCGATGTGGGCGGCCCCCTCCCCGGGATCTCCGAACCAGGCCAGGACGAAGTCGAACGCCAGCTTCCCGTGCCACTCCGCGGGGAAGATGTCCAGGGGCGGGATCCGCAGGAGGAACGGAAAGCAACTGAACTCGTCCGGTGCGGTCCGGAGGGTGTCCCGGTAGAAGCGCAGCAGCTCGGCGGCCCGCTCCCCGGGGTAGATCACCTGCCCTGAGAGGACCTCCGCCGGGACGGGGTGCAGGGCGATCTCGAACTCCGTCACCACCCCGAAATTCCCGCCGCCCCCCCGCAGCGCCCAGAACAGGTCGGGGTGCTCATCGGCGG
>JAVVFC010000153.1:0-7251 GCA_032250975.1 Longimicrobiales bacterium | reverse complement strand
CCAGCGCATCGTCCGGGTCCCGCAGGCGCGGGTCGGGGACGTCCTCCAGGGCGAGCGCCTCGATGCCCTGGAAGGTGAGGGCGCGCATGTGCGGGGCCGGCGGTCAGTGGGTGCGGCGGCGGCGCGAGACCTCGTCCAGCAGCTTCCGCTCCTCGCGCGTGAGCGAGCTCATGCCCTGGGCGGAGATCTTGTCCAGCACCCGGTCCACCTCGTCCAGCACCTTGCGCTCCTCGGGGTCGGAGAGCGTGGCGGCGGGCGGCCCGCCCTCGTCCCGGCCATCCGGGGGCACCACCACCAGCCGGCGGGGTCGAGGCCGGGTGGTGCGGCGCGCCTCCCGCGCCAGGTAGCCGGGCCGCCAGTCCGCCTTCAGGTAGATGAAGGCCGCCACCAGCCCGCCCAGGTGGGCGAAGTAGGCCACGCCGCCGCCCGCGCCGCTGAAGCCGCTCCAGACGTTGAGCAGGAAGAGGAAGCCGACCAGGTAGCGCGCCTGCACCGGGAAGATGGCGTAGATGTAGATGGGCGCCCGCGGCCAGTTCATGGCGAAGGCAAGCATCACCCCGTAGCAGGCGGCGGAGGCGCCGATGATGGCGGCCTCGGGGGCGAGGATGAAGCTGAGCGCCACGCCGCCCAGCCCCGAGACCACGTAGAAGCGCGAGAACTCGGTACCGCCCCAGCGGCTCTCGAGCGGAGGGCCGAAGAAGAAGAGCACCAGCATGTTCACGAACAGGTGGCCGAGGCCGCCGTGCACGAACATGTAGGTGAACGCCCCCCAGAACTGCGTCAGCAGGCGGTTGGGGTGGAAGGCCAGCAGGTCCACCACCACGGGAGGGAGGAAGGCGGTGACGAAGAAGACCGCCACGTTGGCGATCAGCAGCCACTTGACCACCGGGGTCAGCCGGAAGTTGAAGCCGAACGTGGGCTGGCCGTAGCTGGACTTTCCGTACATCCCGGTCCTCTCTGGTTCTCCCCGCGGGCGCCGGGGGATACACCTGCCCCGGTGGGCTCAAACCCCCGCCCCACGGGTCAGGTTCCGGCCGGACCCCGCCGGGCGGCGGCCGCCACCAGCCGGTCGCAGAGCCCCGGGAACGGGATCCCGGCCGCCGCCGCCGCCTGCGGCACCAGCGAGGTGGCCGTGAGGCCGGGCAGAGTGTTGGCCTCCAGGCACCAGAGGCCGCCGCCCGGGTCCAGGATGAAGTCCACCCGGGAGCAGTCGCGCAGTCGGAGCGCCTGGTGCACCGCCAGCGCCAGCCGCTGCAGCTCCCGCGCGGTTGCCGGCTCGAGCTCGGCGGGAAAGATCTCGCGCGCGCCCCCCGGCTGGTACTTGCTGCGGTAGTCGAAGAACTCGCCGGCGGGGATGATCTCGCCCACGGGCAGCGCCTCCCCGTCCAGCACCGCCACCGTGAACTCCCGCCCCGGCACGTAGCGCTCCACCACCACCCGGTCACGGAAGTCCCGCGCCCGGGCCAGCGCCGCCTCCAGACCCTCCCGGGTGTGCGCCATCTCGAGCCGCAGCGACGAGCCTCCGTGCGCCGCCTTGACCACCACCGGCAGGCCGAGCGCCGCCTCGATGCGGCCGGCGTCGAAGCAGTCGGTCAGCCAGGCGGGCGTGGGCACGCCCCGCGCGCGCAGCACGGCCTTGGTACGGTCCTTGTCCATGGCGGCCGCGCACGCCTCGGGCCCGCTCCCGGTGTAGGGGATCCCCTCCCCCTCGAGCCGGCGCTGCAGGGTGCCGTCCTCGCCGCTGCCGCCGTGCAGCGCGACGAAGAGCACGTCGGTCCCGGCCACCTCGGGAAACCCCTCCAGGAACGCGCGGCCCTCCTCCACCACCCGGTCGCGCAGCACCTCTGCCGGCGGCGCCGGGTCCACGCCCTTCTCCAGCAGCGCGGCCTCCTGGGTGGGGGTGAGCGGCCCGCGCGCCGTGTCGAAGGCCACCACCCGGTGGCCCGCCGCGCGCAGCGCGCGCGCCACCTGCACCCCGGAGGCCAGCGAGACGTCCCGCTCCTCCGAGGCGCCGCCCATGAGGACGGTCACACGCACGGCGTCAGGCCCGGTTCTGGGTCAGGGCGCGCACCACGTCGTAGCGCGTCACGATCCCCTTCACATCGCCCCCATCGCGCACCAGCACCGCCGGGGCGGCGTGGGTGAGCAGGCGCTGCACCTCCTCCCCCCCGGTATGCGCCTCCACCACCGGGAAGGGCGCCCCCATCACGCTCTCCACCGCCCGGTCCAGCACCCCCGCGTCCGCCAGCACGCGCGCCATCAGGTCGGCCTCGGTGACCGACCCCACGCACTCCTTCCCCTGCAGCACCGGCAGCTGCGAGACCCCGTGGGTGGTGATGGTCGAGAGCGCCATCTGCACCGAGGTGGTCGGCTGGACCGAGAGCAGTTCGGCGGGCGCGTTCTCCTTGCGCGCGGCCATCTCGGCGGCGCTCGCCGTGCGCGGGCGCTCCAGGAAGCCGTTCTCGCGCATCCACTCGTCGTCGAACACCTTGCTCAGGTACCGCTCCCCCCAGTCGCAGAGGTTGGTGACCACGAAGGCGCCGGGATCGTCGAGCCGTTTTGCTTCCTCGACCGCCGCCCAGGTGATCAGGCCGGCCGATCCCCCCACGAAGAGTCCTTCCTCCCGGGTGAGGCGGCGCGCCATGCGGAAGGCGTCCGCGTCGGTGACGGTCACGTAGCTGTCCAACCCGTCCAGGTCGAGCGTGCCCGGGATCTTGTCGTTGCCCAGCCCCTCCACCTTGTAGGGCGTCCCCTCGGGCATCTCGCCGGTGTTGAAGAAGGGCCCGATCACCGAGCCCACCGGGTCCACTCCGCAGATCCGCACCTGCGGGTTCTGCTCCTTCAGGTAGCGCCCGGTGCCCGTGATGGTGCCGCCCGTCCCCGCGCCGCTGAAGAAGTGGGTGATGCGCCCGCCGCTCTGCTCCCACAGCTCGGGGCCGGTGCTGGCGTAGTGCGCATCGGGGTTGGCCGGGTTGTAGAACTGGTTGGCGAGCACGGCGTTGGGCAGCGAGGCCGCGATCGCCTTGGCCTTCATCACATAGTTCTCGGGGTGGTCGGGCGGCACCGCGGTGGGGGTGATGATGACCTCGGCCCCGAAGGCCCGCAGCAGCTTCACCTTCTCGTGGCTCATCTTGTCGGGCAGGGTGAAGATGCAGCGGTACCCCTTGATGGCGGCCGCGATGGCGAGCGCCAGTCCGGTGTTGCCGCTCGTCCCCTCCACGATGGTGCCGCCCGGGGCGATGCGCCCCTCCCGCTCGGCGGCCTCGATCATGGCGAGCCCGATCCGATCCTTGACCGACCCACCCGGATTCATGAACTCGCACTTGCCGTAGACCGGCGTGCGGCACCCGTCGGTGACCCGGTTCAGGCGCACCAGCGGGGTCCAGCCCACCATCTGCAGGACGTCGTCGTAGGGCTCGCGGTGGCGCTCGCTCATGGGATCGGGCCTCCCCCCGGGCGGGGGCGCTTGGAGAAGTGGACGGGGACCCGGGCCCAGACCCGGATGCGCTTGCCGTCCCGGCGGGCGGGCTCGAAGCGGAGCTCGCGGGCGCCGGCGATGGCGGCCGAGTCGAAGGCCAGGTAGCCGCTCGATTCCACCACCTCGATCGAGTCCACCACGCCCGTGTCGGTGACCCGGACCCGGAGCAGCGTCTCTCCCTCGATGTCCTGGTCCCAGAGCGAGAGCGGGTAGACGATGGGCACCTCGCCCAGCAGCGGAGAGGGCTGCTGGATCTCCTTGTCGGTGCCGCAGGCGGCCAGGAGCGCGGCCAGCGCGGTCAGGGCGGTGCGTGCCGCAGCGACTGCCGCTCGCGGCGCGGTCAGGGCGGTGCGCGTCACGGCGCTCCCGGCTCCCGGTCGCCGCGGGCCTCGGCCCGCAGGCGGCTCAGCAGGTTGAGGGCCTCCAAGGGGGTCATCTCCTCCAGCGCCAGGTTGCGGAGCCGCGCCAGCAGCGGGTGCTCCGGGGTGAAGAGGGTCAGCTGATCGGGCGGCGCTTCGGAACGGGGCCTGAGCGCACCATGGCGCCCCAGCCCCTCGCCGCCCCCGGAGTGTGTTCCCTCCAACTCGTGGAGAAGTTCCGCCGCCCGCGCGATGACGGAGCGGGGCACCCCGGCCAGGCGGGCGACCTGGATGCCGTAGGAGCGGTCGGCGCCGCCGGGCTCCAGGCGCCGCAGAAAGACGATGTCGTCGCCCGCCTCCCGCACCGCCACGTTCCTGTTCACCACCCCCGGCAGGAGGTCGCCCAGCTGGGTCAACTCGTGATAGTGGGTGGCGAAGACCGTCTTGCATCCCACCGCCTCGTGCAGGTGCTCGGTCACCGCCCACGCGATCGAGACCCCGTCGTAGGTGGAGGTGCCGCGTCCGATCTCGTCCAGCAGGACCAGCGAGCGGTCGCTGGCGCCGTGCAGGATGGCGGCCGTCTCGTGCATCTCGACCATGAAGGTGGACTCGCCGCGGGCCAGGTTGTCGCTCGCCCCCACGCGCGTGAAGATGCGGTCCACCACGGGGAGGCGCGCCCGGCGGGCGGGCACGAAGGCGCCCATCTGCGCCAGCAGCTGGATGAGGCCCACCTGGCGCAGCACGGTGCTCTTGCCGGCCATGTTGGGGCCGGTGAGGATGACGATGAAGCCGTCCTCGGCCAGGCGCACGTCGTTGGGGATGAACTCCTCGCGGGGCATCATGGTCTCGACCACCGGGTGGCGGCCGGCCTCGATCTCCAGGTCGTAGCCGGTGTGGACCTCGGGGCGCACGTACCCGCCCTCCTCCGCTCCCTCCGCCAACGCCGCCAGCACGTCCAGGGCGGCGACCCGACGGGCGGTCTTCTGCAGGCGCGCGGTCTCGCCCGCCGCCCGCTCGCGCACCTCGCCGAAGAGGCGCGCCTCGAGCTGAGCCATGCGGTCCTCGGCGCCGAAGACCTTCTCCTCCCACTCCTTGAGCTCGGGCGTGAAGTAGCGCTCCCCGTTGGCGAGCGTCTGCTTGCGGACGTAGTCGTCGGGGACCCGGTCCAGGTTGGCCCGGGTCACCTCCAGGTAGTACCCGAACACCTTGTTGAAGCCGACCTTGAGCGAGGCGATGCCGGTGCGCTCGCGCTCGCGGGTCTGGAGCGAGGCGATGAAGTCCACCGCGCCGTCCCGCAGGGCGCGCAGCTCGTCGAGCGCCTCGTCGAACCCCGGGCGGATCACCCCGCCCTCGGAGAGCGCGGCGGGCGGATCGTCGGCCAGCGCCCCGTCGAGCAGCGCCCGCACCTCGGCCAGCAGGTCCAGCTCCCCGGTCAGGGTGCGGAGCAGGGGCGCGGACAGGGCGCCGCACGCCTCGGCCACCGCGGGGAGCTGCGCGAGCGAACGGGCCAGGGCGCGCAGGTCGCGGGGCGTGCCCCGGCCGGTGCCCATCTTGCCCGCCAGCCGCTCCAGGTCGGCCACGCGCCGGAGCGCATCCCGCAGCCGGCGCCGCACCCCCTGCTCCGTGACCAGCTCCTCGACCGCCTCCTGGCGCGCCCAGATCTCCGCCGGCGCCACGAGCGGGTTCAGCACCCAGCGCCTGAGCAGCCGCCCCCCCATGGCGGTGGCGGCGCGGTCGAGCACGGCGAGCAGCGTGCCCTCGCCCCCCTCCCCCGCCCCGGCCCGGAGCGGCTCCACCAGCTCCAGGTTGCGACGCGTCATGCGGTCCAGCACCATCGCGCTCCCCGGGCGCAGGATGCGGGGCGGCTCCAGGTGCGCCACCCCGCCCGGGCGGATCTCGTGCACGTAGGTGACCAGCGCCCCGCCCGCGCGCACCAGGTCGCGGTCGTCCGGGGCGCCCGGCTCCGCGCCGGCCTCCCCCTCCGTCCGGAACCCGAACCCCTCCAGCGAGCGCACCCCGAAGCGGCGCTGCAGCTCCTCGCGCGCCAGCTCGGCGTCGAACACCCAGTCGTCGCGCACCGTGCGGGCGGGGCCGCCCTCCAGGGGCGACGCGACCCCCGCCAGCGCCGGGTCCTCCTGCAGCGAGCGCGGCAGCAGCAGCTCGGCGGGCTCGATGCGGCCCACCTCGTCCGCGAGCGTCCCGGCAGGCACTGCGCGCACCGTGAACTCACCGGTGGAGAGGTCGAGCGCGGCCAGCGCCCAGGGCGCTTCCGCGGGGGCGGGCCTGTCCGTCGCGGGCCGCCCCGACGCGGAACCCTCCGAGGCGGGCGCGCCCGACCCCTTCACCACCGCCGCCAGGAAGGTGTTGCGGCGGTCGGCCAGCAGCGCGTCGTGCAGCACGGTGCCGGGGGTGACCGTCTCCACCACCTCGCGCCGCACGATCCCCCTGGCCTCGGCCGGGTCCTCCACCTGCTCGCAGATGGCCACGCGCTTGCCCGCCCGCACCAGGCGCGCCAGGTACTCGTCGAGCGCCTTGACCGGGATGCCCGCCAGCGGCACGCGCGCCGCCGCGCCGTTGTTGCGCGAGGTCAGGGTGAGACCCAGCAGCCGGGCGCCCTCCTCGGCGTCCTGGTTGAAGAGCTCGTAGAAGTCCCCCACCCGGAAGAACACCAGGGCGTCCCGGTGGCGGGACTTGGCGTCGCGCCACTGCTGCATGAGGGGGGTGTCGTCGGGCAAGGTCGGTCCTGTGGGGAACCCGCGGATGGGCGGGCTGTCGGTGTCCGGGGCCGAAGGTTATCCCCGGCGGGGCGGCGATTCAACGTGGTTGCCCGGCTCGCGCGGGCGCGCGTAGGTTGACCGCCGCGCGAGGCCGCCCCCTTCCTACCCTTCCGGACCCGCCGAGTGACACCCGAGCCGCCCATCCTGAGCCTCGTCATCCCCGCACGCAACGAGGCGGCCATCCTCGAGGACACGCTGCGGGTGGTACTGCCCGCGCTGCGGGAGCTCGAACCCCGCTCCGAGGTGATCGTGGGGGATTCGGGCTCCACCGACGGTACCGGGGACCGCGTGCGCGAGCTGGGTCTGCCCGGGGTGCGGGTCGTGCGCGCGGACCTCCCGGGCAAGGGACGGATCCTCTCGCGTGCCCTGGCCGAGGCCCGCGGGGGAATCGTGGGCTTCCTCGACGCCGACCTCGAGATCCCGGTCGGAACCCTCGCTCCCCTGCTGGCGCGGGTGCGGCAGGGTGCGGACGCCGCCGTAGCCGCCAAGACGCCGGAGACCGACCGGGAGCGCCCGCGGCTGCGCCGCTTCGTGTCCCGGACCTACAACGCGGTGGTCGGGCTGCTGTTCGGGTCGCGCCTGCCCGACCACCAGGCGGGGTGCAAGCTGTTCCGGGCCGACGCGCTCGCGCCCGTGC
>JAVVFC010000152.1:0-7260 GCA_032250975.1 Longimicrobiales bacterium | reverse complement strand
GCCCCCGGCCCGGCCCCCGCCGCCGCCCAGACCGCCGCCCCGAGCA
The DNA here is from genome assembly GCA_032250975.1 of Longimicrobiales bacterium. Classification (GTDB taxonomy): domain Bacteria; phylum Gemmatimonadota; class Gemmatimonadetes; order Longimicrobiales; family Gaopeijiaceae; genus Gaopeijia. Next base: position 7,214 of record JAVVFC010000152.1, on the reverse strand, counting down.
CCGCCCCGACCGAGGGCGAGTACCTCTACAACGTCACGCTGCTGCGGGCGGCGCCCGGCCACTTCAACGACCTGATGGACGCGCTCGAGGCGGCCGCGGCCGTGCACCGGGACGCCGGGGACGAGGCGCCCTTCTGGATCCGCCATTCGCAGGGGGACCACTGGGACTTCATGCTCATCCACCCCATGGCGTCCTGGGAGGCGCACTTCGCGGGGGAGCGGGTGCGCCGGCGTGCGGCCGCCTGGGAGGGCGAGGCGGGGCGCCGCGTCCGCGCCCGGCTGGAGACGTACACGGCCTACCGCGAGGAGTGGTTCGCGCGCTCCGTGCCGCTGGAGGCGCTGCGTCGGCGCTTCGAAGGCATGGGGATGTTCCACGTGGAGATGTTCGCCGGCCTGCCCGGGCGGCGCGCGGAGCTGGTGGAGCAGCGGCGCATGGAGAACCGCTACTACGCGGTGCTGGAGCGCCAGCAGAACCTGATCTTCGTGCGCGAGGCCGGGCCCGACTGGGACGCCATGACGATCGGCTTCTTCCCCTCGCTGCAGGCCTTCGCCGCCGCGGGCGCCGCCACCTCGGAAGCGGATCAGGAGGCCGCCGCCCGGGTGGCCGGATTCGCGGGCGTGAACGACATCGGGCCCTACCTGCGCTCGCTGCTCAGCTACCACCACGACACGCTGGCGCTGCGCGTGCAGCGCTGAGGGCGCGCGGCGCCGGGCGAAGCGGGCGGCAGGCCGAAAGCCGGCAAAGGGGTCGGCGGACCCCCCTCCGCTCACCGCACCGTCCAGACCACGATGGATCCGCACGGGGGCTGGGACTGGACGTACTGGGCGGGGCCGGACGAGGGGCCGTCGTAGAGCTCGACGGCCTCGACGTCGAACGCACGGACGATCTCGTCCAGGGTGGGGTACGAGGAGTCGAGGCCTCCGTCCTGGATGAGGCGGGGAAAGCGCACAACGGCCCCGTCCACGTAGATGGCCGGAAGACACCCGTTGTTCCCGCCGAAGCGCGCACCCCGGAAGGTGAGGTAGCGGCGCGTGGTGTCCAGCGTCACGGAGGCCATGTCGACCTGACGCAGGACGCCGCCCAGCCGCATGAGGGCGTCCGACATCTTCACGTAGCCGTCCAGCTGCAGGTCCACGCGGTCCACGAAGCGTCCGATCGAGGTGCGCTGGCGCTGGTAGAAGCCCACGTCGTCCAGCCGCGGATTGCGCGCCTCGACGCTCACCACCACCCCTTCGAGCGCCACAGCCTCGGGCGCCAGGTCCAGGTCCACGCGGTAGCCGCGCCGCGCGACCGCCAGCGGTGCACTCTCGAGCGCGGCGTAGCCGAGCGAGCGGGCCCCCAGCCGGAGCGTCTCCTCGCGGGACGGGGCGGTGAGCGAGTAGCGGCCCTCGGCGTCGGTCAGCACGGCGGTCACCGGCTCGCCGTCGGGCCCGGTGAGCAGCACCTCGGCCGAGGCGATACCGCGCCCGGTCTCGACGTCCCGGATGGTGCCCGATACGGTGAGGGTTCCCACCCACCCCTCCCCCGGGTTCCGGGCGCCGTCCGCGCCGGCGCGGACCTCCGGCAGCTCGAGCTCGGCCTGCACCACCCCCGAGTCGGGCACGGTGACCGGCACGGGGGTGGAGGCCAGGAAGGGGAGCTCGGCACGCACGCGCACCTCGCCCGCGGGCGGCCCGCAGAGCGCCCACCACCCGTCGCCGTCGCTCACCGTCTCCAGCAGCGGCAGGCCGTCCGGGGCCGTGGCCACCACCCGCGCGGCACCGGGCGGCGGTCCTCCGCCGCTCATGCGCACCGCCCCCACCACGACGCGCGCCTCGCCGCCGCAGCGGAGCGCCATGAGGGTGAGTCGCGCCGGCACCGCGAACGCCAGCGGGGGCGCGGCCGGCCCGACGCGCGCGTCCTGCTGGAGCGCCTGCAGGCCCAGCGAGTCCAGGCGCGGGTGCTCCAGCACCACCCGGTACCGGTCGGGCGCCAGGTTGGGGATCTGGAAGCGGCCCAGCGAGTCGGTGGCGGCGCGCCACCCGCGCCCCGCCACGCGCACCACCGCCCCGGCCAGCGGCGCCGCGCGCACGCTGTCCCAGGCGACCCCCGCCAGCGTATAGGTGGGCAGATCGGGCGACCACTCGAAGTCGCCGTCCCGGAGCGAGACCACCTCGGCCCCGGTCTCCTGCACCTCGGTCACCACCTGCCGGTCCCGCGCGTCCCGCCCGGTGGTGGTGCGCCGGATCTGCACCACGGGCGCCCGGATGTGCCAGTCCCGCACCACCCAGCTCCCGGTGGGCAGCTCCAGGTAGCGCACCACGCCGCCCGCCAGCGCCGTACCGACCTCGAAGGGCAGACCCACGTACGAGAACTCGATGCGCTCCAGGCGGGCCGAGCCGGGGTCCACCCAGGCGACGCCCTCGATGTCGGGGCGAGCCACCGCGCCGGCCGGCTCGAAGCGCAGGCCGATGAGCGGCACCTGCGGGGTGCCGCCCTGGATGAGCGAGAAGCAGTGGGAGCGCAGGAAGGCGTCTGAGAGCAGCACCTCGGCGTCGGGGCCCAGGTACTCGAAGTCCCCGGCCGCGGTGGTGCGCACGAAGCCCTCCTCCTCCAGCTCCTCGGGCGGGAGCGAGCGCACCGAGTTGCGCCCGAGCGCGGGCACGGTGCGCTCCGTCTGGTCCAGCACGGTCAGGTTCTCCGGGGCGAGGCGCCGCTGACGCTCCCGGATCTGGAAGGCCAGGCTGCGGCGGCGGGTGGTCAGGCTGGCCGCGGAGAGCGCCGTCCGCACCTGGTCCCAGACCTCCTGGGTGCCGCCCCCCTGCTCGGCGGTGAGCGTGCAGGTCCGGTGGGACTGCTCCACCACCAGACCCCCCAGCTCGATGGCCGTCTGGGCGATGCGGATGTCCCGGCGGGTCACACCGGGCGAGGACACCGCGAAGGGGCCCTCGGTGACCGCGCGGTACCCGATCCGCTCCACCGCGAGCGCGTAGGATCCGGCCGAGTCGACCACCACCTGGTAGCGGCCGTCGGGTCCGGTGAGGAAGGCCGTGCGCTGCCCGCCCGCCACGCCGAGCACCCGCACCAGCGCGCCCGCCACCGGCACCCCCGCAACCGAGTCGGTCACGGTGCCCGAGATGAGCTGCGCCCGGACCGGGGCGGGGGCCAGGGCGAGCGCCAGTGCGAGGGCGAGGGTCAGCGCGACCAGCGGGAGCCCGAGCGGGGCGAGGAGCGGCGCGAGGGACGGCGCACGGTCCCGTCTCATCGCGCGGCGGCGCCACCCTGCATCTGGCGCACCAGGGCGGGCCAGTTCAGGAGCCAGACGAAGGGCGGGGGCGACACCCCGGGCCCATCCACCGTCCCCCGCCCGATGTAGAGGACTTCCCGCCCGTCGGGGCTCAGATCCCAGGTGATGGTCGGCGTCCCCTCACCGACGTTCAGGTCGTCGGGCCCATCGAACGCCTCTTCGCGACCCGTCACCCGGAACCCACCCTCGGTGCGGAACGTCGCCGCCATGATCGGCTGGCGCTCGCCGGTCGCAAAGTAGAGCACGTCCCGGTCCGGCGCCCACCGTGGCGAATGCCCGCCGGCGGCGGAGACCTGGACCCGGCCCCCGGAGCCGTCGAGGGGCTGGACGTAGACCTCCGCGCGCCCCGATCGATCCGAGGCGTAGGCCAGCCAGCGGCCGTCGGGCGAGATCTGGGGGTGGAAGTCGTCGGCTTCGGTTGCCACCAGCCACCGGAGCGTCCCCCCGCTCAACTCCAGCAGGCCTACGTCGTGGTCATCACCGGCCTCGTCCGCGGAGGTGACCAGGAGCGCCGCCCCGTCCGCCGTGAACTGGTGCGGTATGTCGTCCGCCTCGGTGGCGAGCACCGGCTCCGCGGGACCGCTGCCGTCCGTGGGCTGCACATACACCGCGGCACGCTGCCCAGCGAACTCGCGACCGAAGGCGATGCGGGATCCGTCGGGGCTCCAGACGGGGCTGTAGTGCTCGTCTCCCTCCACGGTCAGCAGCTCCTGGGTCTGCTGGTCCCGGTCCCAGATCCAGACCTGACCCGACGCGCCCGAGACCGCCATCCGGAGGGCGATTCGACGGCCGTCCGGTGAGAAGGAGGGGTCCTCGATGTTGCCGGACTCGGGAAGCGGTACGGCGCGGACCCCACCGGACACGCGGAGGACGAGCCGCTCGGACCCCGTGGCCCCGCCTCCGGAACGGTAGACGAGACTTCCACCCTCCGAAACGCCGAACTCGCCGATGGAGGGTCCGGCCAGACCGACGCCATCCAGGATGGCGACGGCGTCCCCCGTGGTCCGCCCTGCCCGCACGTCAAAGGGCTGCGCCAGCAGGGTCTCATCGGACGTCGAGAGGAGGAGATGGCCCGACGCGTAGGTCACCCGCGTGCCGAATCCCACGACCTCGGCGCGCCCGTTCTCGAGGTCGATGAAAGCGACCCGCGCCTCCGAATCCGTGTCGGATCCGCCGATGCGCGCCACCGCGGACCTGCCACCGGGGAGCATCCAGGGCTGCAGGTAGAATCCTTCCTCCGGATGGGCGACCGCCCTCGGCGCGCCCCCGGCCGCGGATACCGTCCGGAGGCTGTCGCCCAACACCGCGAAGACGATGACGTCGTTGTCGCCCCAGCTCGCGCCATCCACCCGCGGGACTTCGGCGATCGGCACCGGTGGGCCGCCGCTCATCGGCGCTTTGCGCAGACGGCCCGCGGCATAAAAGCCCACCCACCGTCCGTCGGGCGAGAAGAAGGGGATGCTGGCGCCCTCCGTTCCTGGGATCCGTTCGATGTCCAGCCCCCCCACACGCCGCCGATAGAGGGCATGCCCACTCCCGGGGGCGATACCGACGAAGACGAGCCACCCGCCGTCGGGGGAGAGGGCCACGGACGGCCCGCAGCACACGCCGATGTGCGCGACGCTGTCGGGGACGGTGACGTGGAACCGCGCGAGGGGCGCCTCCGGGGGAGCGGCGGTGTTCCGGCCCGCCACGAAGGCGGCGCCAGCGGCCAGGACGGCCGCCGCACCTGCCACCGCGAAAAGGGTGCGGGACGGCGGACCTGCGACCCGGTGGGTCCCGTGCGCCGCGCTCCCGGCAGCAATCGGCGCGGCGCCGGCTTCCACGGCATGGCGGAAGCTCTCGTCCTCGAGCGCCCCCCGGAAGGCCGCCGCCGACTCGAACCGGTCCGCGGGGAGCTTCTCCAGCGCGCGGCTCACCACCGCGGCCACGTGCCGCGGCACCGACCGCCGGACCTCGGTCACGCTTCGCGGCTGCTCGGTCAGGATCCGGGCCAGCACCGACTGGGCGGTGGGACCGCCGTACGGCGGCTCGCCGGTCAGCATCTCGTAGAGGACGCACCCCAGGGCATAGACGTCGGAGCGGGGATCCACGTCGCGCTCCCCCGCGGCCTGCTCCGGCGACATGTAGTGGGGGGTGCCGAGCGAGAGCCCCGTCTCGGTGATGCGCCCGCTACCCGCCTGCGAGACGGCGAGCGCGATGCCAAAGTCGGCCACCAGCGGCCGGCCTTCGTGAAGGAGGATGTTCGCCGGCTTGATGTCCCGGTGGACCACCCCCTGGCGGTGCGCGTAGTCGAGCGCATCCGCGACCTCCCGGGCGATGCGTACCGCCTCGGCGACGGGTAGCTGCCGCTCGCGCTTGACGCGGTCCCCGAGAGACTCCCCTACCACGTAGGGCATCACGTAGTAGAGGAAGCCGTCGGCCTCCCCCGAATCGAAGAGGGGCAGGATGTGCGGGTGCTGCAGGTTCGCCGTCGTGCGGATCTCGGCCAGGAAGCGCTCCGCCCCCACCACCGCCGCCAGCTCCGGCTTGAGCACCTTGATCGCGACCTTGCGGTCGTGCTTCAGGTCGTCCGCCAGGTAGACGGTCGCCATCCCGCCCTCGCCGAGCTCACGCTCGATGGCGTAGCGGTCCGCGAGGGCGGTCGTCAGTCGGGAGGGAATGTCGGCCATCCGGGCAATATGGGGGCGGGGGTGCGGCGGGGCCAAATGGGGTGCGGCGGGGCGACGACGACGGTCCGGACGAAGGGGTCCGCGCGCCCTGCGGTCATCTCGTCGAAGACCCCCTACCCCGGTCCGAGCTGTTCGTGGATGGCGCGCAACAGCGCGTCGATGAGCTGCCGGGTCCCTTCGAATCTCCGCCGCGCGATCTCGAGCCGCATCCACCGCTCGGCGAGCATGTCCTCGAAGCGTGGGGTGGCGAAGACCTCGTTCCAACGTGCCGGATGGGGCGAGGGGCTGAAGGGAACGTCGAACGCCCGTCCGAACGTCCCGCGGCGAAGCCGATCCACACGGGGGATCCGCCCCTCCAGGTAAGGCTGAATACGGTCTTCCCACGTGGCCCAGGCCTGCGCGTCCGCGTAGGCGACCTGCGCCAGTTGGGCGGGGTAGCGGGCCAGCAGCAGCCTGAGTGTGTCCGAGCGGATCCGTTGGGTCTCACCCGACGAGACCAGGTCGTCCAGCACCGCACGGGGCGGGTTGAATTCGATCTGCTGGGAGAGCCCGGACGCCCACAGAAACAGGGAGTCCTCGGGCGCGCGCGCCGCGCCCTGGACCTGGCGGATCAGAGACGCCGCCGACCGTGCGGCCTGCACGCGACCCGGCTCGAGCGCGATCGCGGCATCCTGAGCGGAAGTGAACTCCGCGGCGAGGGCTCTCAGGTACCCCAACTCCCTGGACCGGTCCCGGGTCGCGTCCCACCATGCATCGATGCCGAAGGCGAGCAGGATCGAGCCCACGATCACGGCCCCCTCCACCAAAAGGCGACGCCAGGAGATCTCCCTGGTCACATCCTCTCCGGGGTGGGGGGCAGGCCGGCCGTGGCCCCGTCTGCGGGATCCACGGGCTTCGCAGGCCCAACAGTGCGCCCCCGATGCGTGCGGCGCCAGAGGAACGGGCACGGAACCGCCGGGGCGAGGACCGCGTTCCCTTCACATGCGAAGCACCCATAGCGCGTACCCGATCCTGCTGCTCGCCTCTCTGCTCGGGGCCTGCGGACCGTCGCCGGACCCGGCGGGCGAACTGGAGTCCGCAGGCGCAGGGGAGCTGGAGCCCGCGCGGGCGGGCGGGCCCGAGACCGGCCCGGGACGGGTCGTCATCCGCATGCTCGACGACATGACCTTCGACCCGGCGAACCCTTTGATCGCCCTCGGCGACACCATCGTCTGGGTGAACGCCGGCACGCTCCCCCACACCGCCACCGCGGACCC
>JAVVFC010000151.1:0-7277 GCA_032250975.1 Longimicrobiales bacterium | reverse complement strand
GGATACCTCCCCGGCGCCGCCCACCCGAAGCAGCGCCCCCGCGTGCCCACCGACGTCGAGCGGGACCAGCCGCGGTGTGCCCGCCAGCCGCGCCAGCCCGGGCCGGAGGGTCTCCACGAACCGGTCCCGCGCCTCGACGTCGTCCCACACCGAAGCCCAGGCGAGTGCGTACCGGCCGGACTCGTCCCGCAGCAGCAGGTACCGGTCTCCGTCCCAGCCCTCGGCCGCCCCGCCCGCGCCCGACCCGGCCAGCTCCTCCAGCAGAATCCGCACCTCCAGCGCACCGAGGCCGTCCTGGTAGACCACCTCACCTCCGGTGGCCGTCAGCGCGATCGGGATGGGATCGTCGGGCGGATCCGACAGGAAGCGGGACGGGTCCATCACCTGCTCGGTGGACACCGGGAAGAGGTCCTGGAGCGCGCCGTCCCGCGTCGCGCGGCTTCTCCACACCTCCAGCACGAAGCCGGCCCCCTCCAGGTAGGGGAAGAGCAGGCCCTCCTGGATGATGCGTGGCGCGGCTGCCAGCTCGGGGTACTGCGTGCGCGCCGCCTGCAGCACCGTCCCCATCCGCTCGCCGAACCCCGGAATTCCGGTCAGGTCCACCGGGCTCCCCTGGGCCCGCTCTGCCAGGAACTCCAGCATGACCAGGGTGGCGTGGCCCTCGATGGCGGCCTGCACGGCGGTGGTCCGGTCGTTCCCCACCGCAGGGTCGGTGAGGGCCGACAGATCCGCCCACTGATCCTGCACCGCGTGCACCAGTTCGTGCAGCAGCACGGGCTCCAGCACCTCGGCGGGCTGGTCGTCCAGCACGAAGAGCGCGGTGGAATCCGGATCGTAGAACCCCGCCACCTGCTCGCCGTAGACCGAGAGCAGGAGCGCCCGCAGGTCCACGTCCACGTCCATGAGGCCGAGGGTGGCGTACACCGTGCGCAGGTGGTGCGCGCGCTCGGGTGGGAACTCCTCGTCCAGCTTCCAGGTGAGGTACTGCTCCAGCTGTGCCCGCGAGCGGCGCTCCAGCCGGACGGGTGCCCGCAACTCCAGCCCGGAGCGGGCCGCCAGCCCCGGCAGGATCCGCTCCGCCAGCGCGCGCAGCTCTGGATCGGAGCTGACCACCAGGGTGTCCGCAACGGCACCTCCGTTCCCGTCGGCGGTCCGATCATCGGCCGCTTCGCCGGTGCAGGCGGAGAGGAGGGTGGCCAGCAGGGCGAGCATGAGGTTCTGCACGGTCCGTCACTCCGATGTCGGGTTCCACCCCCCCGGGACCCGTGGGCGGGACCCGTGTCGTTCCGGGAGGGTACATGCGGGACGGTAACACCTCCCCCGACCGCGGTGGAGGGGTTCCGGATCGTGCGGCCTCCGCCGCGCCGGATTCGGCGCTCGCCCGACGGGCTGCTCCGCCCGGCCTTGAGGCGGTCGGACTCCCTCTCTACGTTCGCGCCATGAATCGCTTCCCGCGCATCTTCGCGTCCGTCCGGCAGGCGCTCGACCTCCGCCTGGTGGCGGCCCTCGTCGGCTTCGCCCTCTTCGCCGGGGTGGGACTCGCCATGGGCACCTGGCGCAACGTCTGCGCCGACTGCCCCTCGGTGGCGCGCATCCGGACCTTCGAGACCCAGCAGACCAGCAAGCTCCTTTCCCACGACGGACGGCTCATCGTGGAGATCGGACGGGAGCGGCGCACGCCGGTCTCCATCCTCGCCATGCCCGAATACGTACCGCAGGCGGTGGTTGCGATCGAGGACCGGCGCTTCTACCAGCACAACGGCTTCGACCCGCGCGGCTTCGTACGGGCGGTCTGGGGGGTGCTCACGGGGCAGAGCGGGCGACTCGGGGGGGGAAGTACCATCTCGCAGCAGCTCGCCCGCAACATGTTCGAGCAGACCATCACCTTCGAACGGAGCTACACCCGCAAGCTGCGGGAGCTGCAGGTGGCGTTCGAGCTGGAGCGCTACTACACCAAGGATCAGATCCTCGAAGCATACCTCAACGAGATCTACATGGGTCGCGGCTACGGTTTCCAGTCGGCAGCGCGCGCCTACTTCGGCCGGAACATCACCGAGGTGAACGTGGCGGAGGCGGCGCTGCTGGCCGCCATCCTCAACCGTCCGGGCACCTACGACCCCTTCCGGAATCCCGACCGGGCGCTCGCCCGCCGCAACCTGGTGCTGACCGCCATGGCGGACCAGGGATACCTCTCCGCGGAGGAGGCAGCCTACTGGCACGACTGGCCCCTCCCCGAGGAGGACCACTCGGGCGAGGGGGTGCACGGCATCGCCCCCTACTTCGAGGAGTGGGTGCGGCAGATCCTGGACTCCCGCTTCGGCGAGCAGCTCTACAGCGGCGGGCTGCGCATCTACTCCACGCTGGACATCGAGATGCAGCGGGCGGCCGACGAGGCCATGGACTGGGGGTGGGGGCGCATCGAGGACCTCCCCCACTTCGCCCACCCGCGCTATGCCGAGTTCGACACCGTCTCCACCTTCCAGGGGGAGACGCCCTACCTGCAGGGGATGTTCATCGCCCTCGACCCACACTCCGGTGCGGTGCGGGCCATGATCGGGGGTCGCGACTTCGAGCAGTCCAAATTCGACCGGGTCCGGCTGGCGCGCCGTCAGGCGGGATCGGCCTTCAAGCCTTTCGTTTACGCGGCCGCCGTCGCCTCCGGGATCCCGGCCTCGCACATCGTGGTGGATCAGCCCGTCGTCTACCCCCAGCTCACCGGGGACGACTGGCGGCCGCGCAACTTCAGCGAGGAGTTCAGCGGACCCATCACCCTGCGCGAGGCGCTGCGGCGCTCCATCAACATGGTGGCCATCAAGCTGGGCTGGGAGGAGGTGGGGATCGAGACGGTGGCCCAGACCGCGCGCCGCATGGGGATCCGGACCGAGATCGAGCGCTACCCTTCCACCACCATCGGCGCGGCGGAGGTGATCCCCATCCAGCTGGCGGAGGCCTACTCGGGCTTCGCCACCCTGGGCACGAGCGTGCGCCCGTTCCCCATCCTGCGGGTGGAGAGCGCCGAGGGCGAGGTGCTCTGGGAGCCCCAGCCGGAGCGCACCCAGGTCCTGGACTCGCTGCCGGCCCGCATCATGGTGGACCTGCTGCAGGACGCCGCCAACCGCGGCACCGGCGCCAACCACCGCGCCATCGGCGAGCTGCCCTACGAGATCCCCACGGCGGGCAAGACCGGGACCACCAACGACGGTACCGACACCTGGTTCATGGGCTTCACCCCCAACCTGCAGGTGGGCGTCTGGTTCGGGATGGACCGTCCCATCCCCATGGTGGACGCCAACCGGGGCACCCAGGCCACGGGTGGCGGCTATGCCGCTCCGGTCTTCGGGCGCTTCCTCCGCCACGTCTACTACGGGCTGGAGCCCGCCCCCTCGCCGGCCCCGGGGACGCCCGCTCGACCGGGCATCGAACCCATCCTGAAGGCCCCGCCGGAGTGGCCCATCCTGCCCGGCCTCACCACGCGCGAGGTGGACTCCCGCTCCGGCAAGCTCTGGAGCCGCTGGTGCAGCGAGGAGAACCGCTACACCGAGTTCTACCTTCCGGGTACCGAGCCCACCGAGGTGTGCGACGAGTCGGGGCGCCGGTTCATCCGCTTCCCGCGGCGGTGAGCGCGCAGCCGCTCTTCACCTTCGACACCACCCACATGGCGCTGTGGGCGGAGGAGGTGGCCCGCGAGTCCGGCATCCCGGCCGACGTCGTGCCAGCGCCGCCCGGGACGCGCGCGCGCTGCGGTCTGGCGGTGGCGACGCTGGCACGCTTCGTGGACCCGCTCGCCTCCGCCCTCTCCGATGCCGGGGTGGCGTACTACCGACCGCCCGACACCGTCTGACCCTTCACCCCCACCGCACGGGGGCGATCTCAGCGGGCCACCGTCTTTCGCGCCGCCTGCACGGCGTCGTCCACCCGCTCGCGCACATCCTGGGCGAACGCCTCCAACCGGTCCTGCGCCGTGCCGCGCGCGTCGCTGGCGGCGCGCACGATCCGCCGCCGCGTCTTCCGCCCCTTTTCGGGCGCCGTGAGGAGCGCGACCCCCGCGCCCACCGCCACCCCGGCGATGAACCCGGCCACGAACCCCAGAACCTGTACTTCCTGATCCTCGTAACGCACTTCGCACCTCCTGGTGACGCTCATCCATTCAGCCGCGGCAGACGCATACGGCTTCCTTCGGAGTGCCCACCGCCCCTGAATCTACCGCCCCGCGCGCGCGCCTTCACCCCCCCAACGCCAGGTCCCCGTCCCCATATCCCCTCCCGACCCCCGTTGGCTCCCCCGCACCCTCCGGGTCATATTCACTCGAGCCGGCAGCGCCCGTCCCCGGGGCGGAGCCCGGCTCCGACCCCTTCCGTCGCCAACGCAGAGGACCTCCATGCCGGCAGACGCCACCCGCGATGTCGCCCTTCCCGCCCAGGCCCTACCCCGTCTGCGCCGCGCCCTGCGCGAGGAGGTGGGGCCGGTGGCCGCGCTCCACGGACTGCACGCCGCGGGATACGAGGCCGGCGAGGCGCTCTGTGCCCGCTTCCTGGCCGCCCTGCCCGCCCCACTCGCAGAGCTGCCTGAACCGGAGCTCTGGGATCGCGTCGCCCGCTTCTTCCGCCAGGCGGGATGGGGGTCCCTGTGCCACCGGCCGCTGCACGCCGGGGTCGGCGCGCTGGAGGCGGAGAACTGGGCCGAGGCCACTCCCGGCGTCGAGGTTCAGCCGGCGTGCGGCTTCACGACCGGACTCCTCTCCGCCTTTCTTTCCGGGCTCGCCGGCGGCCCGGTGGCGGTGCTGGAGGTGTCGTGCGCCTCGCGTGGGGACGAGACCTGCCTCTTCACCTTCGGGTCGGAGTCGACCATCCACCTCCTCTACGGACAGCTGCTGGAAGGTGCGTCCCTCGAGGATGGCGTAGCCGGCCTGACCGGATGACGCACCCCGCCGGCCGGTAGCGAGGCGCGCACGTGCGGATACTGGGCGTGGACTACGGAACGCGCCGGGTGGGCCTGGCCGTGAGCGACACCACCGCAACGCTGGCCTCCCCGCTGGGGACCCTCACCCGCCGCGCGGGCCGCCGCCCCCCACTGGCGGCCGTGGCCGAGGCGGCCCGCACGCAGGAGGCGGGGCGGATCGTCGTCGGGCTCCCCCTGCCACTCTCGGGCGAGGAGGACGACTGGTGCGTGGAGGTCCGCCGCTTCGGCGCCGCACTGCAGGAGCGCACGGGACTGGAAGTCGTGTATGTGGATGAACGCTTCACGTCGGCCCGGGCCCAGCGCGGCATCCGTGATGCCGGCCTCCCCCTGACGCAGCGGCGCGACAAAGGGCGGGTGGATGCCGCCGCCGCCGCTGTGCTCCTGCAGGCCTACCTGGACGGGGCCCCGCCGCGATGACCGGCCCCGCCCCGCGTCCGACCTCCGCGCGCCGACTTCCCGCCGTGCTGCTGGCGACGGCGCTCGTCGCCTGCAGCGCCGGGGACCGGGCGACCGGCACGGTGGAGGTGCGCATCCCCCCGGGCGCCGGCTTCGCAGCGGTCACCGACTCGCTGCATGCCCGTGGTCTGGTGGACCGGCCGGGACTCTTCACCCTGTACGCCCGTATGCGGGGGGTCGATCGCCAGGTCCAGGCAGGGCGCTACCGGTTGCCGGCGGGGGCGTCCTGGCGCGAGATCCTGGAGGCCCTGACACGGGGCGCCGTCGTCCCCGAGCGCCTGGTGGTCCCCGAGGGGTGGACCTTGCGGCAGATGGCGCCGCGCATCGCCCACATCTCGCAGGTCGAGCCCGCACGGGTCGAGGCGCTGCTCCTCTCCGACTCGCTCACGACCCTCCTCTCGGTACCCGGCCCCGGTCTGGAGGGGTACCTCCTCCCCGACACCTACCTGCTGGCGGAGGGGACGCCGCCGGAGGCGGTGGCCGCCGTGATGGTGGGCGCCTACCACGCGTTCTGGACGCCGGAGCGTCAGGCCCGACTCGACTCCCTCGGGATGGACCGGCGAGAGCTCACAACCCTGGCCAGCATCGTACAGGCGGAGGCGGGCAACGCGCAGGAGATGCCGCTCATCGCCGCAGTCTACCATAATCGCCTGCGCGAGGGATGGCTGCTGCAGGCCGATCCCACCGTCCTGTACGCGCTGGGGGGTCCCCGGGAGCGGCTCCTCTTCTCGGCCATCGACTCCGTTGCGGACAGCCCCTACAACACCTATCGCCGGCCCGGGCTTCCGCCCGGGCCGATCGGTGCGCCCGGGCGCGCCGCCCTCGAGGCCGCCCTGAATCCCGCCGACGTGCCCCATATGTACATGGTCGCCGGCCCCGACGGAGGCCACGTCTTCTCCACGACGCTGGCCGAGCACAACCGCGCGGTCGCCGAGTACCGCCGTCGCACCTTCGGCCCGGACAGCGGAGGGTGAGGCCGCCGGGAGCGGGACGGTGAGGACCCCCGGAGTCGGGGGCGGCGGGGGTGCGGAGCTGCGGGACGCCCTGGCCCTGGTCGTCATCACCGACCGGCGACTTGCGGCTCCGCGTGATCCCCTGCGGGTCGTGGAGGACGCACTCCGCGCGGGCTGCCGCGCCGTCCAGCTGCGCGCCAAGGACGCCGCGCCGGCCGAAATCCTGCGCCAGGCCCACCGCCTGCGGGCGCTCACGCGCGCGCACGGGGCGCTCCTCTTCATCAACGACCGCGTGGACGTCGCGCTGGCCGCGGAGGCGGACGGCGTCCACCTCGGCCCCGCAGATCTGCCGGTGGACGCCGTTCGCCGCTGGGTCGGCGCGCGCCTGCGGATCGGGTTCTCCACGGACGAGCCCCACATCGCCCGCGCGGCCGAGCGGGCTGGTGCGGACTACCTCGGGTGCGGCGCCGTCTTCGGTACCCGCACCAAGGACGTGGGCGGGGAGGAGATCGGGCCGGACCGGCTGGATGCCGTCGCCCGCGCGGTCGCAATCCCCGTGATCGGAATCGGCGGCATCACCCCGGAGAATGCCGACCGGGTGGCCGGTACCCGTGCCGCTGGCGCCGCCGTGGTGGGCTCCGTCATGGCAGCAACCGACCCCGGGGCCGCCACCCGCGCGCTGCTAGCGCCCTTCCGGTCGCGGATCGCGGGTGGGGGCTGAGGCACCCGGGTTCAGGCACCCGGCGTGAGCGGGGGGGGAAAAGACACCGCCCCCGGAGCGGTGGCTCCGGGGGCGGTGAGGGGTCTGGCTGGCGGCGGCGTACTCTCCCACCGGGTCTCCCCGGCAGTACCATCCGCGCTGCGAGGCTTAACGGCCGTGTTCGGGATGGGAACGGGTGTGGCCCTCGC